>DATABZ010000033.1:0-16882 GCA_036259315.1 Gemmatimonadales bacterium | reverse complement strand
GGAAGACCGTCACCGTAATTCCCGCCACCAGCGGTCCATCCCTCGAGGCCGATGCGGACGACTCCTGGCTGCCCAGCAAGCGCCCGCGCGGGATCATCGGCGCCGGCGGGGGCACCTGCCGCCCGCGCGGCGGGGTGCGAGGCGTGGGCATCGCTGGCCGGTTTCCAGTCGGTATTCCGACCGGTCGACTGAGGTAACCCTCCAAGCTCCTGTCAAATTTCTAGGGGTGGCGGTCTCGTCACCCCTCTTGTATGCTTTGGGTTCGCTCCTGAATCACGCTTCATAGGGCTTCGGCCCCCTGGTCGGCGCTGCCGCCGAGTCACCGATGCCTGTGTCCACCACAAGCAGAGCGGGGAGGTTTTGCATGAGGTATGCGTGGCTGATCGCGGTCGCCGTCGCGGCGACGACCGGTTGTAACCAGGCCGAGCTCAAGAAGGCGCTGGCGGAGGCGAAGGCCGCCGAGGCTCAGAAGGACAGCCTTCTGACGGAGGTCCTGGAGACCACGCAGTTCGTGAGCGACATCAACAGCGAGCTCGCGAAGGCCAAGAGCATGTCGGTGAAGCCGGCGAGCGGCGATCCTGGCGTCCCCGGCGCGAAGAAGGACCGCGAGGAGCGGCAGGCTGCCCTGGAGCGGGTCAAGCAGGTCATCAGCCGCCTCAACGAGAGCGAGGCGAAGCTCGCCGAGACCGAAGCGCGCGCCAAGCAGTCCCGCCAGCGAAACGCCCGCCTGCTCGCGCAGATCGAGACCTTCAAGAAGACGGTCGAGGACCTGAAGACGACGGCGGAGCAGCAGAAGATCGAGTACGAGACGGCCCTGGCGGAGAAGGACACCCAGATCGCCACGCTCGCCGGGCGGGTGGACACGCTCACGACCGAGAAGGCGAACCTCGAGGTCGTCAACGTGGCCCTGAGCGATACGGTCGCCAACCTGACGACCTACAAGAACCAGGTCCACTACGCGATCGGCACCAAAGACGAGCTGATGAAGCGGGGGATCGTGACCAAGGAAGGGTCGAAGTTCCTGGTTTTCGGCGGCACCCGGCTGGAGCCGGCCCGCGATCTCGACCCGGCCGACTTCACGACGATCGACAAGACCCAGCAGACCTCGATCCCGCTGCCGCGGACGGACAAGAAGTACAAGATCGTCTCCCGGCATAACCCCGGCTATCTCGGCTCGAGCGTGACCAAGGACGGCAAGGTGTCGGGCACCGTCGAGATCACGCAGCCGGAGGAGTTCTGGTCGGCCTCCCGGTATCTGATCCTGGTTCAGGACTGAACCGCGACGTCGCAGCGAATGACGGCCCCCGGAAAGCTCCGGGGGCCGTCCTGCTTTGGCGCACAGCGTGGGTGACGGGTGGCTGTTCTTGTGGCCTGGTTGACGCAGCGTTGAGTGCAGGAGCCGATCTTGTCGGTGAGAGCCGGAGGAGGACTGTTCAAAACATAGCCATTTCCAGTAACGCTAACCTATGGCCGTTCTTACACTTACCAGTACCGTTGTCAACATTATCTACATTGCGATGCGGAAAACTGGGCAGCGGCACGGCGTCGGCGTGATGGCTGACACGGCCCAGCCTTCCCCGGTGTTGCACATTGGGCCCCGCGAAACACGAACGGACGACACTCACTGGGGAGGTACTGTGCGCACCATCGGCTTGGCCGCGGCGCTCGCCGCCTTCGTTCTGACCAGCGCCTGCGAGAAGACTGGTGAAGGGGAGTACGAGGTTGAGAAGCCGGTCATCGGCACGGAGACCGACACCATGGAGACTCCGAGCGTCGAGACCGGGACCGTCACGGACACCGTCAGCGTGCCCGACGTGGACGTGAACAGCGAGGAAAAGGAAGTGAAGGTCCCGAGCGTGGACGTCGAGACCCCGAGCGAGCGGGAGCAGGGGGAGTAAGCAGGCCCAAGTTGCCGGGGCCGCCCAACGGCGGCTTCCGGCACCGCCCGACACAGGCGCCAGCAGGTGTTGGGACACAGGCGGCAACAGGTATTATATGGGGCGCGCGGCCCCCTCAACCGCGCCTTCCGTTACGACCCAATTCGGAGCTTCCCATGAGCCTCGGCAGGCTCGCGTTGCTGCTGGCCGCCACGGCGTGGCTGCCCGCCCGTGTGCCGGCGCAGGACCGGACCGCACCGCAGGGAGGGACCGCACCGCCGGTCGTCGCCATCCGGGCAGGCCGCCTGGTCGATGTCGAGCGCGGCGAGGTACGGCGAGACCAGCTGATCGTGGTGCGCGACGGACGGGTCGCGGCCATCCAGCCGGGCTCGACCAGGCCGCCGGCGGGGGCGCGCGTCATCGATCTCTCCCGGCACAGCGTCCTGCCGGGGCTGATCGACTGCCACGCTCATCTGATCGGCGATCTCAGCGATGCGGACGCGCTGCTGCCGCTCCAGCGCTCGGGGGCGCAGGAGGCGTTCAGCGGCGTGCGCAACGCCCGCAGCACGCTGCTGGCGGGCTTCACGACCGTCCGCGACGTGGGGACCTACCGCGCGCTGGTGGACGCGGCGCTCCGCGACGCGATCGAGGACGGCACCGTCATCGGGCCGCGGATGTCGGTGGCGGGCGCGTACGTCACCGTCACCAGCGGCGGCGGCGAGCTGGTCGGCGCCGCGCTGGACGTGACCATTCCAGGGGAGTATCGCTTCGGCGTGGCGAACTCCGCCGCCGAGGTGCGCGAGCGAGTGCGGGCGCTGCTCAACGGCGGCGCCGATTTCATCAAGATGATCGCCACGGGGGCGGTGCTGACCGAAGGCACCAGGCCCGGAGCCTCCGAGTACACCGAGGAGGAGATCCGGGCCGCGGTGGAGCAGGCGGCGGAGTACGGCACCTACGTCACCGCCCACGCCCACGGCGCCGAGGGGATCAAGCGCGCGGTACGCGCCGGGGTTCGCTCGATCGAGCACGGCTCGCTCATCGACGACGAGGCGATCGCCCTGATGAAGGAGAAGGGCACCTGGCTGGTGGCGGACATCTACAACGGCGACTATATCGCGAGCGTGGGACGGGAGCAGGGGTGGGACGAGGAGATCCTGCGCAAGAACGACGAGACCACCGAGGCGCAGCGGGTCGGCTTCCGCAAGGCGGTCGCCGCGGGGGTGCGCATCGCCTACGGCACCGACACCGGCGTGTATCCCCACCGCTTCGCCGCCCGCCAGCTCCCCTACATGGTCCGCTACGGCATGACCCCGATCCAGGCCGTCCGTTCCGCCACGCTCTCGGCGGCCGAGCTCATGGGGTGGGAGGACCGGGTCGGCTCGATAGCCGTCGGCAAGCAGGCGGACATCGTCGCGGTGCCGGGCGACGCGCTGGCGGACCTCGGGAGCCTGGAGAACGTAGTGTTCGTGATGAAGGGCGGGATCGTCTACAAGGGACCATGACGGAGGACGACTTGAAGTACGCAGGCCTGTTGGTGATCGGACTCTGCTTCACCCCAGCGAACGAGCTCGCCGCCCAGCGCGCGGTCGAGGCGCGAGACCTGCTCCGGATCCGCGGGGTCAGCGATCCGCAGCTCTCGCCCGAAGGCGCCTGGGTGGCCTACACGGTCGCCACCGCCGACACGGTCGAGGACAAGCGCGACGCGGACGTCTGGATGACGAGCTGGGACGGGAAGCGGAGCGTCCGGCTGACGTTCACGGGCGAGCGGGAGCACTCCCCGCGCTGGAGCCCCGACGGGCGGTATCTCGCCTTTCTCTCGTCCCGGAACGATCCGCGCGAGGTGGAGCAGGTCTGGCTGCTCGACCGGCGCGGTGGCGAGGCGGAACGGGTGACCGACTTGCCGGGCGGGATCTCGGACTTCGCCTGGTCGCCCGACGGCACCCGACTGGCGCTCATCGCCTCGGATCCCGATC
This sequence comes from Gemmatimonadales bacterium, assembly GCA_036259315.1. Taxonomy (GTDB): domain Bacteria; phylum Gemmatimonadota; class Gemmatimonadetes; order Gemmatimonadales; family GWC2-71-9; genus CAVVWJ01. Next base: position 13,032 of record DATABZ010000033.1, on the reverse strand, counting down.
CGGACCAGCCGCTCCCGGGCCAGGACTCGAGCGACCACCGGCCCCGGCCCATCGTCGTGGACCGCTACCGCTTCAAGTACGATGGGGTCGGCTACATCGGCGAGGAACGGGAGCACCTGTACGTGTTCACGCTCGCCGATCGGAAGGCGGAGCTGATCACGCCCGGCGAGTACGACGAGGTGTCGCCCTCGTGGTCCCCGGACGGGCGGTCCATCGCGTTCCTGAGTCGCCGGAGGCCCGAGTACGACCGGACCGACAACTGGGACGTCCACGTGGTCGAAGCGCGGGCCGGGGCGGAGCCGCGGCAGCTCACGACGTACGCCGGAGCGGACATGGACCCCGAGTGGGGCAACCGGGCGCCGAGCTGGAGCCCGGACGGCAAGCTGATCGCCTACGTGCAGGGAGGGAAGCCGGAGCTGCTCTACTACGGTGGCCATAAGGTGGCGGTGGTACCGGTGGACGGCGGGCCGGCGCGGGTGCTCACCGCGTCGCTCGACCGCAACGTGCTGTCGCCGACCTTCTCGCCGGACGGCTCTTCGGTGCTCTTCCTGCTGGAGGACGACCGCGTGTACCACCTGGCCCGCGTTCCCGCCGCGGGCGGGAAGGTGGAGCGGCTGGTCGAGGGCAAACGGACGATCGAGGACCTCTCGGTGGGGCGGGACGGTCGCATCGCGCTCACCTCGAGCACGACCGAGCATCCCACCGAGGTGTTCGCGGTGGAGCGCGGCGACCTGCGGAAGCTGTCCGCCCAGAACGACGCGTGGCTCGGCGAGGTGCGCCTCGCCGCGGTGGAGGAGATCTCCGTCAGGAGCCGCGACGGCACGCCGATTCACGGGTTCATGCTCAGGCCTCCCGACTACCGGCCAGGCACCCGCTATCCCACGATTCTCCGTATCCACGGCGGGCCGGTGTGGCAGTTCTATCACGACTTCGCCAATCTGGACTGGCAGGTGTTCGCCGCGCAGGGATACGTCGTCTTAGGCGTCAATCCGCGGGGCAGCTCGGGACGGGGCGAGAAGTTCTCCACCGCCATCTTCGCGGCCTGGGGCGACAAGGACGGCGACGACGTGCTCGCGGCGGTGGACCACGCCGTGTCCGTCGGCGTCGCCGACCCGGAGCGGCTGGGCATCGGAGGCTGGAGTTACGGCGGCATCCTCACCAACCAGGTCATCGCCCGTGATCAGCGGTTCAAGGCGGCCACCAGCGGCGCGGGGCAGGGAAACTCGCTGGCCGGCTACGGCACCGACATGTACGCGCTGGAATACGAGCTGGAGCTGGGGAAGCCCTGGGCCAACCTCGACGCCTGGAAGCGGGTGTCCCGGCCGTTCCTCCGGGCCGACCGGATCGTCACGCCCACGCTCTTCCTCTGCGGTCAGGAGGACTGGAACGTCCCGCTGATCAACTCGGAGCAGATGTACCAGGCGCTGAAGAGCCTGGGCCGCCAGACCGAGCTGGTGATCTATCCGGGCGAGGCCCACGAGATCCGCCGCCCCTCGTTCGTGCTGGACCGGATGGAGCGGTATCTTGCGTGGTACGGGGAGCATCTCGGTGCTTCGCCCGCTCGGGCGAGCGCCGGGGGCCGTTAGGAGGGCGGGAGAGCCATGTGGAGCGGGAGAATCGCCGCCGCGGGGCAGGTGCTGGGGCTGATCGGTCTCCTGCTGGGCTGCGCCTCGCGCTCGGAGGAGGACGCCTCCGAGGCGCCGCCTTCTCCCGCGACCGCCGAGGTGGCGCTCGAGGTCGAGAACCACGGGTGGAGCGACATCATCATCTATCTGGTGCGCGGGACATCGACCGACCGCCTCGGCATGGTAGGGTCACTCAGCACCGAGACCTTCATTTTTCCCTACCGGGAGCTCGGCGCCGGCACCGATGTCCGTCTGCGGGCGTATCCGATCGGCGGGCCCCGGAGCTACACCAGCGAGAGTCTGCTGGTGCAGCCGGGACAGTGGGTCAAGTGGACGCTGGAGAGCGATCTCACGCGGTCGTTTCTGGCGGTGTACTGACGGAGGCGGAAGGCGGAACCGCTCCCCTCCACGACCACCCCGCCGGCGGAACGGCGGGAGGTGAACGCGACCAGCTTGTGTAGTGCAGGAGTGAATACGAAGCGAGGGATCTTCTCCGCGGTGATCGACACCCGTAGAGAGGATCCCTCCCTTTGTGGGGCGGGCTAGCTTCGGTCCGCCCGTCCGCCCGTCCGCCCGTCCGCCCGTCCGCCCGTCCGCCCGTCCGCCCGTCCGCCCGTCCCTCACGCGTCCCGGTTCAGACACCCGTCGGGAACGTTCGGATTGTTCCCCTCCTCCTGCGGAATCGGCAGGTTCACATCGTCGCCGTAGCTGCCCCCCTTGATGTAGCTGCCGCTGGGGAAGACGTCGTCCTCCGTCCGGCCGTACTGGCGGATGAGCCGGCGCATGTCGCCGAGGCGGTGGCCGGTGGCGAACATCCAGAACGCCCGCTCGCTGAAGAGCAGGTCCACGCCTTCGTCCTGGCTGCCCGGCACGTCCAGCTGATCGAGGCCCTGCGCGGCGCGGAGGTCGTTCAGGATCGAGGTCATGCCCGGCAGGTCGGAGGCCTGGAGCAGGGCTTCCGCCTCGATCAGCCGCGCCTCGATGCCGTCCGCGACGACCACCGACGCGCTCGCGTCGGGGTACTTGAGCAGCGTGAACTGCGGCGTGGTGTTGTCCAGGCCGGCGCTCTCCTCGTCGAAGTACGGCACCCGGGGGTCCTCCGCCGAACGATAGGGGAGACCCACCCCTCCCTCCTGGTCGGACACCGACCAGAGCCAGCCGACGCTGTAGGAGTAGACGGCGTTCTGCAGGCGGAGGGGACTCTCGGCGTGCTCGGTCACGTACTGGAACTCCGTGGGCACCCCCGCCACGGCGGCCGCGGCATCGGCGAACAGGCCCTGATCGAGCAACGCGCGCCCCTTACCGACCGCGGCCAGATAGGCGATCTCCTGTGACTCTTCCGCCGCCGTTCCCGGCTCGGCGAGCGCCGCATCGAATCGACTGACGGCGGTCTGGAACATCTGCTCGGTAGTCTGCGGCTGCCCGTAGACGATCTCGTCCCCTTCCAGCCTGCTGAACGGCACGCCCGAGCAGAAGCTCTCTCCGAAGAAGACGTAGGTGAACCCGGCGAGGCTCAGCATCTCGCCGATGCCGGCATCGGCTTCGGGCTCCTCCCGCTGCTCGCGGAGCGCCACCGCCGCCCCCTCCGCCGCGGCGCGGGCCCGATGCAGGTTGTGGAACATGTCGTAGAGCGTCGAGTTGTTCTCGAACACTCGCCGCTGGTCGATCTCCTGCTCGGTCGGCGGCGTGGTGCTGAGCACGAACTCGTCGGACATGAGCCCGCTCAGGAGGATGTGGCCGTCCTCGAAGCCGGTGCCGTCGCCGTCCTGCGCGAAGGCGAAGTCGGCGATGGCGCCGACCCGTCGCGCCTCGGCACCGGCCTCGGACTCCACGTCGTCGGGGTCGACGATGTTCGGATGGTCGGTGTCCAGCAGGCCGCATCCCGTCGAGAGTGCCAGGGCCGCGACCAGCAGCATGCTCGTGGTAGTCGTCTGTCGCATGGTGTCGTTACCCCGTCTCTCAGAAGCCGATGTTGAGGCGCGCGGTCCAGTACTGCACCTGCGGCTGCGACTCGAAGTCGCTGGTCGCGAAGTTGTCCTGCGCGAAGGCGTTCACCTCCGGGTCCACGCCCGAGTAGTCGGTGATGGTCCACAGGTTCCGCCCCGCCAGCGTGAGGCTCAGGCGGCTCGCGCGGAATCGCTGGGCCCAGCTGTCGGGTGCGAACAGCGTGACCGAGAGCTCGCGGAGCTTGATGAACCAGGCGGGCTCGTAGTACCCCCACTCCGTCGCCTCGTTGAGCACCGCCTGCGCCCGGGCCTGCTCCTCCAGCGGCGCGTTGCGGTCCACCAGGCCCCGGCAGTTGAGCACCGGGGTGCAGCGGAACGACTCGATGGCGTTGTCGAGGTAGTGCCCGCCGCGATAGTCGAATTGAGTGCCGACGCGGACCCGGCCGTCGAAGAGCGTCAGTGCGCTGTTGAGCGACGCCTCCTTGTTCGGTAAGGCGCGCCCACGGAAGACCGCCTCGTCTCCCACCGTCACCTCGCCCGCCTCGATGATGCCGTTTCCGTTGGCGTCCGCGAAGCCGGTGATCGGTCTGGCCCAGTAGCCGCCCAGGGGATAGCCCTCCTCGTGGCGCTGGAGGCCGAACCCGAAGATGATCGGCTCGACACCCTCACCCAGCTCCACCAGCTCGTTGTCGTACACCGAGCCGCTCAGCGCCACGTCCCACGCGATGCTCCGGGTGTCGATTACCCGCGTGTTGATCGCCAGCTCGAAGCCGTAGTTCTTGACCTCGCCGAGGTTGAAGAACTGGAACTCCGACGCGCCGACGGACGGCGCCACATTGCGCTGCACCAGCGCGTCGCGGGTGCGCTTGTTGTAGTAGGTGAACTCGAGGCTGACCCGGTCGCTCCACACCGACGCGTCGAACCCGAGCTCGAACTCGCGGGAGCGCTCGGGCTTGAGGTCCTGGTTGCCCAGGCTGCCGAACGTGATCCCGGTATTGACCACGCCGGCGCGCTTGCCAGCCACGGGGCTGAAGTATCGGAGGGCGTCGGTCGTGCCGGGCTGCTGACCGCTCACGCCGAGGGCCCCGCGGAGGCGTAGTGTGTTCAGGAAGCCGCCAGCGCCGAAGAACGGCTCCTCGGACACCAGCCAGGAGACGCTGGCCTTCGGATAGACCGTCGCGTCGAAGTTCTCGCCGAAGGCGCTGTTGTCGTCGAAGCGGAGCGCGCCGGTGACGAAGAGCCGCTCCTTGATGGCGAGCTCCTGCTCCACGTAGGTGCCGATCGAGCGCGACTCCACCGTGGTGTCGCGGGCTTCGGTGCTGCCGGCCCCGGTGATCGTCTCGGAGCCGGCCGGGAGCACCCGGCCCGTCGCGAAGGTGCCGGTGGCGTGGTCGCGGTAGAACTGGCCGCCAATCGAGGTCTTGGAGCCGAGTGCGGGAGAGAGCTTGAACCGAGCACTGGCGGCCAGGTCGACGGAAGTCTGGGAGATCTGGAACCGGTTGTCGTACTTCTGTCCGCGCCGGTTCTCCAGATAGTCGGCGACCTGCCCGGTTGGCCAAAACTGAACGTCCTGCCGGTTAGTGACATCGTACCCCAGGGTGGCGCGGGTAGTGAGCCAGCTGAGGGGCCGCCAGTTGCCGGTGAGTCCGCCGATGAACCGCTCGGTGCCCTGCTGATTGAGCTGGGCGAACAGCTCGGCCGGGATGAAGAACCACCCCCGGTTCACGTCCTGCGGGACGCCGCTCGCCTCGGCACTGCCGGTGATCGTGAGGAAGCTGTTGTCGTTCTCCACGAACCTTGCGTCGCTCGAGGTGTAGCCGACGTTCGCCTGGATGTCGGCATCAGGCGAGACGTTGGCGCCGAGGTTGGCGCGGAGGCTCACCCGCTCCAGGGTGTTGGGCCTCAGCTGGTGGTCGGGCACGACACCGCGGGTCTCCCGGACCGAGTCCTCCTCGAACTCGGGCAGCCGATAGACGCCATCCTCGTTCTCGTAATCGCCGGAGACGTAGTAGGTGAACTGCTCGGTGCCGCCCGACACGTTGGCGCCGTACTGCTGACGGAGTCCAGTCTTGAGGGGACTGGTGGTGGGATCGTCGAGCGGCGAGAACGTGCTCACGGACGTCTGGGTGCAGAGGCCGTCGAGCTCGAACTGCACGATGCAGAAGCCGTCCCAGCCCTCGTCGATGCCGGTCGCCTGGGTCGAGTCGCGCCCGTTGAAGTTGACGGGGTAGGTGTTGTGGTCGTGCACCGCCCCCAGCTCGGTGTACAGGTTCCACCGCGCCTTGCCGGCGCGCCCGCGCTTGGTGGTGATGCGGACGACCCCGTTGGAGGCCTGGATACCGTAGAGGGTCGCCGCCGCCGGCCCCTTCACGATCTCGATGGACTCGATGTCCTCGGGGTTGATGTCGTTGATCCGGGAGGGCGCCGCCCCCGCGCCCTGGCCGAAGCCGCCGATGTCGAGCGTGCTCGAGCTGGCGCCGCTCTCCATCCGAATCCCGTCGATGTAATACAGGGGCTCGTTGGACAGGGAGACGCTGTTGGACCCGCGGATCCGGATCCGGGTCCCAGTACCCGTCGTACCGGAGGTCTTCTGGACCTGCACGCCGGCCGCCCGGCCCGAGAGCAGATTGCCGAATTCGGTGATCGGAGATTCCTCCGTCACCCGTGCGGCGTCGATCGTGGCGACGACGTTGCCGACTTCCAGCTTGCGCTGCTCGCCGGTCGCCGTGGTCACGATCTCGTCGAGCTGCACCGGAGCCGGCACCAGGGTGAAGTCGAGCGTGACCTCCTCCCCCGGCGCCACGTGCGCGCTGTCGGTGGAGGGGCGGAAGCCCAGCCGGAGCACCCGGATCTCGTAGCTTCCGGGCGTCACGTTGCGGAACATGTAGCGGCCTTCCTGGTTGGTGCCCACGATGCGGTCCACCCCCGTGAGCACCACTCGCGCGGCTTCCAGGGGCTGGCCGGTGGCCTCGTCGGTCACCACGCCGCCGATGGAGCTCTGCTGGGCCTCTCCGAGGGATACCGCGGTCAGCGCGAGCGCGCTCGCGCAGCAAGCCGCGCGCAGCATCCACGGACGCATGCCAGCTCTCATACGGTCTTCTCCTGTCGAGCGGGGCTGCCCGGCGGCACCGGCGGAACCTGCGTTCGCCGAGGTGGTGGGCAGCATTGGGATGGGTGTACGCAATGTGCTGCGCGCCCTTCAGAAAGTCTAGACGGCGGAACCGAGCGCGCGCGCACGTGTGAGCCGGAGGCCGAGCGGCTTGACGGTGATTCGGGGGGCCGGTATCTAGGACGGAGAATCTTCTGCACCTCCACCGCTGTCAACATGTTTTTCGGAGGCCCAATGATGCGTGGCATCGTGGGGATGATCGCCGGGCTGGGGCTGGCCGCGGCGGCGGCGCCGCTCGCCGCGCAGGCCGGCACGATTCGCGGCACGGTCTCGGACAGCGCCGGCGCCCCGCTCGCGAATGCGGCCGTGTCGGTCGAGGGAACGACCCTCAGGGCGGTGTCCGGGGCCTCGGGTGACTACGAGATTCGCGGCGTGCCCGCCGGGGACCGCACCGTCCGGGTCCGGCTGATCGGCTACCGGTCCGAGAGCGCCCAGGTCACCGTGACCGGGACCGATGCGGTCACCCGGGACTTCACCCTGACGCGGAGCGCGGTGCAGCTCGCCCCGATCGACGTGGTGGTCGGATCGCGGGCCCGGCACACGGCGGAGGAGGAGCTGGCGGTGCCGGTGGACATCTTCCCCGCCGAGGAGCTGCAGCGGCAGGGGACCACCGAGACCAGCATCATCCTGCAGTCCGTGTCCCCCTCCGTCAACTTCCCTCGCCAGAGCGTCACCGACGCCGGTGACATCGTGCGACCGTTCACGCTCCGCGGCCTGAGCCCGGACCACACCCTGGTGCTGGTGAACGGCTGGCGACGGCACCAGACGGCGGTCGTGAACACGTTCAACTACGGGATGCCCTCGGGCTCGAGCGGGGTGGACCTCAATGCGCTGCCGGCCAGCTCGCTCGACCGCATCGAGGTGCTCCGCGACGGCGCGTCCGCCCAATACGGCTCGGACGCCATCGCGGGCGTGGTGAACCTGGTGCTCAAGGACGGGGTCTTCTCTCCGTTCCTGAGCGGCGACGCCGGCCGGTACGTCACCGACAACTACCCCGACGACGGGACCACGGTGAACGTGAACGGCGGCTGGGGCATCGGGATCGGGCGCGGGTCCCTGGGACTCTTCGGGGAGTTCCGGCACCGTCAGCCCACCAACCGCGCCTGGGCGGACCCGTTCGAGGCCGCAGGCACGGGTGTGGCGGACTCGATCGATACGGAGACCGGGCAGGTCATCGAGAAGCGCAACCCGGTGCCCCAGCCCAACCACCACTGGGGCGATGGGCTGGAGAAGGACGTGCTGACGTTCGCCAACCTGCGGATGCCCCTGAACGACGAGGGCACCACCGAGATCTACGGCTTCGGCGGGTACGGCCACCGGGACGGGACCGGCAACGCGTTCCGCCGCTACGCGGACAACGCCCGCAACTGGCCGGAGCTCTACCCGCTCGGGTTCCTGCCCACCTTCGCCGGCACCGCCACCGACTGGTCCGCGGCCGGCGGCGTCCGCGGCGTGCTCTCCGGCTGGAGCTACGAGCTGGGCGCGGAGTACGGGCACAACAACTTCGACTACAACATGGAGACCACGAACAACGCGTCGCTCGGTCCCTGCCTAGACGTGCCCTGTGCGCCGGGTCCGGACCGGATCCTCGGCACCGCGGACGATCCGGGGATTCCGAACCAGACCGAGTTCTTCTCGGGACGGCTGCTCCGCGGCGAGTTCATTACCGCGCTCAACGTGGCGCGGCCGGTGGAGGTCGGGCTCCCGGCGCCGCTCAACCTCGCCTTCGGCGCCTCGTTCCGGCGCGAGACCTACAAGATCCGCGCGGGCGAGACGGCCTCCTGGATCAATGGGTTCCACCTGGACCAGGACAGCTCGGAAATCGCTCCGTCCGGCAGCTCGGGGTTCCCCGGGTTCACGCCGGGCGATGCCTCCGAGCGCGACCGCACGAACTTCGGGCTCTACGCCGATGCGGAAACCGACGTCACCCCGCAGGTCCTGGCGAACGTCGCCGCGCGCTTCGAGTCGTACAACGACTTCGGCGAGCGGCTCTCGGGCAAGGTGGCGCTCCGGTACCAGCCGTCTCGCCGGCTGATCTTCCGGGCGGCCGCCGGCACCGGCTTCCGGGCACCGGGGCTCAGCCAGGTGGCGTTCCAGAAGGTCGTCACCAACGTCATCGCCGATCAATTCATCGAGGTCGGCATCTTCCCGGTGGACCATCCCGCCTCCCTGGCACTCGGCTCGAGACCGCTCCAGGAGGAGACCTCGGTCAGCCTGAGCGCCGGTCTCGCGTTCACGCCGGTGGACAATCTGACGGTGACCGCCGACGTGTTCCACATCGACATCGACGACCGCATCATCCTGGGCGCCACGTTCGACGACGACGCGACTTTGCAGCTCCTGGCCGATGCGGGGATCAGCGACGTCGGGGGGGTCCAGTACTTCACCAACGGCCTCGACACCCGGACCCAAGGCGTGGACATCACCGGTAACCTGCGGCTTCCGACCGGCGCGACGGGGACCCTGGATCTCACGGGCTCGCTCAACTACACCCACAACGAGATCCTGCGCCTGGACTCGATCCCGGACGTGCTGCGGGAGGCCGGGTCCACGGAGCCGGGTTTGCTGGACACGGTGAACGTGATCGCCATCGAGGACGAGCGGCCCGACTGGCGCGCGACACTCCAGGCGAACTACAGCATCGGCCGGGTCAGCGCGCTGGGCCGCTTCTCCTACTTCGGCGGGTTCTCCTCGGCGCAGCCGGGCTTCTGCGATCTCTGCCGTGAGGAGTACGGCGGGAAGGGCCTGGTGGACGCGGAAGTGGCGTACCAGTTCAACCTGGTGAAGCTGGCCCTCGGCGTTCGCAACCTGTTCGACACGTACCCCGACCAGCCGAGCTCCACGCTCGTAGTGGACGAGGACGGCAGCCTGGCGAGCGATTACAACAACAACTTCGGCACCTTCCCCTGGGCCGCGGCCTCGCCGTTCGGGTACAACGGGCGGTTCGCGTACGCACGGACGGAGATACAGCTCGCTTGGTGACCTACGATCTCATCGTGGTCGGCGGGGGCCACAACGGCCTCGTCACGGCCGCCTACGTCGCTCGGAAGGGCCTCAAGGTGCTCGTGCTCGAGCGCCGCGAGGTGCTCGGCGGCGCCTGTGTCACCGAGGAGCTCTGGCCCGGCTACAAGGTCTCCACCGCCGCGTACGTCAACAGCCTGCTCCGGCCGGAGATCATCCACGACCTCGAGCTCAAGCGGCACGGGTTCGAGATGCTGCCGCGGAATCCCTCCTCGTTCACGCCGTTTCCGGACGGGCGCTCGCTGCTCCTCGGGCCCGACAAGGCGCTGACCCATCGCGAGGTGTCGAAGTTCTCCGCCCTGGACGCGGACGCGCTTCCCAAGTACGAGGCGATGCTGGAGCGGGTGGCCGACTTCCTCGAGCCCACCCTGATCATGACCCCGCCGAACCCATGGTCGCTGAAGCCGGCGAACCTGGTGCAGCTCGCCAGGCTCGGCCTGGGCTTCCTCAAGCTCGGGACCGACGGGCAGAAGGCGGTGGAAATCCTCGCGGGCGCCGCGACGCCGATCCTCGACCGCTGGTTCGAGTCGGAGCAGCTCAAGGTCACGCTGGCGACCGATGCGATCATCGGGGCCATGGCGTCGCCCTCGATGCCCGGCACCGCGTACGTGCTGTTCCACCACGTCATGGGCGAATGCGACGGGGTGCGCGGCGTCTGGGGCTACGTCCGGGGCGGCATGGGCGGCATCAGCAACGCCATCGCCTCCGCCGCCCGCGAGGCCGGCGCCGAGATCCGCACCAACGCCGAGGTCGTGAAGATCCTGGTGAAGGACGGCCTGGCGCGCGGAGTGGTGCTGCGGGACGGCACCGAGCTCCGGGCGACCCGTGTGGCGTCGGGCGTGGATGCCAACGTCACCTTCCTCAGGCTGATGGGCAACGGCGATCTCCCCGCGGAGTTCGTGGAGTCGGTTCGCCACATCGACTACAGCAGCGCGAGCTGCAAGATCAACATCGCCCTCGGCGAGCTGCCCGACTTCACGGCGCTGCCGGGCACGGCTCCGGGCCCGCAGCACCGCGGCACGATCCACATCTCGCCCACGATGGAGTACATCGAGCGGGCGTACGACGATGCGAAGTACGGCCGGCCCTCGCAGGCGCCGATCATCGAGGCCACGATTCCCTCCTCGCTGGACGACACCCTCGCGCCGCCCGGCAAGTACGTGATGTCGATGTTCACCCAGTATTTCCCGTACAAGCTCGCGCCGGGCCTGTCGCTGGAGGAGGAGCGCGAGAAGTACGCCGACCGCTGCTTCGATCTGATGAACGAGTACGCGCCCAACTTCAAGCGCTCGGTCATAGCGCGGCAGGTGCTCACGCCGGTGGATCTCGAGCAGCGGTTCGGGCTCACGGGTGGGAACATCATGCAGGGTGTGATGTCGCTCAGCAGCCTGTCGTTCATGCGGCCGGTGCCGGGATACGCGGACTACCGGACGCCGGTCCGCAATCTGTATCTCTGCGGGGCGGCAACGCACCCGGGAGGCGGGGTGATGGGGGCGTGCGGGTTCAACGCGGCGCGGGAGATCATTCGGGACTTTCGACGGTAGGACGGGACTAGCGCGCATGCCGGAGCATCGGCTGACGGTCAGCCAAGCTCTCCCAAAGCTGCCCGGCCCTAAGGGCGAGCGGTTTGTGGGGCTGTTCGAGCACGGCACGCTCAGCATCGAGCTGTACGCGCCGAGGGGACGGGACCCCCAGACCCCACACTCCCGTGACGAGGTCTACATCGTGATCCACGGCAGCGGCCAGTTCCGGAACGGCGACACCCGGCACCCCTTCGGGCCCGGCGACCTGCTTTTTGTGCCCGCCGGGGTGGAGCACCGGTTCGAGGAGTTCTCGGACGACCTCGCCGTCTGGGTGATCTTCTACGGCCCCGAGGGCGGGGAGGCGGCGCGATGAGCGAGAACGGTCCCCCGGCCGGTTCCGGGCTCGAGCGCACGCTGCACCGGGACTACTATCTGGCCGACCGGATCTTCGATCTGGAGCGGGAGCGGATCTTCTGGCGCGAGTGGGTCTGCGTGGCGAGGGAGGAAGAGATCCCCGGACCCGGCGACTACCTGGTGCGCGATGTCGCCGGCGAGAGCGTGCTCGTCGTGCGCACCCGCAGCGGTGCTCTGGCCGCCCACTACAACGTCTGCCGCCACCGCGGCTCGCAGCTGGTGCCCGACTGCGACCGCGGGCACTTCGCCGGCGGGATCCGCTGCCCCTACCACTCGTGGACCTACACGCTCGAGGGCGCCCTGCGCACGGCGCCGTTCCTGGAGGAGAGCGACGGCCTCGCGAAGGGCGACCTCGGCCTGCACCCCGTCGGGGTGGACACGTGGGGCGGGTTCGTCTTCGTGCACCTGACGCCCTCGGAAGCGAACGCCTCGAGTGTGCCGCTCCAGACCCAGCTTGGCGGCGTGCCCGAGCGCCTCCGGCGCTATCCACTCGCCGACCTCCAAGTGGCGCGCCGGATCGAGTATCCCATCGCGGCCAACTGGAAGGTCATGCTCGAGAACTACAATGAGTGCTATCACTGCGGCCCGGTGCATCCCGAGCTCTGCCGGCTGGTGCCCGCCTTCAAGCAGCGGGGTGGGGCGGAGCTCGACTGGGAGCGGGGGATCCCCCACCGCGACGGCGCCTGGACCTTCACCGGGAGCGGCACGACCAACCGCGCGCCATTCGGAGGTCTGAGCGAAGACGAGCAGGTCCGCCACAAGGGCGAGCTGATCTATCCCAACCTCTTGCTGAGTCTTTCCGCGGACCACGTGGCGGCGTTCACCATCCGCCCCCACGCCCCGGGGCGCACTACGATCGTCTGCGAGTTCCTCTTCCACCCCAGCGAGATGGAGAAGCCGGACTTCGATCCCTCGGATGCGGTGGACTTCTGGGACCTCGTAAACCGGCAGGACTGGGCCATCTGCGAGTCGGTGCAGCGGGGGATGGCCTCCCGCGTCTTCCAGACGGGCTACTATGCGCCGATGGAGAGCTGGAGTCTGGACATTCGGAGGTATGTGGGGGAGCGGCTGGGGGACGTGCGGTAATGTCGGCGGAACGGCGGAACGGCGGAACGGCGGAAGCGCAAGACTGTCATCCCGCGGCAGCAGCAGAGGGATCTGCTCACATTGTCTACCATGCAGCTCGCGGAGAAGGTGGGGTTCCGCCGGCACTCCGATGAAGACCGACTACGAGTACATCGTCCTCGGCCTCGGCGGCTTCGGCAGCGCGGCGGCGTACTGGCTCGCGCGCCGGGCCGGCACCGAGGTGCTCGGGCTGGAGCAGTTCGAGCTGG
>DATABZ010000032.1:0-4886 GCA_036259315.1 Gemmatimonadales bacterium | reverse complement strand
CGCGTCGATGTCCTCGCGGCTGAGCCTCTGCTTCCACTTGTCGATCTGCATCGCGGTCCGTCGGCGCATGGAGTAGGTCCCGGGATCCGCCTCCGTGTCGGAAGCGCGGATGAACCGCTCCGCCCCGGGAGTCCAGCTCAGGTCGAGGCGCGCGTAGAGATCCTGAAACCGCGGCAGCGGGTCCGCGCAGAGCCACTCGTAGGCGACGATGAGCCTGCCTCCCTCGAGCTCCGTCTGGCGGTGGACCACGTGGACCGTCGCGGCCCACAGCGCGCCGGCGCGCTCCCAGAAGGTGTTCGCGCTGCCGATGAGGTCCGCGAAGGGATGGAGATGATCGGCCACCAGGCGGGGGTTCTCCAGCAGCAGCCGGGGCTGGGGCTCCCAGCCGAGGCGTTGCCAGCTCTCGAACTGGCCGCACGGATGCCGGACCACGAACACTTGCCGCGCATCGGGAAAGTTGGCGCTGAACCACGCGAGGTTGAGGCTGGCGTTGACCAGTTTCACCAGCACGTGGCGCTTGCGGAAGAACAGGACCGGGAGCCGCTCGGCGAGCTGCCGGCCGACGCCGAGGGTGCCGATCAGCGGGCCGGGGTCCTCCCTCATCGTGAACCTGGTGGCGACGCGTCCCTCGAGCGCCCGCGTCATCAGGCGACGGTACGCGGGATCGTCGTGCTCGCCGGTCAGGTACAGCCAGCGGAAGCGCTCCTCCGCCTCCGGGATCATGTCGATGTTGTCCGGCTCGCGATAGTAGGTGAACCCGCGGGCGAACGAGAGGCTCTTGGCGAGCCAGCTGGTGCCGCTCCGGGGGAAGCCCGCGACGATCACGCGCCGGCGTTCGGTCATACGACTCCGCAGTTCGGGGTGCAGGATGCTTGTCCGACGGACCCTATAGGATAAGCTCAGGCGTGGGCGGCCGTGATGCGCGCCAGGGCCGCCTCGTCGGTCAGGTCCAGCCGGAGTGGTGTGAGCGACACCGCGCCTCGCTCCACCGCCCAGCGGTCGGTCCCCTCCTCCGCCTCCTCGAGCGGCGCCACTGTGATCCAGTAATGAGGGCGGCCCCTCGGGTCCTTGCCCGGAACGACACGGCCGTCGTACTGCCGGACCGACTGCCGGGTCCAGCACAGGCCGGTGGGCCGGGGTGGAAAGTTCACGTTCACCAGCGGGAGGTCGGCCTCGGGCAGCAGCACCTCCAGCACCCGGGCGACCCAGGGCACCAGGGCGGAGAAGTCGGGGTGATCCTCCGAGACCGGAGTGCTCAGCGCGATACCGCGATACCCGAGCAGTGCTCCCTGCTTGGCGGCGGCAAGCGTCCCCGAGTGCCAGGTCGAGTTTCCCAGGTTGGCGCCGAGGTTGATGCCGGAGAGAACGACGTCCACGTCCTCCCACTGCGAGGTGCCCAGTGCGACGCAATCGGCCGGCGTGCCGTTCACCCGCCAGGCGTCGAACTCGTGGATCCGGGTACGCCGCAGCGTGAGGGGCCGGGAGTGGGTGATGGCGTGGCCCATGGACGACTGCTCGACGTCCGGCGCCACGATGCGAACCTCTCCGAAGCGTCCCGCGGTGCGGGCCAGGGCGACCAGCCCGGGGCTGTAAATTCCGTCGTCGTTGGAGACCAGAATCCTCATGCAACTCGCTCCGGGAGGCGCGGTCGGGAATGGACGTCACGCTGCTGGTGAACACCTCCGCGGGCGAGGGCGACCACACCAGGGGAGGTCTGCGCCGGCTGCTCGAGGCCGCGGGCCACCGGGTCGCGCTCGGTCGCCGTAAGGGAAAGGGGCTGCGCCGGGCGCTGGAGAATCCGGGAGACCTGGTCGTGGCCGCCGGTGGCGACGGGACCGTCGGCCGGGTCATGAAGGCGCTGGCGGGCCGAGCGGTCCCTCTCGCCATTTTGCCGCTCGGGACGGCGAACAACATCGCCACCTCGCTCGGTGTCCGCGGCTCGCCGGAGGAGCTGGTGGCCCGGTGGCCCGACGCAGGGCGGCGCCGGGTCGAGGTCGGGACCGTGCGCGGCCCCTGGGGCGAGACCCGCTTCATCGAGTCGGTGGGCCTCGGACTGCTCGCGCGGATGATGTCGCCGTCGGTGGACCATGGGATCCAGGACGTGGAGGATGCCCGCGCGAGGCTGGACCGCCTGGTGCGCACGCTGCCACTCACCCGCTGGCGCCTGGAGCTGGACGGTGAGGATCTCTCGGGCGACTACCTGCTGGTCGAGGCCATGAACGTCCGCTGCGCCGGACCGAACCTGTGCGTCCCCCGGGCGGACCCGGCCGACGGGCGGCTGGAGATCGTGGCCGCGGGGGAGGAGGACCGGCCCGCGCTCCGCGCGCTCGGCACCGGTGCCGCGGCGCTGGGGTCCGTCCTGCTGCCGCGGGCCGGGCGCCGGCTCACGATGTGGTGCAAGCGCAAGGAGCTGCATGTCGACCATACGTACGGTAAGGACCTCCGTGCACCGCGGGGACCGATGCGGGTAGACGTCGAGCTGAGCGGCCTGGCGGTCGAGGTGCTGGTCTGATCTTGCCGCCTAGCGCGTCAGAGTACCAGACCGCCTGTTGCCCTGGATGTGACGAGCGTGACACCCCTAGGAAAAGTCCCCCGCCAGACCTTGGAGGCTGGGCAGGGGACCCGACTTGGAGGTAGGGCGGGCGGCGGCGCGTGCGCCGCTGCCCGCCGTGGTCACTTTGTGCTATTCGAGCGCCTCCTCGGCATCCAGAAGGCCGTGGCCGGTTGCGTCATCGCCCCAGCAGATCTGGGTGCGTGTGGTGCTTCCCGGCACCTGAATCACCATACGGCAGCCGGCGTCGAGCGGAATCGTCGAGTTCTGGAGAATGGTCTCGGCCTGGGTCTGGGTGAGTCCCGGATTCTGCTGGAGCAGGAGCGCCACCGTGCCGGTCACGTGCGGCGCCGCCATGGATGTTCCCCCGAGGAAGAACCAGTCGGTCTTCCCGCGCTGCAGCTGGTACGGTCCGACGACCCAGGAGCCCGGCGCGGCGACGTCGAGGTCCTGGCCGGGGAGCGCGCGGCTGGAGAAGTCGGTGATGTAGAAGTCGTCGGCGTCTGCGGTCTCGGGCACGTCGAGTGCGTACCACCAGGTCGGCGTGGTCCACTCCTCGACCCACCCGCTGGCTGCCACCGAGATTACCTGGGGCCAGGCGCCCGGATACCCCATGCCGGCTTCACCGTTGTTGCCTGCCGAGGCCACCAGCAGGACCCCCTGCTCCAGCGCGAAGTTGACCGCCGCCTCAACCAGTGGGTCCGGACCACCGCCCCAGCTGTTGTTCACCACCAGCGGAGCGTCCCCGAGCACGTCCCGCTTGAGCACGCCGTAATAGATGAGCCCGGCGGCAGACATCGAGCTGAACCATCCGCAGCCGAAGGGGCGCGTATTGGAGCTGTGCTGGGCCTTGAACCGAACCGGGATGATGGTCGCCTCCGGGGCCGTGCCCTGGAAATCGGCGCCGGGGAAGCGATACCCGATGATGGTGCTGGTCACGTGGGTCCCATGAGAGCAGACGTCGTTCGCCCACTGCTCACCCCGCAGCACGACGACTCTGCCCCGGTCCGCGGCTCCGCCGCCAACGACGGTCGCGGCGTACTCCTCGGCGATTCGCTCCTCGGGGAAATACTGGGGCCAGGTGGAGAGCAGGCCGGTGTCCAGCACGCCTACGTAGACCCCCGCGCCCGTCTGGGTGACGTCGCGGGCGCTCGACAGCGGCTCCACTGTGACGTTGATGGCATCCTGGTGCCACGTGCTTAAGCCGCCGGTGAAGTCCTCGACTTCCACCAGATCAGTCGGTGGGGGAATGTGCACCTCCTGGTCGATGGCCGCGGCTTTGACGAATGGCAGAGCCCGCACGTCGGCCAACTGGTTGGCCTTCGCTGCCATGGTGAGGCCGTTGATCTCCGGCAGCGTGCTCTTGACCCTGCCGATGGCGTTCAGCCGGGCGAGCTGCGCCTGTGTGGGCGGCCCCTTGAGCACCACGTTGATTCCGACAGTAGCGGAGGACTTGGCGTCGGCGATGGAGGGAGAAGCGGGTTCGGCGTTGTTGGGCTCGGTAGCGTCCTCGGCGCAGGCGCCGAGCGCGAGCAAGCCAGCCAAGGAGAGGACGGCAAGGCGACCTTTCATGGACGTCTCCACAGCGTGGGGTCCGTTTGCGGACGCACCCGGAGCGGCCACCCCGGTGTGCAGGGCGAGTTGGAGAACACCTACTGTGATGGGTACGGCCAGGGGTCCAATGGACCAGGGAGTGCAGGGGATGCACGTCGAAATGGCCGACCGTAATGCGATAGTGTATCATGGCCGACTTGATTTCTGTGACGAAGAGCACGGAACGGAGTCTGCGCGCTGAGCGCAGCCAACGGCTCGGCTTGACAGTCTCTTGGGCATGCAGCCGTAGCTTCGCGGCATAGCCCCTTGGAGAATTCCGTGTGCCGCGCCACCCTTGGTACGCTCTGAGTCTCAGCACCGCCATCCTCGCCGCCTGCCAAGACGCGCCCACCGCGCCCACTGCGCCCGGGGCAGCACTCGGGCCAGCCCCCGGCGACCTCTCCCCGGCGGCCGTGACGTCCAACACCTGGCAGAAACGGCTCAAGATGCCCAGTGATCGGCGGCTCGTGATGACAGCCACGGTCGAGAACCCGAGTGGCGGCTCGTCCTCTACGCCATTGGCGGGCAGTCCATGAACTCGACCCGCCAGTGCTCCAGCGGGTTGTCGAAGGTGCAGGCCTACGATGGCAATACCAACACGTGGAGCACCAAGGCTCCACTCCCTCTTCCGCTTCAGTCCAGCCTCGCCGGTGTCATCAACGGCAGGATCTACGTCGCCGGCGGCTGCTCGGGTGCGGATAGACCGGAGGGCGGGGTGTGGGAGTATGACGTGACGGCGAAC
>DATABZ010000031.1:0-6298 GCA_036259315.1 Gemmatimonadales bacterium | reverse complement strand
GGCTGCCGGACCCGCTCGGGGGCGCGATCACCCCGCTGAGGGAGCTCGAGCTTCCACCCGGCCTTGAGATGGAGGAGCGTCTCGAGCTCCAGCCGGTGCGGCGCGGGATCGGCGCGGGTGGCACGATGGACCTCCGCATCCTCGGGCCACTCGGGCTCGCCTGGCGCCAGAGCCGGATCGAGGCGCCGTGGACGGCGACGGTCTACCCCAACCTTCGCGGCGCCTGGCTCCGCGCCCTCCCCATCCAGGCGCTTCGCCGGCGCGAAGCCGGGCTCCGGAGCGTGCGCCACCGCGGAGAGGGGCGGCTCTTCGAAGGTCTCCGGGAGTGGGTGCCGGGGGACGACACCCGGATCATCGATTGGAAGGCCACGGCGCGCCGCGGCAAGCCGATCGCCCGGCAATTCGAGGACGAGCGGCGTCAGCAGGTCATGCTGCTGGTGGACGCGGGACGGCTGCTCACGGCGGAAGTGGATGGAGTGCCGCGGCTGGAATCGGTGGTGTCGGCGGCGCTCCATCTCGCGTATGCCGCCTCGGAGCACGACGACGACGTGGGCTTGCTGGTCTTCGCCGACACCATCCAGCGGTACGTGGCACCGGGTCGCGGACGCCGAGCGCTGCGCGCGGTGCTGGAGGGGCTCGCGGCGGCCGAGGGGCGCCTGGTGGAGTCCGATTACCCGGGGGCGCTGCGTTACCTGGCGGCCCACAGCCGGAAGCGCGCGCTCACCGTCCTCTTCACCGACGTGATCGACCGGACCGCGAGCGAGGCCCTGGTGGCCCAGGCCGCCACACTGCGCCCCCGGCATCTTCCTCTCGCGGTGACGCTACGGGACCCCGCGATGGAGGCGCTCGCCTCGGTGCGTCCCACCGATCCGGTGCAGGCCTTCGAGCGCGCCGCCGCGGAAGAGCTGCTCGGGGCGCGGGAGGCGGCGCTCGCGGAGATGCGCTCGCGGGGCGTGATGGTGCTGGACGTGCTGCCCGGCGCCGCGAGCGCGGCCTTGGTGGAGCGCTACCACCTGCTGAAGCGGAAGGGGACGCTCTGAGGGTCGCCCGTCAGTCGTAGGAGGCGACGAACGCCTCGACCGCCTCGGGATCGAGCTGCGAGCCGGCTACGCGGCGCAGCTCGGCGAGCGCGTCGTCGGGCGGGCGCGACTCGCGGTAGGGCCGTCGGGTGGTCATCGCGTCGAAGGCGTCGGCCACGGCGACGATCCGCGCTTCGATGGGGATCTTCTCGCCGCGGAGGCCGTCGGGAAAGCCCCGGCCGTCGAGCCGCTCGTGATGGGAGCGGACGATGCGGAGCACGCCGGGTGACTCCTGCGCCAGGGGCGACAGCATCCGCTCGCCCAGGAGGGGGTGCTCGGTGATCTGCTGGAACTCCTCCGCGGTGAGGGAGCCCGGCTTGTGCAGCACCGACTCGCTGGTGCCGATCTTGCCGATGTCGTGGAGCTCCCCGCCCAGCCTGATGCCGTCGAGCGACTCTCCGTGGAACCCCATGCGCTCCGCGGTGGCCACCGCGTACTGGCTCACCCGAATCGAATGGCCCCGCGTGTACGCGTCCTTGGCCTCCAGGGCCCGGGCGAGCATCTGCACGCCCTGGAGGAACAGCTCCTGAATGCGCAGTGCCTGCTCGTGCACCTGGCGCTCGAGGTTTTCCTGGTAGTAGCGGTTCTGGAGCACCAGCGCGCGCTTCTCCAGCGCGCGGCTCACTCTGGCCTGGAACTCGCTCATGGAGATCGGCTTGAGCAGGAAGTCCGCGGCGCCTCGGTGCAGGCAGTCCACCGCCGTGCTGGTCTCGCTGATCCCGCTCAGCATGATGACCGAGGTGTCGGGATACCTGGTGCGGACCGCCTCCAGCAGGCTGATCCCGTCCATCTCGGGCATGCGCATGTCGGAGACGATCAGCGGCGGCTCGCCGATCCGGTCGAGCACGCGGAGCGCCTCCCGCCCCGTAGCGGCCTCGAAACACTGGAAGCCCTGCGACTGAAGCATCCGAGTGAGGAACCCCCGAACGCCGGGCTCGTCGTCCACAACGAGACACTTGGCGGAGCCGGCCACGACCGGCTGCGCGTACTGAGTTGTCGTCATGGCTCACGATATACTTGAGGTGGGCGATGGATGCCACGAACATCCAATCGTTTACACGGTAAGCAACAAAGGATGAAAAGTCCAGCACCCCCGGGGCGCGGGACCCGGCACCGCATCCCGCTGCCCTCCGGGGGCTCCGCTCGTTAGATTGTCACCACCTCTCCAAGACCCGTGACCCGTGGGCCGGCGCCTCCCGCCGGCGAGGAGCGGCGATGCCCGTGCAGGCGCGTCTGCGTTCCGAGCACCAGCGGAAGTACCCGGAGCTCCACCCGTCGAAGTGGTACGAGGTGGCTCCCATCTTTCCCGGCGTCACCCAGCGAATGGTCAACATGGCGGGCGAGCGGCTCACCCGGCTCAGCACGCCCCGCGGCTTCGTCATTCTCCGTGCGGAGCACCTCGAGTTCCGCCCGGGGCGCGAGGACTCCGCCGAGCCCGACACCGAGGCGATCGCCTAGACCTTGGCGTCGAGCATCTCCCGAACCTTCCGCGCCAGACCCTCGGGCGTGAACGGCTTCTGCTGGAAGGGCATCCCCGGCTCGAGCAGACCACGCTGGATCACGTCGTCTCCCGTGTAGCCCGACATGTAGAGGATCGGCAGGCCGGGCCGGAGCGTCGCCAGGTGGGAGGCCAGCTCCCGACCGCTCAGCTGCGGCATCACCACGTCCGAGATGACCAGATCGATCGCGTCCCGGTTGGCTTCGACGAGCGCGAGCGCCTCGCGGCCGTCCCGCGCCGTCAGCACCGTGTAGCCGTGCTCCTTCAGCCCGCGCGACGCGAGCGTCCGGACCACGTCCTCGTCCTCCACCACGAGAATGGTCTCGTTCCCGCCCCGGAGCTCGGCGGGGGCGCTCGGCGGTGGCGCGGGCGTGGTGCGAGCACCGGCGCGGGGGAGATAGATCTTGAACGTGGTGCCCCGGCGGACCTCGCTGTAGCACCAGACGAACCCGCCGCTCTGCTTCACGATGCCGTACACGGTCGAGAGTCCGAGCCCCGTACCCTGGCCCACGGGCTTGGTGGTGAAGAAGGGCTCGAAGATCCGCGCCTGGACCTCGCGCGTCATTCCGATGCCGGTGTCGGTCATCGAGAGGCACACGTACTCGCCGGGCGGGATTCTGATGCCGCGGTGGCCCTGGGCGTAGACCTCGTCCAGTGTGGCCGGGCTGGTGGCCACCGTCACGCGGCCGCGCTCCTGCATCGCGTCGCGCGCGTTGAGCACCAGATTCACCAGCACCTGCTCGAGCTGTCCCCGATCGGCCCGGATCTGCCCGACCCCCGGAGCGAGGCGGAGCTCCAGGACGTGGTCCTCGCCCAGCGAGCGCCGGAGCAACTTTTCCATGCCGCCGACGACGGTGTTCAGGTTGAGCAGCTCCGGGTGGAGCAGCTGCTGGCGGGTGAAGGCGAGGAGCTGTCTGGTGACGTCCGACGCCCGGCTACCGGCGCGGATGATCTCCTGAACCTCCTCACGGCGGGGATCGTCTTCCGGGAAGCTCCGGAGCAGGAACTCGCTGAAGCCGATGACGCCGGTCATCATGTTGTTGACCTCGTGCGCCATGCCTCCCGCCAGCCGGCCCGCCGCCTGCATCCGCTCGGCCTGCCGCAGCTGGTCGGCCACCCGCTTGCGTTCCGTGATGTCGCGGTAGATGCCCCGGACCATCGCGGGCCCGCCCTGCTCGACGGTGCAGCTGAGGTTCCCCTCCACGGTGATGGTCGCGTTGCCGGCGGTCACCAGCACCAGCTCCACCTGGGTGAGCGCCTCACCCGCGAGCGCCCGCCCGACGACCTCCGCGTAGTGCTCCCGCCAATCCGGGTGCACCACATCGACGAAGCGGCGGCTCCGCAGCTCGGTGTCCGGCATCCCGATGGCATCGTGCCAGGCACGGTTCACGTACAGGAAGGTGCCGTCCGGGGCGGTGGCGCACACGAGATCGCTGGCATTGTCGAACAGGTCGCGATAGCGCGCTTCGCTCTCGCGCAGCGCGCGCTCGGCCTGCTTGCGGGTGCTGACGTCCCGCGCATTGAAGCACACTCCGATCACCCTGCCGTCGTCGTCCACCACCGGCGCGTCCGTGGTCTCGAACCACCGCTCCGAGCCGTCCTGGTCCCTGAGGCAGCGCTCCGCGTTGCGGGTCTCGCCCGCGAGCGCGGCCCGGAAGGCGAGGGCGGCATCAGGGATGAAATCCGCGATCCGGCCCCCCTCCTCGAGCGGTCGGCCGAGGAGCCGTCTGCTCCACTCCACCGCCGTGGAGTTCAGCGCCTGGATCGTGCCGTCGGGGTCGATCAGGACGAACGCCTGAAGGCTGTTGTCGAAGATGGCGCGGAGATTGGCCTCGGAGCGGCGGAGCGCTTCCTGGGCCAGCACCTTCTCGGTGCGCGCGCGCACCTGCGCCAGGGCACCTTCGACCGCCGGGCCTATGCGGGCGAGATTGCTCTTGAGCAGGTAGTCGGCGGCCCCGGCCTTCATGCACCGGACGGCGGTCTCCTCGTTCACCGATCCGGTCACGATCAGGAACGGCACGGTGGGCGCGCGCGCCCGGGCCAGGGAGAGCGCGGTCATCCCGTCGAAGCCGGGCAGGGTGAAGTCGGAGAGGATCAGGTCGGGGGCGAACGCCTGGAGCTCGTCGAGGAAGGACTCCCGGGTGTCCACCCGCCGCGCGACGAAGGGGATCCGCGCCCGCGTCAGCTCGTACTCCACCAGCTCCGCATCCATCGGAACGTCTTCCAGGAGGAGAATGCGCAGCGGGGGAGCCTCCGTGCGCGCCGCCCCACCGTCGGTCCGCGCGACGGCTACGATGTTCGGCGGCGTGGTCGCGGTCTGTAGCACGCTGTAGTGTCGCACCGATATATTGCTTGTCAAGCAGGTTTCGCGGTCACGCAGGTTCTGCGGCGCGCTGGCCGCTTCCCGATGGTGATCGGCGTCACGGAGAGCCCGTGTGCGCCGCGGCCATCGTCCTCGATTCGCCAGCAACTCAGCAGCTCACGACCACTCGGAGCTCCCATGCCGACCCCTCCGGCCGGGAACGGCCGCCGCACTCGACGCGGCCCAGCCCGCGCCGCTTCCGGCAACACCGATAGCCTCGATCTCGCCGAACTGCTCACCGTCCTGTCCGCGGTGCGCAAGGGTGACTTCTCCGCCCGGATGCGGCCCACCAGCACGGGTATGGCGGGCAAGGTGGCCGACACCCTGAACCAGATCATCGAGCTCAATCAGGAGATGGCGCAGGAGCTCGACCGGGTGAGCCTCGCCGTCGGAAAGGAGGGCCGCATCACCCAGCGTGCCCAGCTCACCGGTGCGGGCGGCTCCTGGGCCGCGTCGATCGACTCGGTGAACGGGCTGATCGCGGACCTGGTGCAGCCGACCAGCGAAGTGGCTCGCGTGATCGGTGCGGTGGCCAAGGGCGATCTCTCGCAGACCATGGCGCTCGATATCGAGGGCCGGCCCCTCATGGGCGAGTTCCTCCGCATCGGCCGTACGGTGAACTCGATGGTGGATCAGCTGAGCTCGTTCGCTTCCGAGGTGACGCGCGTCGCGCGCGAGGTCGGGACCGAGGGCAAGCTGGGCGGTCAGGCCAAGGTGAAGGGCGTGGCGGGAACCTGGAAGGACCTCACGGACAACGTGAACTCCATGGCCGGCAACCTCACGGCCCAGGTCCGGAACATCGCGGAAGTGACGACGGCGGTCGCGCGCGGCGAGCTGAACAAGAAGATCACGGTGGACGTGAAGGGCGAGATTCTCGAGCTCAAGAACACGATCAACACGATGGTGGACCAGCTCAACTCGTTCGCCTCCGAAGTCACCCGGGTCGCGCGCGAGGTGGGGACGGAAGGGAAGCTGGGTGGGCAGGCGCAGGTGCGCGGCGTCGGCGGCACCTGGAAGGACCTGACCGACAGCGTGAACTCGATGGCCGGCAATCTCACCGCCCAGGTGCGGAACATCGCCGATGTCACCACGGCCGTGGCCAACGGCGACCTGTCGAAGAAGATCACCGTAGACGTGAAGGGCGAGATCCTCGAGCTCAAGAACACCATCAACACCATGGTGGACCAGCTCAACTCCTTCGCATCCGAGGTGACCCGCGTCGCCCGCGAGGTCGGGACCGAAGGCAAGCTCGGTGGCCAGGCGCAGGTGCGCGGCGTCGGCGGAACCTGGAAGGATCTCACCGAGAACGTGAACTCCATGGCCAGCAATCTCACGGCCCAGGTCCGCAACATCGCCGAA
>DATABZ010000030.1:0-12787 GCA_036259315.1 Gemmatimonadales bacterium | reverse complement strand
TCATTCCGGCCTTGACCTGCTCGACCTCCCCCCGGATGCGCTCGACGGCGGGCTCCATCCCGCTCAGCTCCTTGACCTGACCCTGCACCTTCCGGGTCCAGGTATCGGTGTTCGAGAGCCAGGTCTCCACCTCGCCGTGGGCCTCCCGCAGCCGGCTCATCTCCTCGTACGCGACCCGCATCTGCTCCAGGCCGTCCGCCATCATCTCGCGCGTGCCCTTGAGCGAGGCGAGATCCTTCACCGCCGCCTCGATCCCCGAGCGCAGCTCCTCGATCCGCTGCATCCGCGAGCCGACCTCCGAGGCGATCCCATCCAGCCGCCCAACTTCCTGCCGCAGCGACGAGATCTTCTTCTCCTCCTCCAGCAGCCGGGTGAGCTCGGTGGAGAGCTTGGCCGCCTCCTCGCCCGCGCTCCTGACCTGCGCCTGCACCGCGGCGGTACCCTGGCTGGCGGCGTCGAGCACGGCGAACCGGCTCTCGCACTCCCTCACGGCGTTCCGGAGGTCGGCCACCCGCTCGCTCACCGCGTGCAGGCCCCGGTTCTCCAGCTCGAAGCTCTCGCTGCTCTTCCGCATCTGCTCCCGGAGATCGTTCAGCGCCTGCCGGGCGGACTGCTGTGCCTCCTCGGTCTGCACCGCCATCTGCTGCAGCTCCTCCGAGCGCGCCATCACCTTCACCTGCACCGCGTGCACCTCGGCGATCTTGGCTTCGATCGCGCCGAAGCGGCGGATCTGCTCTTCCTGCCGGCGGAGCCAGGCGTCCAGCTCGCGGTCCAGCCGGGTGAGCTGGCTGATCTGGGTCGCGGCGCGATCCACCGCCTCGCGCTGCTGCTCCAGCGCGGCCGACTTCTGCGCGACCTGGTCGGCGAGCGCCTTGAGCACCGCGAGCCGGTGCTGCACGTCGGGCACCGCGGCAACTGCCTGGCCCACCGGCTCCAACGCGCGCTCGACCGCCTGCACCCGGCGACCGACCTCGTCGAGCCGGCCGCTCACGGTCTGGTACTCCTCGTTGAAGTGCTCGAGACGCGAGGTGCTGTGCCGGTGCGCCCGCAGCGCGTCGTCGGCCTGGGTGCGCATGCGGGTGACGTCCTCGCCCATCTCGTCGAGCTGCTTGCGCAGGCCCTCCGCATCGGTCCGGACCGCGCCCACGGGACCTTCGAGACTGAGGAAGCCCTCGATCTGCTCGCGCAGGCCGAGCGCGGCGTCGATCTTCTCGCCGAACTCGCCGAGCCGCCCGCGGAGCTGGTCGATCTCCGTGCCGGCGGCGGCGACCCGCTCCACCTGGGCCTCCGCCGCCGCGAGCCGCTCCGATGCGCCCTCCATCTCCGCCACCTTCTGCTCGACGGCCTCACACCGCTCGCGAAGCGCGTTCAGCTCCTCCGATCGATCGAGGACCGAGGTCATGGCGCGCAGCTGCTCGAGCGCCTGCTCCGCGCGCGCGACGAGGGCTTCGAGGGCGACCGTGATGTGCGCCCCGCTGGAATCGACGGCGACGACTCCGTCGTCGGTGCGGCGGCGGCCTTTGAGGAAGGAGACCATGATGTTTACTCCGAGGGGTGCACGTGGCGATCAGACGAGCGAGGGGTCGGTGCAGATATCTGCAACGGGTATGCCCGCGCTCGCGGCTGGGGCGCCGACCTCAGGGCCTGGGTGATGTATGGCGACGCAAGCCGATGGCCGGATGGGAGATCGCGGCGGCTCCGATCGGGACTGACCCGGGGTCGAGGGGGAGACTGACCGATGTAGCGTCGCGACCTGCCCACCAGTTTGGCAGGTCGCCAGAAGGAGGGCCCTCGCGCTCTAGAAGGTGGCGCCGATCGAGAAGTGCAGCTGCAGCCTCCGCCGGGAGTCGGTCGGCACCGAGCTGATCGGCCGCCCCTCCTGCAGCGCCTCGAGCACCTCGTCCGGATCGCGGACGTCGAGCGGGGAGGGGTTCAGCTTGTATCCCAGCGCGACCTGTACCGCGCCGACGACCGTCTCATAGCCGATCCCGACCCCGGTTCCCCAGAAGAACCGGTCCTGGTCCAGCGGCCCCTCTCCGAGCGCGAAGCGATCATCCGGTGTCCAGACCTTCGCCCCGTCGAGGAAGGCGAACGTCTGCCACTTCTCATCGAAGCCCGGCAGCGGCATCTGGACCTCCGCGCTGGTCATGATCCGGGCGAGGCCGCCCAGCGGCGAGTACCGCTCCGCGAACGCGACCCGCTCGCCTGCCTCCTCCTGGAAGCGGACCGCCGGGAGCTTCGGGCCGAGGAGCTGGCTGCCCCAACCACGGACGTCACGGGACCCACCCGAGCTGAAGGTCACCTCCCGCAGGCGGAGCAGCGAGACGAAGGGCGACTCGTCCGCC
Organism: Gemmatimonadales bacterium; assembly: GCA_036259315.1. Classification (GTDB taxonomy): domain Bacteria; phylum Gemmatimonadota; class Gemmatimonadetes; order Gemmatimonadales; family GWC2-71-9; genus CAVVWJ01. The sequence continues at coordinate 10,442 of DATABZ010000030.1, read as the reverse complement.
GCGTCCCGCACGCTGCGGCCGAAGGGAAAGATCCGGCCGGCGCTCCCCCGCAGTGTGAACCCGATGCGGTCGGAGAGCGGCAGATAGCCGGTCGCCCCGAAATCGAGCAGGAGATACTCGCTGGTATTGAAGCCCGGCAGGGTCAGCGACGCACGGGGCCGCAGCACGTAGCCCTCGCGCGGGTTGGCGAACTCGTCGAGCACGCCCCAGCTCCCGTCCAGGGTCAGCGTGCTGCGGTTGAACGTGCTGCCGAGCCTGCCGACGGTCGCCGGGTCGGCGAGGCCCAGCAACGGCAGGTATTCGATGGGATCGAGGTCGTCGCCGAAGCCGAAGTCCAGGACCTTCCGGTGGGAGAGGGTGTAGCCCAGTGAGACCGAGCGCAGCGGACTGGTGGCGTACACCAGGCTGGCCTCGAGACCCACCGCCTGCGAGCGGTCGCGGAGGTCGTCGCGATACTCCACGAAAGGTCCTCCGGCGGCGGAGAGATGCCGGCTCCCTACGTAGGGCTGGAAGATCGATACCGCCAGGCGATAACGCTGCTCGGCGGGCGTCTCGAGCGCCGCCAGCCCGGTCTGTGCCGTCGCGGCCACCGACAGGGTCCGGACGCCGCCCAGGAAGCTCCGATTGGTCCACTCCACCTGGCCCGTGAGCCCGCCGTTCGACGCCACGCCCGCCTCGCCGCTGACCAGCCTCTGCGGGTTCTCGGCCACGCCCACGCGCACTACCACGCTGGAGTCGTCGGCGCTCCCCCGCGGGACGTTGATCAACGCGAGGCGGACGATGGCCAGCTGGGCGAGCTGGTCCCTGCCGTCCTCCAGCTCCGAGGCGTTGTACCAGTCGCCGGGCTCGAGCGGGAGCTGACGGGTGAAATGCTCGTCCGGCGCGGTCTCGTTCCCGCTCACCGCGAACTCCCGGATGCGGGCCCGCAGACCGGGCCGCACGCGTACCAGGACATCGGCGCGATAGGCGGCGGTATCCACCAGCACGTCGGCCTCGGCGCCGCCGAACGGATAGCCGCGGTTCCGGAGCCAGCGGGTGGTGCGCTCCGCGATGTCCCGACGCTCGGCCTCGCTGAATCGCCCGCCGGCCTCCTGCTCCTGGCGCACGAAGCGGCTCCACTCGTCCTCGAGCTCGGCTGCGACCCGCGGCGCCCCGCTGTCGGGGCCGACGAAGCGCACCCGGCGGAGCAGGAGCGGCGGGCCCTGCTCGATGACGAAGGTGACGTCCACCAGGTCCTTCTCGGCATCGTAGGTGACGTCGTAATCCACCTCGACGTCGAGGAAACCTTCCCGGACGTAGATGTTCCGAAGCCGCACCACGTCCCGCTGGAGCACGATCGGCTCGAAGGGATGCTCCCCGACCGGCGTGACGAACGGCAGGAAGCCGAACAGGCGGCGGAGACCGACCATGCCTCCGCGCTCGGTCAGCGCGATATGGGGCTGGAGCTCCTCCGCGGTGAATGCCTGTTCCCCTACGAAGCGGAACTCGATGCTGCTCACCTGCGTCCCCGGACCCACGCCGGTCAGGGCGTCCTGGGCCTGGAGCGGCCTCGGTGCAAGCGGACCCACGGTGAGGCTCGCGGTGGCGAGCAGCAGCATGCCTGCCGCACCGGCTCCCCGGTCAAAACGCATAGCGGCCCCGCATGAGCAGGCTGGTCGGGAGGCTGCCGCCGCGCAGCGTGCTCCGAAGCCACCGTCGCCAGGCATACTCCAGCTCGAAGCCGGGCCCGGTAGCTCCGGTCAGGTGCTCGTCGCTCGTGACCCCGATGCGGAGCGGCTGCTGGAGACTGACGAAGATCCGCGAGGTGATGTACCGCCCCGCGGTCAGCGTCAGACCCCGCTCGGGCTCCTGCCGAATCGTGAACACATCGAAGCCCAGTTCCTCACCTGCGGCTCCGCCGAGATTCTCCGCCAGCTGGTTCAAGGCGAGATCGGTCGCGTTCACGCCGCCCCCCTGCTGGTCAGCCAGCAGATTGTCCGAGGCGGGGCTGCCGGTCACGATGTAAGAGATCATGTCCTCCTGCGGCATCGAGGGCTCGGAGCTGAAGTCCAGGTCCAGGCTGTCGGGGTTCCCGGTCGCCTGCACGCTGATGATCACGTCCTCGTCGTCAGGATCGCCCTGGGTGGGAACCCGGTATTGGGCGGTCACGTCGAGGGCGATCTCCTCCACCGGCCCCTGAAGGGCGATCGTCCCTTCCACGACCTCGAAGGAACGTCCGTACAGGTTCAACTCGCCCCGCCTCGGGATCGGCTCGACCTGGCCGAAGAACTGCATCTCCTGTCCGGGCGTCTGCCGCAGGTTGATACGGCCCGAGAGCTCGATGTCGATGCTCGGGCTCTCCGCCTTGCGGAACCAGACCCTGCGGGCGAAGGACAGGTCGATGTTCATGCGAAACCGCTCCAGGAACCCCGCACCCTCGTCGGCTGCGTCCAGGGCCCCGGGCCCGAAGTGCTGGGCGAGCTGCTGCAGGTCCGCCGGCGTCAGCTCCACTTCCTCCACCGCCGCGGCTGTCTCGCCGCCGGTGAAGATCTCGGCCTCCTCCAGCCGGAGGTCGCCGGTGAGCACGGGCTTCGCCGCCGTGCCGGCGAGCTGCACCTGTCCTGTCGCCACGGCTCGCAGCTCGTCGGAATCGGAGACCACGAAGTCCTCCAGCCGCGCCGAGATGTTCAGCGTCGGGTCGGTGATCGGCTCGAGCAGCACGGCGCCCGAGGCGAGCAGCTCTTGGTCGTCGTCCGTGGAGAGCCGGAGCGTGTCGATCGTGAGCCGCTCGCCGGACAGACGGCCCGCGAGCCGACCCTCGGAATAGGTGACCCCGAGCGTCGGAAGCGTGAGGCCGAGCCGGCGCACATCCAACGTGCCGGTGGCGCGCGGCTGGTCCGGGGTACCGCCGATGTGCGCGTCAACCGCCAGTCCGCCGGTGAGCTCCTGCGCCGCCTCCTCGGGGAGGAACGGCTCGAACATCGCGAGGTCGAAGCTGTCGGCGCGCACCGCCAGCGACATGGTGTCCACGGGCGCGCGGGCAAGCTCGACGGTCGCCGCGGTGTCCTCGGGAACCAGCGTGAAGCGCCAGGGAAGCGTGCCGGCGACGGTGAGGCGCCCGCTGTCGCCATGTGAGGCGACGGCGTCTACCCGGAGACCGGTCCGGCTCCAGGCGACCTCCGACTCGATTCGACCCACGTCCTCGCCCCCGGACCGCCGCAGGTCCAGCGAAAGCTTCCCTTCGACCGACGGGGCGGTAGCGGGTCCGGAGAGCCGAAGCGTGCCATCGAGCGTGCCGGCCACGGGCACCAGCCGGGCTTCCGCCAGCGCATCCAGGTCGAAGCCTTCCACCCGCATGGTCATGTCGCTGGTGTCCCGGCGATCGAAGGTCCCGTCTACCGACAGGTGCCGGTCTCCGGCGCCGAGGGTGAAGCCGTCCACTTCCACCACCCGCGGTCTGAGGACGACGCGTGAAGGGCGCTGGAGCCGCCAGGTGCGACCGCCTTCGGCGACCTCGAGCCGTCGGAGCTCGGCCCGCGTCGTGTCACCGTTCGTGGTACCGCGCAGGGCGAGCGCCAGGCCGATGTCGTCGCTGACGGTGACCGTGCCCTCCAGTGCGAGCAGCGAGTCGTAGCGACCGGTGACATCGATCTGGCGGACGGAGACGTCGCCGGCCGCGGCGCCTTCCACCCGCAGACGACCCGCGATGGCGCCCATACCGTTACTGTCGATGACGCCGGAGCCGCGCGCGGTGACCCGCTCCGCCAGCGTACCCGAGTAGAGCAGCCTGAACACGTCGGCGGTGCCCTCGATCTTCCGCCGCTCGGGCGGCCCGGTGAGCGTGAGGTCCAGCAGTGTGGAGTCGAGCACCACCGAGTCGGCACCGGCCAGGAGGGCAAGCGGGGTGACGTCACCCGTGCGGCCGGTGACCCGGAAAGTGGCAGGCGCGGGGCTCGATCCGCCTGGCCGCATGGCGATTCGGCCGCCGCCATCCAGAATCACGCTGTTGGACCGGACTACCAGGGTGTCCACGTGGATCATCCCGGGCGTGGGGCGCAGGGCGAGGTGGAGCTGCTGGAGCCGGACGTCGCCCACACCGCCGACCGCCGTCACGGAGCCGCCGGCCGTCACCAGTCCGCTGCTGTCCGCCACCAGATCGAGTCCGAAGCGGCCCTCCAGCCGGCCGTCGGCCGCGGGCTCGCCGGTCCAGCGAGCGAGTCGCTCGACCCGGACGTCTCCCTCGGCCCGCAGGCGCGACTGGTCACCGCCCACGTCGCCGGTGAGGTCGGCGGCTACGACCGCATCGCCGCCCTGGATTCGGAGCGTTCCCCCGAGCCTGCCGCGATCCAGCTCCAGCGCCAGGCGGCCCGGCCCCAGCTCGGCTCGATTCACGCTCGACGGCAGTAGCTCGACCTCCAGCCGGGCGAGCATGCTGTCGAGCGCGGAGCCGGTGAGGGAGCCGGAGAACCGGGCGTCGAGGTCGGTCGTGAGGCTGTCGCGCCCGAGCAGGACGCCGAGATCGATGGAGTCGGCGCGACCCTCGCGCACCTCGTACGCGGGGACCTCCGCCAAGGGCCGTCCTACGCCTGAAAGCGAGAGGGAGCCGCCGCTGGTCCGGAGCCCCGCGGTCCAGGTGAGCCGCTCTCCCGTCATCTCGGCACCCGCGCTCCCGCTGGTCACCTGGATCGTGCCGACTCGCGATGGCGCCACCGTGAAGGTGGCCTCCACCGCCTTCACCGCTTCGCCCCATCGGCCACCGCCGCTGCCGGTGAGGCTCACCGGCCCCGCGAGATCCGGGCGCCCCAGGAACGTGCCCAGGTCTACGCTGTCGAGCGAGGCACGCCGGATCTCGAACGTGGTGACCGAATCGAATGGGCGGGTGGTTGCCTCGACGGCGAGCCGGCCGCCCTGAAGCAGCCCTCGCAGGTCCAGCACGGCACGGCCGCCCGCGACCCGGGCGCGCGCGATCACCCGTTCGACCCGGCGAGCGGCGTAGCGCAGCTCCTCCAGCTCCAGGGTCGCGTTCGCCCTGGCCTCCTCCGGGGTGAGCCCCTGGCCGGCGAGAGAGAAGCGACCCGTGAGCGGAGCGACCACCGTGTCACCCAACAGACGGCCGAGATCGACGCCGACGATCCTGCCCTCTCTCACCTCGTAGGTGACCGTGTCCTCGAGGCGTGCGATCGCGATCCCGCGCACGGTCCCGCCGGCGACGAGCAGATTCGGCCGGAGCTCGAGCCGACCCTCCTCGAGGCTCACGGCCGCATCACCGAGGTCGATCCGCTCGCCGCTCTGCCGCACCGCGGTCAGTCCGAGCTTGCCTTCGACGTCGGCCTCACGCGGTGCGATACCGTCGCCGGCGATCCCGAACCGCAGGTCCAGCACCGGTGCTCCGCTGTCCCCTGCAAGAGTGCCGGCCACCCTGTCGGTGCCCTCGAGACCGACCGCGCCTCCGGCCAATCGGTACGACGGCACGGAGTCGAACGGCCGCGCCCATCCGGTGACTCGGACCGTTCCTCCAAACACCTGTCCGCGGGCCGTCAGATCGGCTCGTCCCTGCTTCACATCCGCCCGGAGATGGAGGCCGCGCAGGTCCGTCTCACCGATGCGCGAGTTCCGCAGGCGAACCGACGCGCTCCCGTCGGCCAGCGCGAGGGTCTCTCCCCGGAGGTCGGCTTCGATGTCCCCGGTCAGGTTACCCATCGGGGCCGCGCGGTGGAGCCGTGAAGGATCGAGCTCGCGGACCTCTCCGCTGACCCGGTACACCGCGGGCGCTCCACGACCAACGACGGTGCCGCCCTCGAGCTCGATCGTCGCCTGGTCGAGCCGGGCGGCGAGCTGGGCGGTGACCAGGCGCCCGCGAGCGGAGGCACCGACGTCCAGCTGCAGCTCCCCCCCGGGCGGCACGTCGGGATAGATGCTCGCGAGGTCGGCCAGTGCGAGCGGGCGTGCCTCCAGCCGCACGTCGAGCCGCTCCGCCATCCGAGGGTCGTCGAAGCTCCTCGGCACCACGGCCCGGCCGGCGATGTCGCTGCGGTGACTGCTGATGCGAAGAGGATCGAGGCGGAACACCTCGGGGGTGGCCGCTCCGGCGGCGGCCAGAGAGAACCACAGCGCGGGGTCGCCCGGGGGAGCGATCTCCGCACCGAGCGAGTCCATGGTGAGAAGTACCGTGTCGCCCACGACCAGATCCCGGCCGCGAAGCGCCAGGTCCTCGGCCCGGGCCACGGAGTCCGGTGCGAGATGGGCGGCGATGTCGAGCCCGCTGATCGTGAGCCTGTCCACGATGAGGTCGCCGCCGCCTCCGGCGGTGTCCCCGGAGGTCTGGAACGCTCTCGCGATGTCCCATCCCTCGCGCGTCCGCCGGGCAGCGATGGTCCCACCTTCCACTACCAGGGCGCGCAGCCTGCGATCGGGGCCGCGGAGCTGCCGCAGGTCGTAGTCGGCGTCGACCCGCTCGATCCGGGCGAGCTCGCGGGAGTCACGGCGCAACGTCAGCTCATGGAGGCTCAGATCCGTCAACCAGTTGCCGCTCACCCTGCCGACGTCGAGGGCGTACCCGGAGCTGAGTGGGACCAGGGTCAGCAGCCGGTTGGCGGCCCAGGTCGCTACCGCGGGCACCTGGAGCAGCGCCACGACCGTGACCACGAGCACGAGAATCGAGATCCCGACGCCGGCGGCCACCCGGCCGAGACGCCGCACGAGGGGGGAAGGCATCCCGCATAGTGGATGCCTAAGGGGAGGGGCGGCCATGACTTGCGTCACGGTCGCGGAGCCGGCGCCGAAAGCAGCCGCCGGCTGGAGACTACACCATCACGGCATCACTTCCATTGGGCACCGCAGGGACACTGGTGGCGTCCCGGGTGTCCGGTGTCGCGGTAGCAGACGCAGGAGTGGGCCCCGTCGCCGGTGCCGTAGAGGCACACGCGATCGTGGGCATTGCCACTCTCGATCCGTTCGATGTTGCGGGCAATCTCACGCAATACGGTGCCGCCACGCGAGACCTCGGTCCCGATCACTCACGATCTCCTGGAACAGGTGTCGGCTGGAACAAGTGTCGGCTGTGGAAGGGCCACAAACTATGAGCTTCGATTCCACATCGCCAGACGCTCTTATCAACGTGGACGAAGTGGAGCGTGTCGATAAGCAGAATGCCTCTTGACACGCGACGAACGAACTCGTACTGTTGCCTCCCCTCGAAGCCGTGAGGCCTCGAGGTGAGTCGCTCATCAAGCGGTGCATTGATGAACGACCGGCAGGCGCCAGGACGCTGAGTGTCTGTCACTCACAGGGAGATCAGCCCTAGTGAGACGATCGCGAGCTCGCCGGCCGCGATCGATCGCCCGAGTCGAACTCGGGTATCCCGGACGTCACCGCGCGAACCGGGCAAGGGAAATCGGTTCGGTCGCCACACGTGGTGACACTGATCCATCGAACCGATCCCCGCCGGCGATAGAACCTCCCGACTCGCGACGTGTCGCGCTTCGGGAGGTTTTTGTTTCGGGACGCCGGTCTTCCGGAAGCCGGCCTTACCAGGTGAGGGTGTACCGAGCGCCCATCGTGAGGAGCATCTCCGAGGCGCGGAGGTCGGTAGACGGCTGATCCCCGGGCCACGCGATGCGGTGGCTGCTCACCCCCAGGTTCAACGCGAAATCGTCCAGCAGGTGGACCGAGGCGGAGAGGCGCTCGACGGCGTCGCGCCGCCGGCTGATGATGGCTCCACCCCCGAACGCCAGCGTCTTCTCCGCCGTGATGCTCACGGGAATCCTCACCGAGGTGAGCCGCCCGTTGGCCGAGATCCGCGTGCCGATCACCTGGAGCGTCTCCCGCCCGTTCGTCAGGATCCCGAACTGGGAGCTGGCCGTGATCCCCCGCAGCATGATGCTGGGGCCGAGGCTGGCGCTGTACGCAGTCCGGTCCGCCAGCGCGGGACGGCTCCCGTCCGGCAGCCACGCGTTCCGCGTCGCCCCCAGGTGCATGGCGATCCCGTAGCTCACCTCCCCGCCCTCCTTGATGACCCGGCTCAGATCGAGCGAGGCCCCGTGTCCCTCCGGCCCGTAGAACCCCTGCGCCTTGGCACTCCACGCCTTGGCCGCCAGCTCCCCCTCGAGCGAGAACACTCCACTGCTCAACACCTCTTCGAACAGCGGGCCGCGTTTCCGCCCGGTCACCGTCCGGCGCGCGAAGACACTGCTCCAGCCACCGCTGACCGCCACGGTCCGGCTGTTGCGCTCCGGCAGCCATACCTCGAAGTCGTGATGGAAGTCGCGGCAGTCTCCGTCCCGGCACACCGAGATCGTGGCGGGCTTCTTCAGTCGATTGAGCAGGATCCCGTCCCATCGCTCGGCGTACCGCCGCATCGGGACGGAATCGCCGAAGTCGCTGCTCAGCCGGGCGCGGAGCCGCGGTCCGCCGGCCCAGTAGATGTCCACGCCGTTCTTCGAGCGGATCGCGATGCTGTCGGCCTCGGGGCTGTGCACCACGACGAGTGCCTCTTGCCCGCTCCGGAGCACCTTCGGCTCGATACGAAGGTCCACTGGCCGGGGCCCACCAGCGAGGCGGGTCGAGCTGGTCGGCATGGCACAGCCGAGGAGGGCGACCCCGGCCGAGAGGCCGGGTGTGAGGAAGCGGGCGAACCGGGGAAGCGATCGCATGGGCTGCAGGGAGTGCTCGGTCGATTCGGTGGCCGTCGTCGGCACGCCGCAATCGACAGGGTCGGTGAAGACCCGCGGCTGCAGCACGGACGACATCGGACGCTCTAGTCAGGGAAAGAAGGTCGTGGGCCGACCCTCTCATATCATCATATCGCCGGATTCCGAAACCGGCCAGACCCCGACACAGCTTGCGCGCCGGCATCGCCGCGGAGCACATTCGCTCGGCCATGCCCGATGCACCCTCCAGACCCTCCGAGCCGACGCCGGTCGAGACCTCCGGCCTCCGCGGCGCCCGCCTGACCGCGCGGGTGCGACAGGCGCTCTACCAGCTCTCGGCGGCCGACCTGGGGGCGGCGCACGAGCGCATGAGAGAGGCGGGGGCGAGACGTCACCTCGACTACTTCCACGACGGCCGGATGGAGCCGATCCGGGTGCTGCCCTGCCCCATCACGCTACTGCCCGAGCAGCTGGTGTACCTGCACTCCGTCGCCCGGACACTGCACCATGCCCTGCTCCGGATGCCCGAGCTGTACGTCCACGATGCCGCGGTTCGCGAGCTGCTGCGGCTCGACCCGCTGGAGGACGAGTGGCTCCGCGCCTGCTGGACGCCCGCCGTGCAGGCGCGAAACCCCGTCTTCGATCGGCTGGACTGCATGGTGGACTACGCCAGCCCGATCTGGAAGGACACGCTGCGCTTCGTGGAGCCGAACCTCACCGGTGTAGGTGGGCTCTACCTGGTCCCGGCCGTGGAGGAGGTCGTGGAGGAGGTGGTGGTACCGCTGCTCGTCGCCCGCGATCCGGGGCTCACCATCGCCCGGCTGGCGGACGCGAGGATTCTCCTTCTTCGTGAGCTGGTGGAGCACCTCGAGGTGTTGGGACGGCCGGGCGGGACCATCTGCCTGGTGGAGCCCAAGTACGAGCTGGAAGGCATCGACGAGCAGCGCCGCCTCGTGGAGTACTACGGCGACCGCCACGGCATCCGGATGCTGCACGCGGACCCGAGCGAGCTCCGCATGAGGGGAGACGAGGTCTACTGCGGGGAGTGCCGGGTGGACCTGGTCTACCGCGACTACGGAGTGCTCGACCTCGTGGAGCTCGCCACCGAGGGCTGGGATCCCGAGCCGATGCGCCGGCTCTTCCGCGAGAACCGGGTGGTCTCCTCGATCTCCGCCGAGCTGGACTGCAAGAGCTGCTTCGAGGTGTTGACCGACCCGGTCCTGAGCGAGCGCTACTACTCCGAGGAGGAGCGGCGGGTGTTCCATCATCACGTGCTCTGGACCCGGGTGGTGGGAGAGCGCCGGACCGTGCTGCCCGGCGGCGAGAGCGGCGATCTCCTGGAGTTCGCGCGGCGGGAGCGGGAATGGCTGGTGCTGAAGCCTTCCCGAGGCTATGGCGGGGAGGGCGTCCTACTGGGCCAGATGGTCGGTGACTCGGAGTGGACCGGAGCGCTCGATGCCGCTCTGGCCGACGAGGAGCTCTGGGTGGTCCAGCGGCTGGCGCAGATCCCCGTGGTCGAGGTGCCGACGCTCACGCCCGACGGAGCTCTCCGGCCGGAGGCGTTCTACCACGTGACCGGCCTCGCATCCAGCGACGAGGGCATCGCGGTCCTGGTCCGGGCCTCGCAGCGTCAGGTGGTGAACGTGGCGCAGCGGGGAGGGATGGCGGCGGTGATGCTGGTGGACGAGGCCTGAGCTACCTCGGATCCACGACGTACGCCTCCATCGCGAAGTATTCCGCCAGCCCGAGCCGGTCCAGCTCCGCCGCGGTCCCCTTGTTCCGCGCTTCCACCCTCTGCCAGAACTCGCGCTCGTC
>DATABZ010000029.1:0-7507 GCA_036259315.1 Gemmatimonadales bacterium | reverse complement strand
CTTTTTTTCCTGAATATCACAGTACCGCGCCTGGTACTCCTCGACGCTCGCTGTGTCAAAAAAAGTAATTCCGAGGTCGACTCCACGGCGCGACGCTTCATCGATCAGGATCTCATAGGACGTCCAGGGCAGCTCCAGTGCCTGCTTGTATTGGCCGTAGGTGCTCCCACCCCCGATCCAGTCGGCGTAGTCACGCTCCAATTCCCTCTGCGTGAAGACCGCGCGGACGTTCCTCTTCTGGAGCTTGACGGCATCCGCTCCGGCCTCGGCGGCGGCATGAACCAGTTCCTTGGCGAGCGAGAGGCTGCCATTGTGGTTGATCCCGAGTTCAGCCACCACGTAAACCGGGTGGGCGGGACCCACCGAGCGTTGTCCGATTTGCATCCTGCCTCCTCCTCCTTCGAGCGGCTCTCGGCCGGGCACTAGGAGCCGAGCATGGCGCCCGTCGATTTCGCGCAGCTCATCCGAAAAGAACTCGGCGAAGCCCGCGATTCGCTCGACCGACTCCTGGACGACCCCGTCGTCCTCTGCGCCGTGGACGCCGCCTGTCGTCGACTGGTTCAGGCGCTTCGCACCGGTCGCAAGGTGCTGGCCTGCGGCAACGGTGGGTCGATGAGCCAAGCCATGCACTTCGCTGCCGAGCTCACCGGGCGTTACCGAGACTCCCGGCAGCCGCTGGCGGCGATCCCCCTGGCCGATCCCGTGCACCTGAGCTGTGTCGGTAACGACTACTCCTTCTCCGACACGTTCAGTCGCCAGGTGCGCGCCTTCGGCGCCCGCGGTGATGTGCTCCTCGCGCTGAGCACCAGCGGCAACTCACCGAACGTGCTCGCGGCGGCGCGAACGGCTCGGGGGGCAGGGATGTGCGTGATCGCGCTGACGGGCCGAGGCGGTGGAGCCCTCGGTCCCGCAGCCGACATCGAGATTCGCGTCCCCGAGAGCCGATACGCCGATCGCGCCCAGGAGATGCACCTGGTCATCCTTCACGTGCTCACCGCCGCGACGGAGACGGGCCTCGCGCTCGAGAACGATTGATCCTGTCGCCCAAGCTACCTCACCATTCGTAGACGGCTCGATGCTACCATTCGAGGACAGTACAACAACACTCCGCGGCCGGCCTCGAAGAACTCGGCGCTGACCGCGACCCGATGTTGGCGACAGCAGCGACTTGAACTACTCCCACTTCGTCCTGCTGGTTCAGTCCCGACGCGACGACGGTGTCTACCCCGTGGTGGTGGCGGACTCACCGGCGCGACCCGACGCGCCACCGGCAACCGACGTTCGACTGCCTCCCCGCCTCGAGAGCCGGAATCTGGTCGAACGCCTGTCCCGCCATTGCCTCGGGCGCGCGGCGCGAGAGTTCCACGCGATCCCCCCGCCGGGCGATCTCGCGCTCAGGGCTCGTTCCGCGGGGCACGACTTGTTCCAGTCGCTGTTCACCGGAGCGATCCGCAGCTGCTTCGAAGAAAGCCTGGCGAGGCTCTCCGGCGATCCGGACCGGGGGTTGCGGATCGAGCTGCAGGCCGACGCCCGGGACGTGACTCTCGCCCCGCTCCTCCACCTGCCCTGGGAGCTGCTCCACGACCCGAACCAGCCCGACCCGCTGTGCCTCGACCCTCGAACGCCCCTCGTGCGGCGGATCGCTCCCGTCATCCAGCGGGAGCGGGGCTTCCCGGAGCTGCCGCTCCACGTGCTGGCCATCGCTCCGAACCCCGACCCGGCGAGGCGGCTCGACCTGGAGCGGGAACTGGTGGAGATGCGCCACTCCCTCGCAGGCGTCGCCGAGATCCACGTCCTGAGAAGGCCGACGCGTGAAGCGCTTCACGATGCGCTGCACGAGCGCTCCGTCCACGTTCTCCACTTCATGGGGCACGGCGCATTCAGCCCTCAGCTGGGACGCTCGTGGCTCCTGCTCGAGGACCACTCGGGAAACCAGCGGCCCATCTCGGCGGACAGCTTCGCGCGGCTGCTGCGGCAGGCTCCGGATCTCGTGCTCGTGGTCCTCAACGCGTGCGAGTCGGGAATCTCGCCCGCAGCGGTCCTCTTCGATCCCTTTGCGGGCACGGGTGCCGCTCTCGTCGCCCGCGGAATTCCGGCCGTGGTCGCGATGCAGTTCTCGATTTCCGACGTGGCCGCAATCCAGTTCTGCAAGGCGCTCTACACCGCGTTGGCACAAGGCCAGCCGATCGAGCAGGCAGTCACCGAAGGTCGCATGCTCCTCGCCGACACTCCGCATCTCTCCTGGGAATGGACGACACCGGTTCTCTATCTCCAGACGCCGAGTCTCTGCCTACCCCGGATCGATCCAGAGGAGGGGCCAGGCCGCCGGATGCGGCGACCGGTTCCGCGGAAGCTCGACAGCCCGATCGATTTCCTCCCCCTGCTCCGGGCGAAGACCGCAGAGTCTCTGCCGAGGACCGCTGCTCTCGAACGAATGCGGGAGTTCGCCGCGGAACGGCGTTCGGGCACCATCGTGCTGCGTGGGATTCCCGGTTGCGGGAGGAGCAGCCTGCTGGCAGACCTGGTGCAGCAGTCGGGTTGCGTACACCACTTCGAGGTGCGCGCCGAAGGAGTCAGCGGGCCCGATCTCCGGATCCGCGGCCTTGCTGGCCAGCTGGTTCGGCGCCACAGTCTGCCCCTGTCCTACCTCGAGCGAGCTCGCGAGGGTTCTGCAGGCGAGCTCTCCCGGATCCTGGCACGGGTTTCCGCATCGATCGAAGGCCAGGAATGGGTCGTGGTGGACCTCGAGGACGCTGAGATCGCCCAGCATCCGGACTCGGAGATCGCACAGCGGCTCGGCTTTCCCCGCGAGCTTCCCGAGGGGCTCATCGTCTGCATCGGGACGGACCGCACCGCGGCATCCACAGGTGACGGTCCGGATCTGCTCTCCTTGGCCGTGGATGCTCTTCCCGATCAGCTCGAGGGTCTCGAGCAACGCCTCGGGACTCTCGCCGAGCGAAGCTCGATCCGCGCCTACTTGAACAGGTGGGGCAGCTCACGGTCCTGCCGCCGCTCACTTGCCGAGCGCTCCGAACGATCCTTCCTCTACCTCGACCTCCTCGGCCACGATCTCGGGGAAGCGCTGGCCGATGTTCCGCTCGGGGAGCTCCCGGTGGGATTGGTGGGTTACCTGCACTGGAAATGGCAGCGAATCCGGAATCGACAGGACCTGGACTGGCAGCACGAAACGCTGCCGGTGCTCCTCGCGGTCCTGCCTCCCCACGCCCCCGCCACTCTCGAGGGGATCGTCTCGGTCTCGGGCCTCGCGGACCGTGGTCGGATTCGCCGTGCTCTGAGCTCGTTGGCACCCCTCGTTACCCGCCACTCGCTGACCCGCACGTCGATGGGCCAGACCGGCTACGCCATCGTCCACGAGGCGGTGCTCGACTTCCTCTACGCTCGGGAGCTGGATCCAGCGGAACGCGACGCTTTCTCGGTCGCGCGGTTGGAGGTCGAGCGAAGGCTCTGGAAGAGGACGCGCGAATCTTCCCGCAGTTGACCCCAGCCCCTTGCCCGCGCCCCGCGGCCGCTCGTGACGCAGGGGTGCACATGCGAAGACCGAGCGATCTCAGGCGGCCCGCTCCGGAAGCCATCGCCGGCCGCTCGCCGGGTCGAACAGGTGCATCGCGGCGAGGTCGACGCTCAGCGTCATCCGATCGCCGGCCGCGGCCTGGAAGTGGGGACCGAGAGTCGCCGCCACCAGTGCCCCGCCCACCCGGCCGTAGGCGATGGCGTCGTGGCCGAGAGTCTCGACGATTTCGAGGGTGAGCTCGAGCTGGGGGGCCGGCTCGGCGGAGGCCGCCGATCGCGGCCGCGACAGGTGCTCCGGGCGGAGGCCCACGACCACCTCGGCGCCGGCTCGGCGGGCCGCTTCGGCCGCGTGCCGGGCAGGCACCGGCAGCCGGAAACCGTCGCCGGCGAGCACCGCACCACCGTCGGACAGGCGGGCCGCCAGCAGGTTCATCGGCGGCGTGCCGAGGAAGCCGGCGACGAACAGGTTGGCGGGCTGCTCGTAAACCTCGAGCGGCGGCCCCACCTGCTGCACCCTGCCGGCGTCCAAAACCGCGATGCGGTCGCCGAGGGTCATGGCCTCGACCTGGTCGTGGGTGACGTGGACGATGGTGGTGCCGAGGCGCTGGTGCAGCTTCGCGAGCTCGGCCCGCATCTGCACCCGCAGCTTGGCGTCGAGGTTCGACAGCGGCTCGTCGAACAGGAAGACGGCGGGCTTGCGGACGATGGCGCGGCCGAGGGCGACGCGCTGGCGCTGGCCGCCGGACATCTCCCGCGGCCGGCGCTCGAGCAGCGGCTCGATGCCGAGGATCCGGGCCGCCTCCACCACCCGGCGTGCCCGCTCCGGCTTCGGCGTACGGCGCAGCTTCAGTCCGAGCTCCAGGTTCTGGCGCACCGTCATGTGGGGGTAGAGCGCGTAGCTCTGGAACACCATGGCGACGTCGCGGTCCTTCGGCGCCACGTGGTCGACCACCCGCTCGCCGATGGCGATGGTGCCGCCGGTGCTCTCCTCGAGCCCCGCGATCAGCCGCAGCAGCGTCGACTTGCCGCAGCCGGACGGGCCGACGAGCACCATGAGCTCGCCGTCCTCGACGTCGAGCGAGACGCCGTCGACGGCGACCACGCCACCGAAGCGCTTGCTCACGTTCTCGATGCGCAGTCCCGCCACGTTGCTCTCCTCCGGGTCGGTCGTGGAATCTCCGATTCCGAGGATACGCGACACCCGCGGGTCGCCGCGGCCACGACGCTGCCGCCGCCGCGGCCGGACACCCTAGACTCCGAAGGGATAGGTCTCCGGCAGCCCCTCCGCCGCCAGGTGCTCCGTCGCCAGCGGCGTCACCGCCGTCGTCTCGTCGAACCACACCCAGTCGTCGAACTGCCGAGCCAGCCGGGCCTGGAAGTAGTGACTGGCGAGCTCCGTCTCCGGGCGATAGATGACGCCGATGGCGCGCTCGAGGCGGGGCTCGAGCAGCCCCTGGTGGACCTCGGGATGACCGAGGTCGAGGACGAACCGGGGCACGCCGCTGCGGTGGGCCAGCCGCTCGTAGCTGCGCTCGTGGGACGGGCGTACCGTCTTGACCTCCATCTCCCCGTCCCAGTGGCTGGCCGCCGCCACCGTGCCGTGATCGGTGCCGAAGCCGACGATGTGCACCGCGTCGCCCCACTCGGCCCGGCAGAGCTGGCCGACATTGTGCTCGCCACGGGCGCCCATCTCGGTGGCCGAGGCGTCGCCGACATGGGAGTTGTGCTCCCACACCACGGCTCGGGCCGCCGCGCCGCGGAAGGCGAGCAGCAGCTTCAGGGTGTCGAACATGTGCTGGTCGCGCAGGTTCCACGACTGGCGACCGCCGTAGTACATGACCTTGTAGTACTTCTCGGCGCTGGCGATCAGCCGGGCGTTGTGCATCGCGTCGGCAAAGCGCTCGCCCTCGGTCGTGCCGTAGCGGACGCGCCGGTCGAGCAGGTGGCGCAACATCTCGGAGACCTCGCCCTCGCAATCCCGGTAGCGGCCCCCCAGGGCGGCGCGGCCGTAGGTCGCGGGATCCCCCTCCCAGGGCGACAGGCAACCGTAACGCCGGCGGGCGATCTCCGCCGTCTCGGGATCGACGTCGTCGAGATAGTGCAGCACCGCCTCGATGGACGTGTACAGGCTGTACATGTCGAGCCCGTAGAAGCCGGTGCGGCGCTCCGGCGCCAGGGGGCGATTGTGCTCGTGGAGCCAATCGACCAACTCGCGCACCTCCCGGTTGCGCCACATCCAGGTCGGGAAGCGGCTGAACGCCCGCCACTCGCCGGAATCGTGCTCGGCATGGCGCACCCAGTGGTCGATCCGGGCGGCGTCGGGCCAGTCGGCCTCGACGGCGACGATCTGGAAGCCGTGGCGGGCCACCAGCTCACGGGTGAGGCGGGCGCGGAAGCGGTAGAACTCCGACGTGCCGTGGCTCGCCTCGCCGAGCAGCACCACCCGGGCATCGCCGATGCGCTCGAGCAGCGGCGCGAGATCGGCATCGTCGATGTCGTCGAACGGCTCGGCGGCGGACGCGACCGCCGACGCCAGGTCCGCCGCCGGAGCCCTCCGGCCCGACGCCGGCCGCCGCCGTGCCGGGGGCACCGCGGGCTGCGGGTCCGAGCTCCGCTGGGTCGCTGCCGCCCTGGACCGAGCGGCGGGATCCGCCGGCGCGCCGCTGGCGGACGAGCCGGCATCCGGATCGTCTGCCTCCGAGGTGGGCGGATCACCGTCCCAGCCCTCGGCGCCGATCAGCGGCACGAAGCGCACCCCGCCGAGGTTCTCCTCGCGGAAGGAACCGTCCTCCTGGCGGGTGATCCGCACCAGGCTCTGCAGGCGCTGGCTCTCCCCCACGGGGATTACCAGCCGGCCGCCGGGGGCGAGCTGCTCGCGCAGGCTCTCCGGGACGCGGGGGCCGCCGGCGGCGACGACGATGCCATCGTAGGGTTGCTCGGCGGGCCAGCCGCGGGTGCCGTCGCCGCACACCACCTCGACATGGGCGTAGCCGAGCTCGGCGAGCAGCCGGCGGGCCGACGCGGCGAGGGACGGATGGCGCTCGACGGTGACCACCCGCTCGGCCACCTCGGCGAGCACGGCGGCGGCGTACCCGGAGCCGGTGCCGATCTCGAGCACTCGGTCGCCGGGAGAGAGGTCGAGGGCGGCCGTCATCAGCGCCACGACGTAGGGCTGGGAAATGGTCTGGTCCTCGCCGATCGGCAGCGGTCCGTCCTCGTAGGCGAACTCGGTGAGCTCGGGCGGCACGAACCGCTCCCGCGGCACCCGCCCCATGGCCGCGAGCACCGCCGGATCACGCAGGCCGCGCCCGGCGAGCTGGCGCTCGACCATCTGGCGCCGCGGCTCGTTCCAGTCCGGGTGGTCATGGCTGACGGAGGGCTGCTGGATGACAGGTCGTGCCGGATCGGGCATGGGATCTCCGGTGCTTTGTAACTACCGAAAAATGTCTTCAATCCACGTGCCACCGAGTGGGAGGAGTCGCAACCTGGCAGGCTGTTTGTGCTATGGTCATCCCTCGATACAGCGATGGCCGCTCAGGCCGCCATACCGCAATAGAAAGGGTTTTTCCCATGGAGCAGGAGACCACGCGCGCTGCCGCGCCGGCCGGACCGGCCGAGCCGCGCGACGAGACGGTTGCCGAGGACGACGGTGTGGGGGTGGCGGAGCACCACGGCATCGGTAGCCGCCGCCTGTTCAGCCTCACCTCTCAGCTCCGCCGGCAGAGGCCGCCCTCGCAAACTCAGGCGTGGGTCCGGTCGCAGGCCGAGGCGGCGAAGGCCGGGAACGACACCTTCCGCAGCGGCTCCGACGATGCTCCGGCCGGTCCGTCGGACGGGACGAACGGCAACGGCACCTCGGCCGCGGCCGAGGCGCCGGCCGAGGAGGCGCAGGTCGCCGGGGCGCCGAGCGGCGGCACCGGTGCTCGGCGCGCCACCGCGCCGGCGGCCGCTGCCCCGCGGCCTCCGGCGCGTCCGA
>DATABZ010000028.1:0-6515 GCA_036259315.1 Gemmatimonadales bacterium | reverse complement strand
ACGTGCTGATGGTCGACGACGTGCAGTTCATCAGCGGCAAGGACAGCACCCAGGAGGAGTTCTTCCACACCTTCAACAGCCTGATCGAGAGCGGGCGGCAGATCGTCATCTCGGCCGACCGCAGCCCCTCCGACCTCTCGGGCCTTGAGGAGCGCATCCGCTCGCGCCTGGGCTGGGGCCTGGTCGCCGACATCCACCCGACCACCTTCGAGCTCCGCCTCGGCATCCTCCAGACCAAGGCCGAGCAGCTCGGCGGCGTCGAGGTGCCGGAGCGGGTGCTGGAGTTCCTGGCCCGCCGGATCACCTCCAACGTCCGCGAGCTGGAGGGGGCGCTGAACCGGATCGTCGCGCAGGCGACGCTGGTCGGCCGCGCGATCACGCTGGAGACGGCGCAGGAGGTGCTCTCGGACCTGCTGCGCGCCAACGACCGGCGGGTGACGATCGAGGAGATCCAGAAGCGGGTCGCGGAGCACTACGGCGTGCGGCCGGCCGACATGCAGTCCTCGCGCCGCGCCCGCGCCGTGGCGAGGCCGCGCCAGCTCGCGATGTACTTGGCCAAGCAGCTGACGCCGCGCTCGCTGCCCGAGATCGGCCGCAAGTTCGGCGGCCGCGACCACACCACGGTGATCCACGCCGTGCGCCGGATCGAGGAGCTGCGCGCCACCGACAGCGCGCTCGCCGAGGACATCGAGCACCTGCGCCGGCTGCTGGTGGGCTGACCCGCGGGGCGCGCCCGATCCCGGTTGCGCGGCCCGGCGACGCCGCGGCGATCGGCCATGGACGGCGTTTTCGGACGCTCTAAAAAGCTAATCCATTGATATTGCCGTGCTCCTTGGGTTCGTTTGGTAGAGCGCGCCGAATCACGGCGGACGGAACGAGCACGACGCCGCGCGGGCGCGCGGGGGTCTCGCTTGCGCGCCCGCGGCAGCCCGTGCGTGGGCGCATGCCGCCGGGGGCGAGCCCGGCGTGGTGCCGCTGGTCATCGGCTGATCCCTGGCACAGGCCGCTGCTCTCGAAGCGAGATTCGGGCTGAAGGCTGGCCCCCGGCCCGGGACGCACTCTACCAGAGTTAGGAATGTAGTCAAGAACGGGGAGCGGCCGAGGGCGTCGACGCGCCGGTTTCCAATTCCGTTAGACGCTCCTGGCCTTCGGGCGCCGTCGGCACACGCTGGTCAGTCGCTTACTCCAGCGACGGCGATGCGCCCAACTTAGGCGCACACCTTCTCACAGGCCAAGGCCGTTTGCCATCACGCCGACCGCCGCGAGCGTTAAGCCCACCCCCAGCGGGGCCGCGAGCCGTCGGCCCCACGGGCTGTTCTTCTCAAGCGCCATCAGCGCGCCGAGCGCCAGCATCCAGCCGATGCTGCCCGTGCCGACCGCGAACATCAACAGCATGAGCAGCCAGCAGCAGCCGACGCAGTAGATCCCGTGCGCCCAGCCGAGCCGCACGCTCTCCAGGAGCGGCCTCCGCCCCCGCCAGCGGCTCGCAACGAAGGCCAGGGGCGAGCGGCATGCGTCGAGGCAGCGGTACTTGAGCGGGGAGAACTGGAAGAGCCCGGCCAGGAGGAGGATCAGGGCGCCGATCAACCAGCCGTTGAAGGTGAGCCACGCCGAGCGCCGTACGAGTTCGACGAGGCCGAGCCCGAGGAGGTGCGCGGCGAGGCCGAAGCCGAGCCAGGCCGACAGGTAGCCGGCGAGCAGCAGGGCGAGGAGCGTAGCGGCCCTCGGCTGCCGCGCGGTGAGGCGACGAAACACCACGACGAGCGGCAGGGTGGTCGGCAGCATCATGGCCGCGGACATGAGGACCCAGCCGCTCACGTACAGCAGCGCCGGCAGCAGCACCCCGCCCGCGGGCAGGGCCGCGCAGAGGCTGGCGGCGATGCCCAGCCTGGTCCAGTCGTGCTCCAGGTACCGGGCGTAGGGAGAAAGGTCCCACAGGGCGAGCGCGAGCCACGCGAGACCGAGCATGCCGGCGAACAGCGGCACGAAGAGCCGGTCGTGCGGCGTCAGCGCATGGCCCGTCATCTCAGCGGCACCAATCCCCGCGCCGCCGGGGCTCAGCTTCGCAGCTCGAAGTGCCCCTGAATGGCGTTGTGCCCGGCCAGATCCAGATCGATGCCGAGCTCGGGCTGCACCATCTTGAACCGCGACGCCTTGCTCACGTAGGCGGGGGAGCCCGGGATCGTCGAGAAGATGCTCTCGACGAGCCGGGTCGGCTCCCCGGTCGGCCCGCGATAGGGCTCCATCACCGCCTCGACCGCATCACCGATCCGGAGCATTCCCGCGCCCCTCTCGACGGTGAAGGTGATCGGCGCGCGGCGGACCGCCACCTCCTCGCCCACGAGCCCCGCGAGCTCCGCGAGGGGTCCGCCGAGCTCGCCGCGGAACACCTTGAGCAGCGCCGCCTCCTGGTCGGGAGTGGCGCGATCGTCGATGTAGCGGACGGCTCGCCATTGTCCGGCCAGGATATTGCCCGGGATGAACACGGAGACCCCGAAGGCGAGGCCCGAGACGTCGACGCCGTCGATCTCGCCGCGCTCGATTCGGTAGGCGAGCGAGGACTGGCAGGTGCCGTTGTCCGGGTCCTCGCCGATCCAGCAAGGGCAGAGCGTGTTGCAGTCACAGACCTCGAGCAGGTCACCCGTGAGGTGATAGCCCATGATTCCCTCCCCGGATTGCCGCTAGGTTAAAATTCGATCGTTACTCTACACCCTCGCACACGCTATGTCAGCGCCTCAAGCAGAATCCTCGCCTCGTTAAGCTCAGAAAATTCTGCCTCGCGATCGAACCAGCCGGTCGCCGGGGCGAGCAGGTCGTGAGCCTCCATGCGACGGCCTTGCTCCGATCGCAGCCTCGCAAACCTGAGCGCCGCGCGCAGAACGAGGGTCATCGCTCCTTGCGCGCGACCGATCTCCATCGCTCGACCGTAGCAGTCCGCCGCCTGCTGCTCGTCCGCCGCAACGGCCAAGCGGATGGCGCCCTTGAGAAGCCAAAGATCGGTATCGTACCAGGTTTCCGCGTTGCGCTCGGCAACCGCGAACGCCTCTGCGAGCGCGCCCGCGGCGGCGTCGACCTGCCCCGCCCGGAGGTAGAGCTCGCCGAGAAGGCCGTGATAGTAGGGCAACCTCAGCTGCGCGCCCGTGGCGTTGATGTCGGCCAAACCTTGCTGGATGCGCAGGATGCCATCCATCGCGTCGCCCGCCACCGCGGTCGCCCAGCCGTCCATGATCTCGGCCCAGGCACGGTAGTAGCTGAACCCGCGTTCGCCCGAGACCGCGAGGACGGCTTCGGCGCGCTCCCGCACACGATCCGGCTCCCTGCGGAACTGGTGCAACATGGCCGTGTAGGCGAGCGCGACCGCAACGCTGAAGGGGTTCGCGAACCGGCGGGCGAGGTCGATCGCTTCGTGCACCTCCTCCAACGCGCGCTCGGGGTCACCGAGGTGCCAGTCGCAGTGCCCGGCGTACGCCCGGTTGAAGACGCCGACGTTCACCCCCAGGGATGTGGCGTGGGCGAGCCCGCTCGACGGGTCAAGCCGCTCGACCGCTCGCTGAAGGTGGTCGCGCGCCAGCCGGAAGCGCCCGAGATGAAACAGATTGAACCCTGCCGCGTTGTGCGCGTCGGCCTGCAGCACCGAACTCGATGTCTGCCCGGCCAGGCCGAGGAGCTCCGCGGTGAGCTCTTCCACGTGGCGTAGCCCCGCGCGGACGTGGTGCACGTAGCAGAGGCCGCGCAAGGCGGTCGCCAGATGAGAACGCTCACCGAGCTCGCGACCGAGCCGTTCGGCCCTGGCGTACGCCGCCTCGACCTCCGGCGCCGCGAACCCCTTCGTCGCGAGCAGCGGAGCCCCGAGCGCGATCTGCAGCTCCAGCTCCCGTCTCGCGCGTTCGTCCGTCGTCGGCAGCGTCGTAAGCAACCTGAGCCCCTGGGTGAGATGGTTAATCGCCTCCTTATGCGCGGAGCGGCTGGAGGCGCGCTGCCCGGCCTTCAGCCAGTACTCGACGGCCCTCTGCGCGAGACCCGCCTCCGTCAGATGATGCGCCACGGTCTCGGGCTCGACCTCGGTCACCTCGTGCGCTTGCCGCTCGATCGCGTCCGCGATCCTGCCGTGCAGCTGCTGGCGTCGCGACCGCAGCAGGGACTCGTAGGCCGCATCGCGGATGAGGGCGTGCTTGAAGCTGTAGGCCGCCTCGGGCGGGGTGCCGCGGCGGAACAGGAGCTCGGCCCGAACCAGCTGGTCGAGCGCATCGTGAAGGTCGCGCTCATCGAGGCCAGCGACCGCCGCCAGAAGCTCGTGATCAAACTCCCGGCCGATGCAGGCCGCGATCTGCGCCACCTCCTTGACCGGGGCAAGTCGGTCGAGCCGGGCCATCAGCGAGTCCTGCAGCGTCGCCGGAACGGCGACCGGCGGCAGCGGGCCCGTGAGGGCGTAGCGGTCGCCCATGTCACGGAGCAGGCCGGATTCGAGCACGGCCTTGGTCAGCTCCTCGACGAAGAGCGGTACGCCGTCGGTCCGGGTCAGGATCTGCTCGACCACCTCGGGCGGCAGCGGCTTGCCGCCCGTGACTCC
Source organism: Gemmatimonadales bacterium (assembly GCA_036259315.1). GTDB lineage: Bacteria > Gemmatimonadota > Gemmatimonadetes > Gemmatimonadales > GWC2-71-9 > CAVVWJ01. Next base: position 1,945 of record DATABZ010000028.1, on the reverse strand, counting down.
CTGGACCATCGCCGCGCCGTGCCGCCGGGTGAGCCTGGAGAGCGAGAGCCAGGTGACGTGCGGGTAGCCCGTCCACGGCGGCTGGAACTCGGGCCGGAAGGTGATCACGACCAGCACGCGCAGGCGCTGCGCCCGCTCAACCACCAGCCCCAAAAGCTCCAGCGTCGACGGATCGACCCAGTGCGCGTCCTCGTACAGCGCCAACACCGGCTGCTTCGCCGCGAGCTCTTCGAGCTGCTCCACCAGGATCTCCAGGATGCGCTGCTTCTGGCGCTGCGGCGTGAGGTCCAGCGGCGGGTAGCGGCTGCCGGTCGGGATCGACAAAAGGGCCGCCAGCAGCGGAGCCGCGTCCCGCACGTCCTTCGCCGACCGGGCGAGGAGCGCTTCGAGCCTGTCGAGCCTCTGTTCGCGCGAATTGTGGCGCTCGAACCCGGCCGCGCGCTCAAGGAGGCCGATCACCGGAAAGAACGCTGTGTTCACATGGTACGGCGAGCAGTAGTGGCTGAGCGGCGTGTAGGGCTCGCCGTTCAGCCGCTCGCGCAGAGCCCGCACGAGCCGCGACTTGCCCACGCCGGGCTCGCCCGCGAGCAGGACCACCTGCCCCTCGCCCTCCTTGGCCCGCTCGAACCGCTCCAGCAGCAGCCCGATCTCGTGCTCGCGGCCGATCAGCGGCATCAGGCGCTTGCCGCCGTGGAGGGCCTCGAAGCGGCTCTCGGCGCGGCCCTCACCGAGCACCCGCCAGGTGCGGATCGGCTCGGCGAAGCCCTTGAGGTCGTGCCGGCCGAGGTCGACCAGCTCGAACAACCGCCCCAAGAGCTGCCGTGTGCTCGGGGCGATCACCACGCCGCCCGGCTCCGCCAACGCCTGAAGGCGGGCCGCGAGGTTGGGCGTATCGCCGACCACCGCCCGCTCCCGCGCGGCTCCCTCGCCGATCAGATCGCCGACCATAACCAAGCCGGTCGCGATGCCGACCCGCACGGCGAGCGTGGCGCCGTCGCCGGCGCCGAGCCGCCCGACCGCCTCGACCAGCTCCAGCCCGGCGCGCACCGCTCGTTCGGGATCATCCTCGTGCGCCGTCGGATAGCCGAAATAGACCAGGACCCCATCGCCCATGTACTTGGCTACATGACCGTCCCAACGCCCGATCACCTCGGCCACGCATCCCTGATACCTGCGGATGATGGCGCCCATCTCCTCGGGATCGAGGCGCGCCGAGAGCGCCGTCGAGCCGACGAGGTCGCAGAACAGCACCGTCAGCTGCCGCCGCTCCGCCTCGGGCGCGGTCGCGGGTGGGGTGGCGGCAGTGGCGGTGGCGGACCGCGCCGACTCCGGTTCGGCCGACAGGCCGGCGATCGCCCTCAGCAGCCTCTTGCGATGGCCGAGCGGCAGCCCGAGCTCCCGCAGGTCGGCGTCGGTCAGCTCCGGCAGGACCTCGGCGTCGATCGCGTTCTCGGCGAACACGGCGGCGTACTGCCCCATGCCCAGGCCCTTCAGCCACTCGCCGATGTCGTCCATAGCACCTCCCAGGCCGCCGCGGGTCCGCCCGTAATCCGCAGAGCAATGAGGAGCAAGCGGACGCCGGTCGATGCGCCTCGCGCGAGGCAATCGTTTCGCTGCCGGTTACGTAAGGGGATCGGGACGGCGGCGTAAGCCGGGCGCGCGGGCCGGCCCCCCCGGCGCCGCGCCCGACCCGGCCGAAAAATCCTCCGCAAGAGCGGACTCTTTGGCTATCATCGCCGGTCATCGGCGGCTTCTCTACCCCTCCCGGCAGGTCCCGGTTCCCGGTCGGTGCCGCGGCGGCGGGGGGCACGGGTGACGGGTCTCCTCACCCGCGCCGCGCGAGGGCGGGAGCGCACGGCGCAGAGAGAACGCGAGAGGCGCGAGACGACCATGAAGCTCACCATCGAACGGGCGGCCCTCCTCCGATCGCTCGGCCACGTGCAGA
>DATABZ010000027.1:0-4550 GCA_036259315.1 Gemmatimonadales bacterium | reverse complement strand
TTCGACGACGGCTTCATCTGGCGGCAGGGGAGGACGCCCGACCGCCTCGCCAGCTCGGACGAGCGGGTGCTGCGGCGCATCGCCGACCGGAGCGGCGGGGAGTACTTCCGGGCGACGGATCCCCAGGCGCTCGAGGGCATCATGGAGAAGCTCGACCCGCTGGAGCGCGAGGAGGTCACCATCAACCAGACCCGCGACTACCGGGAGCTCTACCCGTGGCTGCTCGCGCCAGCCCTGGTGCTCTTGGGCGCGGCACTGGCGCTCCGCGGCGGGCCGCTGAGGACGCTGCCGTGAGGCCGCGATGAGCTTCGCGTATCCATGGGTGCTGCCGGTGGGTCTCGCCGTGGCCGTCGCGTTGGCCTGGCTCATCCTCCGGGGCGAGCGCGCTCGGCAGGCGGCGCTGGCCGTGTTCGGTGACGCGGACCTGCTGCGCCGCGGGTCCGCGATTCCACTGCTTTCCCAAGTGAAGAAGGCGTGGGTGCTGCGACTCGCCGCGCTCGTGCTCGGGGTGCTGGCGCTCGCCCGGCCGCAGTTGGGAGAACGCGAGAGCGAGCTGGTGCGCACCGGCCGCGACGTGCTCGTGCTGCTCGACCTCTCGCGGTCGATGGGTGTGGCCGACGTCTCCACCGGCGGGGTGTCGGGCCCGGACACCCGGCTCGCGGCCGCGAAGGAGATCGCCTGGAACGTGGTGTCCGAGTATCCCGGCGACCGCGTCGGGCTCGTCGTCTTCGGCGGCAGCGCGTTCCTCCAGATGCCGCTCACCTCGGACCGGGGCTCGCTCCGGCTCTTCCTCGACGCCGCGAGTCCGGACGATCTCGGCGATCCGGCCACCGACGTCTCCGCGGCGCTCCTCACCGCGGTGAGCGTCTTCGAGCACGAGGGCGAGGAAGGACGGCGCGCGATTCTCATCGTCACCGACGGCGAGAGCGGCGAAGGCAACCTCGACGAGGCGGCCCAGGCGCTTCGAGAGGCGGAGCTGCCCGTCTTCGCGGTCGGTGTCGGCAGCACGCGGGGCGGACCCATGCCTGCCGACAGCTCTGCCGCGCCTGAGCCGTATCACCGCGACTACATCGGCCGCGTGGTGATCTCCAGGCTCGAAGAGGGCGATCTCCGAAAGGTGGCCGAGGAGAGCGGCGGGGCATACGCGCGCTGGGACCGGCCGGAGGAAATGCAGGCGCTGCTGGCGGCGCTGGGTCGGGTGCAGCCGCGCACGATCGCCGCGAGAAAGTCGACCGAGCGTGCGGACCGCTACCAGTGGCCGCTGGCGCTGATGGTACTGCTGTTGATCTGGGGTGAGGCTCGCACCGTTCGCGCGCCATCCCGACGGGGCGAGCGCGGGCGGGCGGCCTTCTCGCCCGTGCGCCCCGGGAATGCCGACGAGCACGCCGGCAGGACGGACGTACACGCCGACGCGACCAGCGTGCGCGCGGGCGTCCTCGTCCTCCTGGCAGGCATTCTCTCCTGCTCCCCCGTCCACCGAGGCGAACGGCTGTACCAGCAGGGGAAATATCCGGAGGCATACGAAGTCTTCCGTCGCGGGCTCGAGCGCGACAGCAGCGCCCGTCTGGCGTTCGACGCGGGGGCGGCGCTCTACCGGCTGGAGCGCTACGACGAGGCGGTGGCCGCGTTCCGCCAGGCGAGCGAGGCGCCCGAGCTCCGGCAGAAGAGCCTTTACAACCTGGGCAACGCGCTGGTCCGCGCCGCGGAGGAGCGGCCCGGCGAGGCGGAGCCGCTGCTCGACGCGGTCTCCGCCTACGAGGAAGTGCTCCGGATCGCGCCGGGCGACGCCGAGGCTCGATGGAACCTCGAGGTCGCCTTGCGCCGTCTCGGCGACGACCGCGCCAGCGGGGGCTCGTCCGGGCGCGGCCGCAACGCCGACTACGGCCGGGGCGACGCCACGGTCCCCGGCTACGAAGGGACCCCGGACGCGGCGGTCGGCGCGATGGCGGGAGGCGGATACGGCTCGGCGGAGGGCGAGTCCGCCGAGGAGCTGAGCGCGGACGAGGCGCGCCGCCTCCTGGAGGCGGTCGAGCGGCAGCAGCTTACCAGCCACGAGGGGCGGCGAGCCAGCCGGGGCCCGACGGGGGAGCGGGACTGGTGATACGCGCCCGCGGAGGCGCGGTCCCCTTGCGCGAGGGCGGGCAATGCCCTAACGTAGCGGAGACAACCGAAGCTCGTGGTCATTTGCGGCGTATTGCAGCCACGTAAAACAAATGCTAAAAAGCCTCGCGTCCCGCGTGTCTTTTTGGCACCGGGCGCTTTTTTCGTTTGACCGGTGCCGGCGATCGGGGCAGTGAGGCGGAGGAAACCGATGACGACCGCCCTGATCAATGAACGCGAGACGTCGCTCAGCGGGGGAGCGCTGCGGCCGCTCGCCCAGGCCTGCCGCCTCTGCGGAGCGCTCCAGTCCGCGGCCCCGGTCGCGGTGTGCGAGGAGTGTCTGGGCCCGCTGGAGCCGGTGTACGATCCGGACCGCACGCTGCCCGACGCCGCAGCCATCGCGACGCGCCCGCCGTCGCTCTGGCGCTACCGCGAGTGGCTCCCCTTCGAGGGTGAGCCCGGTCTCTCGCTCGACAGTGGGTTCACGCCGCTGGTCGAGGCCCCCGAGCTGGCGCGCAGGCTCCGTGTCGCGCGGCTCTGGATCAAGAACGACGCCGTCTGCCATCCCTCGCTCTCCTTCAAGGACCGGGTCGTCGCCTCGGCGATCAACGCCGCGCGCGCGTTCGGTCTCGACACCGTCGGCTGCGCGTCCACCGGCAACCTGGCGAACGCGGTCGCGGCGCAGGCGGCGCGGGCCGGGCTCGCCGCGTGGATCTTCATCCCCGACGACCTCGAGCTCGGCAAGGTGGTGGGCACCGCGGTGTACAATCCGCGGCTGGTGCGGATCCGCGGGACCTACGACGACGTGAACCGCCTCTGCTCGCAGGCCGCCGACCGGTTCGGCTGGGGCCTGGTCAACATCAACCTCCGGGGCTACTACGGCGAAGGCTCGAAGACCGTCGCGTTCGAGATCTGCGAGCAGCTCGGCTGGAGAACGCCGACCGCGGTCGTCGCTCCGATGGCCGGCGGGTCGCTGGTCACCAAGCTGGCGAAGGGCTTCGCCGAGTTCGCGAAGGCTGGGCTGGTGTCCGGGCCCGTCCCCCGGCTCTACGGGGCACAGGCGGACGGCTGCGCGCCGATCGTGCGGCTGGTCGAGTCGGGCGGCGAGCACGTCGAGCCGGTGATCCCCAGGACCATCGCGCGCTCGATCGCGATCGGCAATCCGGCGGACGGCCGCTTCGCCGCGCAGGCGATCCGGGGAACCGGCGGCTGGGCCGCCGGCGTGAGCGACGCGGACCTGGTCGCCGGCATCCGGCTGCTCGCGGAGACCACCGGCATCTTCACCGAGACGGCGGGCGGCGCGACGGTGGCCGGCGCCCTCGCGCTGGCGCAGGGGGGCCGGCTCGGCCCCGAGGACGAGGTCGTCCTCTGCATCACCGGCAATGGACTCAAGACGGTGGAGGCGCTCCATGGCGCGCTCCCCGAGGCTCCCGTAATCGCACCGAGACTCAAGGAACTGGAGGCGCTGTATGGCCGTGACCTTTAGCCTGCCCACCGTGCTCGCGAAGCTGGCCGACGGCCAGTCCACCATCCAGGCGAGCGGCAGCACGCTCGGCGACGTCGTCGCCCACATCGCGGACCGCTTTCCCAGGCTGGCGCCCCGACTGCGCGACGAGGCCGGCGGGCCGTATCCCTTCGTCACGTACTACCTCAACGACGAGGACATCCGGTTCCGGGGCGGCTTCGCGACGCCGGTGCGGGAGGGTGACGAGATCACGGTCGTAGCCGCGATTGCTGGGGGGTGACCGTCGGTTCGGCCCGGAGCGCTGGCGCCCGTGCATGGGCAGGCTCGGGGAGCAGGCTCGGGGCACCTCGCTCCGGTCACTACAGTACCCGCCACTCGAACGCTGGCCTGCTACTGGAGGTGAGCTGGTGGCGGGCACCGAGGCTCCCTGCGCGAGGTGCCCCGAGCCCTAGCACCGCTGCGCGGGTGGGAGCGCGAAGCCGGCTCCATTGCGAATGCCGGTCACGCCCGCCAGCACCGAAGCTCACGGCACGGGTGCCCGAGAACGCCCACCTGCCCGCGACTCAGTACTGCTCGATGAGCACCCGCGCCGCCTTCTCCAGCACGCGCTTGTAGACGGGACGGCGGCGCCAGGCCTCGAGCTCGATCTCCCGGGCCCGGCGGAAATCCTCCTCCAGCCCCTCGACCGCGGTGCGGGCGAACTCCGGCTCCGCGATGCCGAGCAGGTTCTCCTCGTTGATCTCCATGCTGCGCTCGTCCATGTTGGCGGAGCCGACGAGGCACCAGGCATCGTCCACCAGGACGGCCTTGGCGTGCATCATCGAGGGCTGGAACTCGAACATCCGCACCCCGGCCTCCAGCAGCTCCTCGTAGAAGCCGCGCCCCGCGTATTGCACCGGCACCGCGTCGGTGTGGTTACCCGGGATCAGGATCCGCACGTCCACGCCAGCGCGGTGAAGGAGCGCGCCCGCGCCGGCGTGGACGT
>DATABZ010000026.1:0-6778 GCA_036259315.1 Gemmatimonadales bacterium | reverse complement strand
CAACGAGCTGCCCTGCTGGACGAGGAGCAGCCGCACCGTATCCCTGCCGAATGGAATCGCACGGAGCAGGCATACGATCCGACGGAGACGGTCTGGAGCCTTATCGAGAAGCAAGCGCAGGCGCATCCGGAGCACACGGCGATCATCGATGGACACGCGGAAATCGACTACGAACGTCTGATGGCCCGGGCGGGCGCGATCGCGGGCGAGCTCTTGGCTCGGGGTGTGGAGCCGGGATCGCTGGTCGGGGTGTGCATGAGCCGCACGTGGGAGCTCGTGGCGAGCCTGGTGGGGATACTGCAAGCTGGATGTGCGTACGTGCCGTTGGATCCGGCGTACCCGCGGGACCGGGTGCACTACATGCTGGAGCACGCTCGTGCAGTGGCCGCCATCGTTGACAACGACAAGACCGCAGAGCTCTGCGAAGGGGTGCCCGAACTCGTACGACTCGATGAGTTGGGCGAGCGGAAGGCGGAGGGCGCAGCTGCGCCGTCGGCAGGGGACCTGGCGTATGTCATCTACACATCGGGCTCCACAGGGCGACCGAAGGGGGTCGCCGTCGAGCATCGAAGCGTCGTCGCGATGACGTGGGCGATGCGCAATCTGCTGGACGACCAGGAGCTGGCGGGTGTACTGGCGGCAGCCTCCGTGTGTTTCGACCCCTCCGTCATGGAGATCCTGGGTACGTTGTCGCTCGGCGGGACCGTGGTGCTGGCGAAGAACGTGCTGGCGCTGCCGGAGCTCCCGGCGGCGGACCGGGTGAGGACGGCCATCATGGTGCCGTCGTCCATGCAGGCGCTGCTCTCGGCCGGCGAACTGCCCGAGGGCATCCGTTGTCTCGTCCTTGGCGGCGAAGTGCTCAAGCGCTCGCTCGTGGACCGGTTGCACGCGCTGAAGCAACGGCCGCGGGTGGTCAACGTGTACGGGCCCACCGAGGACACCGTCTTTTCGACGGCCAAAGAGGTTTCCGCAGGTGCGGAGACGATCACGATCGGCAGACCGGTGGCGAGCTCCCGGTCGTATATTCTGAACGATTTTCTGCAGCCGGTTCCGGTCGGGGTACCGGGAGAGCTGTACCTGGCGGGAAACCAGCTTGCGCGGGGATACCTGCACGACGACGAGCGTACGAGGGAGCGGTTCATCGACGTCGATCCGTACGGGCCGGTTCCGGAGGAGCGGCTGTACAGGACAGGGGATCTATGCCGGTGGAGCGAGGACGGCGAAATCGAATTCCTGGGGCGGGCCGACCACCAGGTGAAGATCCGGGGCTTCCGCATCGAGCTGGAAGAGATCGAGTCGGCGCTGGAGTCCAGGGAAGGCGTGGACCGCGCGGGGGCGGCGGTCTTCGACCGGGACGGCGCCGAGAAGATCCTCGTGGGGTACGTGGTAAGCAGGGACAGGTCCCTGACGAGCGAGGCGGCGCGCGCGTACCTGGCGGAGCGGCTGCCCGCGTACATGGTGCCTCACGTCGTGATGCACCTGGACGCACTGCCCGTGTTGCCCAACGGCAAGCTCGACCGCACGCGGCTTCCCAAACCGGAGGTCGGTCGTCACCACGACGTGCGCGAATGCCCCGGCCCGGGTTGCGGCGCCAGCGCCACCAGCGAGACCAGGGGCCAGCCGCACCGGCACACGCGCCTTTCGGTGGAAGAGCGGCATGCGGCCCTGCTCTCCATCATCCGGGGCGAAATCGCCTCGATCCTTCCTGTTCGTGATGCCGAGCGAGTATCGCCCGACCACTCGCTGGACGACCTCGGCGTCGACTCGTTGACCGCGGTTGAGCTGGGCGTTCGGCTTTCCAATGTCATTGGAAGGAAGCTGCCCGCGGCGGCGCTCTTCGAACACCGCACGCCCACTGCGTTGGCCGGCTACGTCCTCGGCCTCGTGGGGAACGACGCCCCGGGGGATACCCCGACGGGCAGGAGGCGAGATGGAGCCGAGGATACGCTCGGCAGCTTTCAGGTGAAGATCCAGTCCGGCCACCCTCCGTTCCTGGCTGCGAGGGCGTCCTCCTGGTCCGCTACCGACAAGGGTACGCTCGTCCGGGAGCTCCGGAGCCTGGTCAGCCGTCGGGGCGGTGACCCCTACGGCAAGCTGGTGCGTACCGGGAGCGCACACAGGGGCACGGTGGCCGATCCGCAGACCAACGAAGAACGCGATGCCATCATCTGGACCACGAACCTGTACCTCGGCCTCAACCGTGACCCGGAGGTCATGGCCGAAGCCAGGTCGGCCATCGAGCGCTTCGGCACCGGAATGGGTACGTCCGCGGCGGCCTCCGGCGTAACCGATCTCCATCTGGAGTTCGCAACAGCCTTTGCCGAGCACGTGGGCAAGCCGGCGGCATGCGTGTTCCCCACGGGGTTCACCGCGAACCAGGGGGTTATCGCGGGCCTGCTTGGGGCCAACGACGTTGTCGTGATGGATCAGCTCAGCCACGCGTCCATCGTGGACGGCGCTCGCCTGTGCGGGGCCACGGTGCGAACGTTTCGGCACAACGACGCGTCTGACCTGGAGTCGGTTCTCAGGACGGAAGCCTCGCCGTATCGTACGATCCTGGTGGCCATCGAAAGCGTCTACAGCATGGGGGAGGGGGCGGCACCGGTATCCGACATCGTGCGGACGGCGAAGAAGTACGGTGCGCTCGTCCTGGTGGACGAAGCACATTCATACGGGTTCTACGGCCCCCGGGGAGCCGGCCTGTGCGCTTCGCAGGGTGTCACCGACCAGGTAGACTTCATCCTGACGACACTCAGCAAGGCGCTCGGAAGTCTGGGGGGCGTCGTTGCCGCCCGTGAGGAGCACGTTGCGCTGCTGAAGTCGACCGCCGCCGCCTACATTTTCCAGGCTACGACCAGCCCCGCGGACATCGCGGCGGCGCTCGCCGCCCTGCGCCGGCTGAGCGCGGACGACGCGTTGCGGGAGCGGCTCTGGGATACCACGCGCTACATGCGGAGGCGATTCTCCGAGGCAGGGTATGATCTCGGGACCGGGGATGGCCCCATCGTCACCCCGCACTTCTCCGACAAGGACAAGCTCTACGCGATCGCTGCCGGCATGTACAGGCGTGGCGTTCACACGGTCGCCGTAACGTACCCCATCGTGGAGAGCGGACGCGGCCGGCTACGGTTCATCTGCTCCGCTGCGCACACACGAGCGGATGTGGACAAGACCCTCGAGGCGCTCATCGAGGCGGAGCGTGAAGCTGACGAGGAGCGGCAGGCCTTGGAAGATCACGTGCCCGGAGATCGCGAGTCGGGGTATCCGGGACGATCCGGCGTGGAGGAGTGGGCCAACGGCTTTTGTACCTACCTGAAGGAGGCGCGGGCCAGGGTCTCTGGCCCGACTCCGAATCTCGCCGTGTCGATCGGACTTCCAGGCGATGGGGAACGGATCACGATCGTGGTCGATGAGCGGCACGTCAGGCTGGGAGCCCACGACACGACGGATGTGCCGACGTGCTCGTTGCTGTTCGCGGACCATACGGCGCTATCCGCGTTGTGTTCGTCTGATGTGCAGGGATTGCTCGATAGCGTCATCAAGGGCTCGTGCATGTTGAAGGGCCAGGTCGAGCCGTTCATCTGGCTCATTGGACGCATGGTCGATTCGCAACGTGACCGTCATGTCTGATGGTGCGCGCTGCAGGAGACGCAGGGCCGTCCTGTTGATCGGGTCCGGACACCGGGCGGTCCGGTGTGCGCGTTCCAGAGTCCGCTGAAAAGCATTACGCGGACGACGCGGAGGAACAGATGAGCCGCGGAGGAGCTTCGGTGCGTCCTCCGCGGCTTTCCGTTTACCTCCGCGTCTCCGCGTGAGATTTGTTGTTGCAGTGCACGCCCGAATCCCGGCATCCGGCATGAGTCGCCACGCCGGCGGGAGAGGTTAAGGCCTCACTCGCAACGCATGGTGGGCCGGTATACCTGCATGGCATTGGTGCCGGAATTTCCGCCCAGCGTAATCCCGCCGCCCGGCAGGAATATGCGGCCGCCGATTACCGCGGTGCCCTTGAGGCCGTGGACGGCGATGGGGAGATTCGGCAACGTGGTCCAGCGGTCGGCGCGGGGATCATAGCCATAGACGGTAGGCGTAAGGCCCAGCACGTGGGTCCGCTCGCCCTCGCCGCCAAAGACGAACATGCAGCCGGCATGGGCCGCGCCGGTGATGCCCCCGCGGGGCGCCGGAAGCGGCGCGCCCCGGGTCCAGGTGCGGGTCGCGGGATCGTAGATCTCGACCACGTCGGTCCGCTCGGCGCCGGCGCCCGGGCCAAAGCGACCGCCGGCGACGATGATCTTTCCGTTCAGCGCGACCATGGCCAGATGATTGCGCTGGGTCGGCAGGTCCGGAAGCTTTTCCCACGTGTCGGTCGCCGGGTCGTAGACCTCGAACGCGTGGCCCGCGGGCGGGCGGCCGCCGGCCACGTAAATCTTGCCGTCGACTACCGCCTTGCCGCCGCCGCTTCGCGCGGTCGGCATCGGCGCGCGCGCAACCCATCCGCCCACCGCCGGATCGTGAACCCAGGTGTTCGCCACGAAGACCTCCGGCCGTCCCGTGCTCGCGCCGTCGATCTCGCCGCCGATCACGTAGAGCTTGCCGTCGACGGCCGCGGCGTGGGTGTGGTGGATGGGCTGGGGCAGGTGCGGGCCGAGCGACCAGCGGCTTGTGGCCGGATCGTAGACCTGGACGAGGTCGGAAGGGAGGCGCCCAGGCGGATAGCCGCCGAGCACCCAGACCTTGCCGTCCATTTCCGCGACCGCATGCTCGGAGCGGGGGAGGGGCATTGCGTGGCCCATGCTCCATCCGTCGAACTCCCCGAAGGCGCCCACCGGGGGACCTTGGCTCACCCGGTCGTTCCAGGTTTCGCGAAGCTCGTTCGACTGGACGGGGGTAGACCGATCGGGCGGCGGCCCGCCTCCCGGGCCTTGCTGGGCCAGTGCCGTCGTGGCGAGCAGCAGCGCCGCCGCGGTGCCGAGAAGCGGGAGGGCGGCAAGGCCGCGGAGGACGCTGCGCCGGTCGATCATCTTGATCTCCTCTCTAAAGAGTTTCGAACTCATCCTTGCGCAGGACGTCGACGGTGAAACCGCGAGTTCGACGAGCGGCAGGCTGGATCACCTGGTGTCCGCTCTGGTTCGAGCAGGGGAGGGGAAGTTCAAACGCGATTTTCGGTGCTTCAGGCCTAGATTGGCTCCGGACATCGGGCGTGTCAAGGCGTCGCGGCGTGGCTCGCGGGAGGGCGGGAGCCGCGGATTGGGATGGGTGGATAGCCGCGCGGGACGGGGAGGACTCGAGCGGCAACCGCACCCCGGCGTCACGGCGTTCAGCAGCGTGGAACTCGAGGAGCCACATCGGCGAGGGCGCGGTCTGCTGCTGTTCCATGCTGACCTCCAAACCCTTGACCTTGGCCGCAAGGCAGGGCTACTACTGAGCTGGGGGCGTCAGGTGCTCCGTGTTTCCGATTGCGCAGGGGACGCATTCCCGAAAGGCTGAACGTAACTTGAGTGATCCAAGGTCTGACCGGCCTGCAGGTGCCGTCCTCCATAGCGAGAAACTGCTCGGCCTGCGGAGCGAATGTCCCGCCTGTGGGGAATGGGAGCGCAGTACCGGGTGGCTCCTTTCCCGCGAGGGGGACACCTCCCGCTTGTACGTTGACTTGAAATGCACTGGCTGCCTCAGCCACGGGGGAACGTGGAAACGCGAGTGGCTGCCACTGATCGAAGGAGTCCTCGAGGCCGAACGGCAACCCTTCATGGCGGCTCCGCCAGAACCTTGTACCGCGTGCGAAGGCGATGGTGAATGTAATGCATGTAGCGGGACAGGGGTTGATATAGGTGTGGCGATGCTGGCCGGGCACGAAGGCGACTGCGAGAGGTGCGGCGGGACGGGAGCGTGTCCTGCTTGTGGTGGGTCGGGTAACGTCCAGTAAGATCGTTCTCCGCCGATGCTATCTCGAGTTTCTCTCCAGCGACTCACTGCCCTCATCCGGATCTTGTAGTGGCGACACCTCCCTGACTGGACGCCCCCGTGATCTATGGCGACGCCACTACGCGTACATGTCCCCAGGCTCGCTGCCAGCGTATTGCTGGTGCTCACGGGTGTTGCCGGCCTCGTAATGACGCTGGAAGGTCGCGGCGCGGCTCTCGCCGCGGTCGTGCTCGGGCAGCCCTTCCCGGATTGGTTCAACGCGAACCCCGGGCAGCTGTGGCAGATTTGCCAGTCGGTACTGGTCATCGTGGGTGGGTTGGGCGGCGTAACGGGAGTGTTCACGCCGACGGCAGTCGGGATCCTGGCCGGGCTGATCTTCAGTACTCCTGTCGGCCTCCTGACGGCGTTTCCATCTGTCTTGATGCTCCTCTCGGCGCTACTGCGTCCACGAGCCTTCCATGAGTTCATGCCGCCCTGGCGCGGGCCTGGTCCCCGCCCGCCGGGTCCTGAGTATCGATGAACGACCGTCGATGGCGCGACGGTGCAGGGATGCAGGGCCGCCCATCCTTTCGGCCGCTGACAGCCTTGCGCGCCGGCGTTGGCGGGAGACAGGCTTGCGCCCCGGCCCCGCACCCTGACCGGTCGGTGCCTGTTTCGCAGAACCGACGGCAGGGGCTCAGACTTGAGCGTTTGCTTCCTGAGTCATTCGGCGCTACGTGCACCCTGTGGGATGAAAGTCGCTCGCGCCGCCGCTGTCATTTCGAAGGAGGCGCCCGCGTGATCGCTGCCGGTGCACGGACCTGTGGCGCCGACTGAGAAATCTACTCGCCCGGGCAGGTGCCACGCCCGTTCGACGGCC
>DATABZ010000025.1:0-19509 GCA_036259315.1 Gemmatimonadales bacterium | reverse complement strand
CGAGCGGTTCCTGAAGATCCAGGTCACCGCGGAGCCGCCCCGCCCGGCCGTCGCCCCTCGGCCGCCGGGCCGTCGGGCGGCGGCGCCGACGGCGCCGCCGCCCGACGGCCCGGCGGCCGAGGGGCGACGGCCGGGCGGGGCGGCTCCGCGGTGACCTGGATCTTCAGGAACCGCTCGGTGAAGGTGGACTGGATGTCGCGGATGAGGTCCTCGAACATCTCGAAGGCCTCGCGCTTGTACTCCACCAGCGGGTCCTTCTGACCCCAGGCACGATACTGAATCGCGTTGCGCAGCTGGTCGAGGTCGTACAGGTGGTCCTTCCACCGCTCGTCGAGCACGGCGAGCATCACCTGCGACAGCACCTGACTGTCCACGTCCGGAATCCCGATCGTCTTCCCGAAGTCCGACAGGTACTCGACCTTCCGGCGGAACGCCTCCTCGCCCTCGGCCTTCACCGCGTCCACGATGCCTTCGAGCGACGGCGTCGCCTCGGTGTCGGTCACCCTATCGGCGGCCACCAGATACTGGAGCATGAGCGCCTCGCGGAGCCCCCCGCGATCGTACTCCTCCGGACGCTCGGCCTCCGCCAGGAACTGGGTGGTCGCCCGCTCCAGCGCCGCCTCGATCATCCGGCGCGCCTCGGCCTTGAGCTCCTCGCCGCGCTCCAGCGCGAACAGGCGCAGCGAGTAGATCACCTCCCGCTGCTGGTTCATCACGTCGTCGTACTCCAGCAGCCGCTTCCGCTGCTGGAAGTTCTGGAGCTCGACCCGCTTCTGCGCCTGCTCGATGGCGCGGGTCACCAGCCCGCCGGTGATGACCTCGCCCTCCTCGGCCCCGCTCTTGTCCATCCAGCGGGCGATGCGATCCGAGCCGAACAGCCGCATCAGATCGTCTTCCAGCGACAGGAAGAAGATCGATTGCCCCGGGTCCCCCTGGCGCCCCGATCGGCCGCGGAGCTGCCGGTCGATGCGCCGCGACTCGTGCCGCTCGGTGCCGATGATCTGGAGCCCGGCCTCCGGCTGGCTCAGATCGAGGTCCTTGCCCAGCTTGATGTCGGTGCCGCGGCCGGCCATGTTGGTCGCGATCGTGATGGACCCCTTCTGTCCCGCCCCGGCCACGATCTCGGCCTCCCGCTGGTGGTACTTCGCGTTCAGCACCTCGTGCTTGAGGCCGCGCCGCTTGAGCTGCCGCGACAGCGTCTCCGACACCTCCACCGTCACCGTGCCGATGAGGATGGGCCAGCCCAGCCCGTGCAGCCGCTCGACCTCGTCGAGGACCGCGTTGTACTTCTCCCGGCGGGTCTTGTAGATCCGGTCCACCTGGTCGATGCGGCGCACCGGCCGATGGGTCGGGATGACGCTGACCTCGAGCCCGTAGATCTGGAAGAACTCGGTCTCCTCGGTCTCGGCGGTGCCGGTCATGCCCGCCAGCTTGTCGTACATCCGGAAGTAGTTCTGGATCGTGATCGTGGCGAAGGTCTGGGTCTCCCCCTTCACCTGCACGCCTTCCTTGGCCTCCACCGCCTGGTGCAGGCCGTCCGACCAGCGCCGCCCGGTCATCACCCGGCCGGTGAACTCGTCCACGATCATCACCTGGCCGTCCTGCACCAGGTAGTCCACTTCCTTCTCGTACAGCACGTGCGCCTGGAGCAGCTTGTGGATGATGTGGAGCTTCTCGCTCTTGAGCGCGTAGTCCGCCTCGACCTGCCGGCGGCGCTCGATCCGGTCGTGGGCCGAGAGGTCCGGATCCTTGTCGATCTGGTGGATCTCCTCCGAGATGTCGGGCACCAGGAACATGTCCGGATCGTTGGGCGACATGGCCTCCGCGCCCCGGTCGGTGAGGTGCACCGAGTGGCCCTTCTCGTCCAGCACGAAGTAGAGCACGTCCTCGGTGCCCCGCATCCGCTGCTGCCGCATCGGCAGCTTCCGGTCGGCGATGGCGTCGAGCTCCATGCGCTGCACCAGCTGCTTGATGCCCGTCTCGTTCAGCAGCTTGAGCAGCCGCTTGTTCTTCGGCATGCCGAGATGGGCCTGGTACAGCTTGAGCGCGGCGTCTTGGCGGGTCTTCTCGTCCTCCAGCAGCTTCTCCGCTTCGGCGAGCAGCCCGTTCACCACGCCGGTCTGCTTCCGCACCAGCTCCGCCACCTGACGGTTGAACTGGGCGTACTTGTCGTCGGCCTCGTTGCCCACCGGCCCCGAGATGATGAGCGGCGTCCGCGCCTCGTCGATGAGGATCGAGTCCACCTCGTCGATGATCGCGTACGCGTGCTCCCGCTGGACCCGCTGGTCCAGCGAGAACACCATGTTGTCGCGCAGGTAGTCGAACCCGAACTCGTTGTTGGTGCCGTAGGTGATGTCGGCCTGGTAGGCGGCGCGGCGCGAGGGGGAGGAGGGCTCGGTGTCGTCCAGGCACGCCACGGTGAGGCCGAGATACGTGAAGACGTGCCCCATCCACTGGGAGTCGCGCCGGGCCAGGTAGTTGTTGACCGTGACCAGGTGTGCGCCCCGCCCGGCGAGCGCGTTCAGGTAGAGCGGCAGCGTGGCCACGAGGGTCTTGCCCTCGCCGGTGGCCATCTCCGCGATCCTGCCCTGATGCAGCACGATGCCGCCGATGAGCTGCACGTCGTACGGCACCATGTCCCAGGTGAGGTCGTGCCCGATGACGGAGACCGTGGTGCCGAGCAGGCGCCGGCACGCCTCGCGGACGGTGGCGTAGGCCTCGGGGAGCAGATCGTCCAGGCCCGCCTTGAGCTCGCGCTTGTACTGAAGCTCCAGCTCGTTGAACCGGCCTTCCAGCCGGTCGCGCTCCACCGGATCGGCGCAGCCGTGCTTGGCGGCGCGAACCTCTTCCAGCTCCGCCTTGACCGCCCCGGTCCGCTCGGCGAGCCGCTCCCGGAACTTCCGGGTCTGGTCCTTGAGCTCCGCCTCGCTCAGCGACTTGAGGCGCTCCTCTTCCGCGTGGATCAGATCCACGATCGGCTGGAGCCGCTTGCGCTCTCGATCGAAGCGGGTCCCCAGGACCTTGGTCATCAATGATTTGATCATGCTGGGTCCAAATATAACCGGTGGCTGCGGATGTACTCCGCGACGGGGTCAGGGACCCAGTACCGGATCGAGCGCCCCTCCCGCACCCTCCGGCGGATCTCCGTCGCGGAGATCTCGATGGCGGGCACCTCGATGGTCCGCGCGATCAGCGGCGAATCGGGCACCGGCACCCCCGAGCGGGCGAAGACCACCACGGTGGCCAGCTCCGGGATCTCCTCCGCCCGGTGCCAATCCTGGATCTCGGCGGCGGCATCGGCCCCGAGCAGCAGGGTCAGTCGGACGCCGGGCTGGCGCGCGTGCAGGGTTCGCAGGGTATCGACCGTATACGAGGGCCCCTCGCGCTCGAGCTCGGCCAGCTCGACGGCGAACCCGGGCGATCCGTCCACCGCGGCCGCGAGCATGGCCGCACGCTGCTCGGGGGAGGCGCCGTGGCGGCCCTGCTTGAACGGTTGCTGCCGGGCCGGCACGAAGCTGAGAGTCTCGAGCCCCAGAACCTCGGCCGCCACCTGCCCGACGATCAGATGTCCGTGATGCACCGGGTCGAAGGATCCGCCGAAGAGGCCCACCATGCGGTCAGGAGGTTCCGACGGGCTCCGCGGGGCAGCGTGACTCGCCGCGCACCGCGTCGGGATGGAAGCGGCGGAGGTACCCACAGGTCTCGCGGACGTCCTCCTGGTAGCCCAGCCGATCGTAGGCCTCCACCAGCTTGAGGAGCGCGTCGTCGGCGACCGACGCTCTCGGATAGGTCGCCACGACATCCTTCAGGTATAGGATCGCCGAGTCGTAGGCCTTGAGCTTGAAGTAGTACAGGGCGGCCCGGTACTCCTTGTAGGCGAAGCGCTCGTTCAGTTCGGCGATGCGGGTCTGGGCGCGCGGCGCCGCGGTGCTGTTGGGATAGCGGTTGAGCAGCTCCTGATAAGTCGAGAGCGCAGTCTGCCCGTAGGAGGGATCCAGCTCGGGCCGGCGCCAGAGATCCGCGTACACGTCGCCCACTCGCAGGAGCGCCTCGGGTGCCATCCGGTCGTTCGGGCTCTCGTCCGACACTCGGCGGAACTCCCGGGCCGCCTCCAGGTGATTGCCGACCGCGAACTTGGCCTCGCCGAGGAAATAGCGGGCCTGTGGAATACGCGCGTCGCCGGGGGAAAACTCGAGCAGCACGCGCTCCAGGTACTGGATCGCGTCGCCCCACTTGCCGCGGCGCACGTGCTGCTCGGCGAGGCGGAAGAGGGAGTCGATCTCCTGGGGGCTGGCGCCTTCGGCCTGCGCGGGGACGGCGGTGGAAGCACCTGCCACCTCGGGGGAGCGTCCACCGCCACAGCCGGTGAGCGCGAGCAGGACCGCGGTGATCGCCAACGAGCGAATGCCGGTCATGGTATCCCGGCCCCGGAGTCGGGGCCCGTGATTGGGGTGAGTCCCAGGTCGAAGAGTCGTGCCCGCGCCTTCCCTCGGAACGAATCGGAGACCGACGCCTCGGCCGCGATCGCCTGGAAGGCGAGGGCAGCGGCCAGGGTATCGCCCTGCGCGAGGCGGGTCTCCCCGTAGGCCAAGAGCGCCTGGCGCCCAGCCGGGGATGTCGAATCCATCCTGGCCGCCTCCGCGAACCAGAGGGCGGCATCCTCGTCCCGGCCGCTGGTGAGCGAGCGGCGGCCAAGGGCGAGCGCGCAGCTCGAAGCGCCCTCCCGAGCCTCGGCCCGGATGGAGCTGTCCCGACTCCGCCGGAGCACCGCGCGGTACTGGAACATGGCCTGCCCGCAACCCGAGGTCTGCTGCAGCAGCCGGGCGTGGAGCGCCAGCAGGGAGTCGGTGGTGGACTGGTCCGAGGTGGCCGCGACGGCGCGCGGGAGCAGCCCGACCAACTCCTCCGGCTCGGCGCCCTCCTCCTGAGCCAGCCTGAGCGCGTAGCGCCCCGGCACCCGGTCGGGTGCGATGGTCTGGAGCCCGATCACGGCTCGCTGGAGCACGTCCGAGCGCTCCGCCCCCTCCGCGGCCCGGGCCACCGCTTCCAGGCCCTCGGCCGCTTCGGCCGCCCGATCCGGGTCCTCGCCCGCGAGGTGCAGGTAGGCGTCCACCGCGTCGGCAAGCTCCCCGATGTGCAGCGCGGCGGCCCCCATCTTGGCCCAGACCCTGGGGGGCGCCTTCTCCCCGGCCAAGGAGCGGTACTCCTTCAGCGCCTGCGCGTACCGACCCTGAGCGTAGGCCTCGTCCCCACGACGCTCCACGTCGGTCCCCCCGCCGCACGCGGCGCAGGTCATCACGGCGGCGAGGACCCAGGGGCTCACGTGGCAGCGCGCCCGAGCATCGCCAGGTAGGCCTCCACTCGCGCGTTCTCGGGTCGGCGGGAGAGGCACGCTCTCCAGATGTCCCGCGCCCCGATAGCGTCGCCGGAGAGGAAGTGGGCCAGCCCCAGCGCGGCCGTGGCGTCCATGAAGTTGGGTCGAACGCGCAGGACCTCCTCCAACTCCTCCCGCGCCTCGAGGAAGCGCCCTGCCTCCAGCAGAATCCTCGCCATCCGGTAGCGCAGGTCCACGAACCCCGGGCCGAGCTCCAGGGCCCGCTGGTACTGCTCCACTGCCCGGTCGAGCGCGCCCGCCTCGGCGTACGCCTCGGCCAGCTCGCCGTGCTGGTTGGCGAGGCGCGCCGCGACCGGTGCCGGCAGTCCGCCGGCCGGCGGCGAGACGCTCGCCTGGGCGCGCCGGAACGACTCCTCGGCTTCGGTGTCCCGTCCCAGCTCGGAGAGCACCAGGCCCTGGTGGATGAGCGCCTCGAGATACCGCGGGTTGAGCTCCAGCGCGCGGCCCAGCTCCGCCAGCGCCCGCTCCCGCTGCCCCAGCAGGGAGAGGGCGACGCCGAGCAGGTGGTGGACGTCGGCGAAGGCCCGGCCGGTGGCGACGATCTCCTCCAGGAGGTGAACCGTGCCGTAGTAGTCCTGGACCGCGAACCGCTCGCGGGCCCGGTTCAGCGCACGCTCAGTCTGGGCGGCCATAGGTCTCCCGGAACCAGGCGACGAATCGCCGGATTCCCTCCGGAAATGGTGTCCGCGGCGCGTAGCCGAGCACCGCCCCCGACTTGGTGAGATCGGCGGCGGTCTGCTGGACGTCGCCCGGCTGCATCGGAGCCCACTGGACCTTCGGCTCGACGCCGAGCGCGGCGGCGATCTCGTCCACCATCGCTCCGGTCGGCACCGGGCGGTTGCCGCCGAGGTTGAAGTCCTCCACTCCGACCGGCGCGTCGGCCGTCCAGTGGAGCGCCGCCAGTACCCCGCGCACGATGTCGTCGCAGTAGGTGTAGTCGCGCGCCTGGGTCCCGTCCCCGAAGAGGGTCAGGGTCTCGCCCGCGACCATCTTGCGGGTGAAGGCGTGGATCGCCAGGTCCGGGCGTTGCCGCGGGCCGTACACCGTGAAGAAGCGAAGCGACGCGACCGTGAACCCGTAGATGGGCGCGACGGAGCGTAGCAGCAATTCTCCCGCCCGCTTGGTCGCCGCGTAGGGCGAGACCGGCTCGATGGCCACGGCGTCCTCGCGGAACGGCACCGGGGTGCTGTCGCCGTATACCGAGGACGACGAGCCGAAGAGAATCCGTGACACGCCCGCACCGCGCGCGGCCTCCGCGACCGAAGCCGTGCCGGTGACGTTGGTGCGGGCATAGCCCACCGGATCGGCGAGCGAGGGCCGAACGCCGGCCTTGGCCGCGAGGTGGATCAGCACCGTATCGGGGGTGAGCTGGGACTGGAGCGCCGCCGTGTCGAGGAGGTCCAGCTCGTGGAAGGTGAAGCCGGGGAGCCGACCGACCCCGGCCAGGTTCCGCTCCTTCATCTCCCGCGAGTAGAAGGGATCGAAGTTGTCGATCCCGATCACCTCGTCGTCCTGACGGACCAGGGCCTCGACCAGGTGCGAGCCGATGAAGCCGGCCGCACCGGTGACGAGGACTCGGGTCACCGGCCGCCCCGACCGATCCCGTGATACTCGAAGCCGAGGGTCTTCATCCGCTCCGGCTCGTAGAGGTTGCGGCCGTCCACCAGAAGCGGCCGTCGGAGCAGCCTGCGCACGCGCTCGAAGTCGGGGTTGCGGTAGAGGAGCCACTCGGTCATGACGCACAGCGCGTCGGCACCGTGGGCCGCGCT
This sequence comes from Gemmatimonadales bacterium, assembly GCA_036259315.1. GTDB lineage: Bacteria > Gemmatimonadota > Gemmatimonadetes > Gemmatimonadales > GWC2-71-9 > CAVVWJ01. The sequence continues at coordinate 12,345 of DATABZ010000025.1, read as the reverse complement.
ATAGGGGTCGGCGGCATACATGACCCGATCCTCGAAGATCTGTCGCGCCGAATCGGTCGCCTTGGGATCGTGGGCCTGCACCCTCGCCCCGGCGGCAAGGAGCCCCTCGATGAGCGGGATCGTGGGGCTCTCCCGCATGTCGTCGGTCTCCGCCTTGAACGCGAGGCCCCAGAGGCCGACCGTCTTGCCGGAGAGATCGGCGCCGAGGTAGCGCTGCACCTTGTGGAGCACCACCAGCTTCTGGCACTCGTTCACGGCCTCGACCGCCTTGAGCACGTCGAGCGAGAGACCGAGGTCGTCGGCGGTGCGGATGATCGCCTTGACGTCCTTGGGAAAGCACGACCCGCCGTAGCCCGGTCCCGGGTAGAGGAAGGCCCGCCCGATCCGCTGATCGGAGCCGATCCCGAGCCGCACGTTGTTCACGTCGGCCCCGACCAGCTCGCAGAAGAGCGCCATCTGGTTCATGAACGAGATGCGGGTGGCCAGCATGGCGTTGGCGGCGTACTTGGTCACCTCCGCCGAGGCGATGTCCATGAACAGGATCCGGTTCCCGCCCTGCCGGGTGAACGGCGCGTAGAGCTCGCCCATCACCTCGCGGGCCTCATCATCGTCCACCCCGATCACCACGCGATCGGGCTTCATGAAGTCGTCGATCGCGGCCCCTTCCTTGAGGAACTCGGGGTTGGAGCACACCGCGAACGGGAGATCGGTCTCCGACCGCACGGCGGCCCGCACCTTCTCCGCGGTGCCGACCGGCACGGTGGACTTGGTGACCACGATCTTGGGCTCGTTCATGTGGCGCCCGATCTCGCGAGCCACACCGAGGACGTGCTGGAGGTCCGCCGATCCGTCCTCTCCCGGCGGGGTGCCGACCGCGATGAAGATGACGCGGGCCCCGCGGATCGCGGCGCCGATGTCGGTCGTGAAGGTGAGTCGGCGCTCCGCCTGGTTGCGCTGCACCATGGGCTCGAGGCCGGGCTCGTAGATCGGGATCTCGTTGCGCTGGAGGCGCGCGATCTTCTCCGCGTCCTTGTCCACGCAGACCACGTCGTTGCCCGTCTCGGCCAGGCAGGCGCCCGCCACCAGCCCCACGTATCCGCTTCCGATCACCGCCACGTGCATGTCAGGCCTCTTTCGGCATCACGTTTCGAGTGTCCACCACGAGCTTGGCGTTCCGGGCGATCATCCGGTAATCCACGTCCGAGTGGTCCGTCACGATCAGGACGCAGTCGGCCGCGGCGACCGCCTGCGGCGTGAGCGCCACCGAGCGGTACTCGTGACCGTCCTCGGAGAAGCAAGGGACGTGGGGATCGGAGTACGCGACCCGCGCGCCCTGGCCTTCGAGCAGTCGGATGATGTCCAGCGCAGGGCTTTCCCGGATGTCGTCGATGTCCCGCTTGTACGCCACTCCCAGCACCAGCAGCGCGGCGCCCTTCACGGCCCGTCCTTGATCGTTGAGGGCCTCGGCGACCTTCCGGACCCAGAAGAGCGGCATCTCCGTGTTCAGCTCGCCCGCGAGGTCGATGAAGCGGGTCTTGTAGTTGAGGCCACGCATCTTCCATGCGAGGTAGTGGGGATCGATCGGAATGCAGTGGCCGCCGAGTCCGGGACCCGGCAGGAATTTCATGAAGCCGAACGGCTTGGTCGCGGCCGCCTCGATCACCTCCCAGACGTTCACGCCCAGCTTGTCGCAGACGATCGCCATCTCGTTGACCAGCCCGATGTTCACGCTGCGGAAGGTGTTCTCCAGCAGCTTGACCAGCTCGGCCGCCTCGGTGGTGGACACCGGCACCAGCGTCTCGATGGCGGGCTGGTACAGCGCGCAGGCCACCCGGGTGCAGTTCTCGGTGATTCCGCCGACGACCTTGGGCGTGTTGTGGGTCTGCCAGACCGGGTTGCCCGGGTCCACCCGCTCGGGACTGAACGCGAGGAAGAACTCGGTCCCGACGCGCAGGCCGGTGCTCTCGAGCGCCGGCTGGAGGATCTCACGGGTGGTGCCCGGGTAGGTGGTGGACTCCAGAATGATCGCCTGGCCGCGTCGCAGGGAGCGCTTCACGGCGTCGGTGGCGGCCACGATGTAGCTGACGTCCGGGTCCTTGAACTTGGAGAGCGGCGTCGGCACGCAGATGGACACCGCGTCGGGCTCCGCCAGCCGAGTCATGTCGTGCGTGGCCTCGAAGCGGCCGGCGTCGCGCGCCTCCCTGAGCTGCTCGTCCGAGACATCCTTCACGTGGGAGCGGCCGGCGTTGAGGCCGTCCACGACGCGTTCGCTGATGTCGAAGCCGAGCACCCGGTAGCCGGCCTTCGCCAGCTCCACCGCCAGGGGCAGCCCCACGTAGCCGAGGCCCACGATCCCGAAGAGCGCCTCCCGCCGCTGGGCCTTCCGGATCAGCTCCTGCGCGACCTCCATCCCGTTCTCAGTGCGGTCAGGCATAGAACTCCAGCACCGCCTCGATGACGGCATCCTGCTGCTCGGGGGTGAGCTCGGGATAAATCGGCAGGGAGATCACCGAATCCATGGCCGCTTCGGTGGCCGGGAGCCGCCCGCGGCGATAGCCCAGGTGCGCGAAGCAGGGCTGCAGATGCAGCGCCAGGGGGTAGTAGATGGCGTTGCCGATGCCCGTGGCCTTGAGGTGAGCCTGAAGCTCGTCGCGACGTGGCACCCGGATGGTGTACTGGTGAAAGATGTGGTCGTTCGCGGGGTCCACGGCCGGAGGACACACGTCGGAGTGGCCGCTGAACGCCTCGGTGTAGCGGGCGGCCCGCTCGGCCCGGGCGCGGCTCCAGGCCTCGAGGTGGGGCAGCTTGGCCAGGAGCACGGCCGCCTGGAGCGTGTCCAGCCGGCTGTTATAGCCGACCTCGTCGTGGTGGTACTGCCTGGACCCGCCGTGCAGCCGGAGCTTGCGCAGCCGGTCGGCCAGGCCGTCGTCCTGCGTCACGATCATGCCGCCGTCGCCGTACCCACCGAGGTTCTTGCTCGGGAAAAAGGAGAACGTGCCGGCCGTGCCCAGCTCGCCCGCGCGGCGCCATTCACCGTCGATCCGCCGTCGGGCACCGATGGTTTGCGCGGCGTCTTCGATGACCGCCAACCCATGGCGCCGGGCCAGCGGCAAGATCGTCTCCATTGCCGCCATCTGGCCGAACAGGTGCACCACCACGATTCCCCGGGTCCTGGGGGTGATCGCGGCCTCGATCGCTCGAGGCGAGATGTTGAAGGTGGCCGGCTCGATGTCCACGAACACCGGCGTGCCGCCCGCGTTGTGGATGGCACCAGCCGTGGCGAAGAAGGTGAACGGCGTGGTGATCACCTCGTCGCCCGGCTTCAGGTCGAGTGCACGGAGCGGCAGCAGCAACGCATCGGTGCCGCTGGCGCAACCGATGGCATGCCGGGCGTTGGAGAGCCGCGCCACCTCGGACTCCAGCTGCGCAACCTCGGGGCCCATGATGAACCCCTGGCGCTCCACGACGGCCATCATCGCCTGGAGCACCTCGTCCTTGATACCACGGTACTGGGCCACCAGATCGAGCAGCGGTACGTTCACCGAATTCCGTTTCTCGGCCCCCGCACTGTGGGGCCGGAGCATCATGTGGAACGCGCCCGGGCACCGGCGGAAGCCGGGCGGAGCACGGGCGCGTCGAAAAGCGGAACCGTCAGCAGCCGTGTAACTTAGCCGGTGTCCCGGGGGCGGTCAATCTGCTCCAGAATGCCCTCCCGCTCCCGATAGGACGCGCCGCACGCCGCGCAAGAGGCGCGCCCGTCCTGAAGCTGCAGCCGGACGCCGCACTGGCACATCCAGCCCACCCGGCGGGCCGGCACTCCCACCATTAGACCGTACGCCGGGACATCGCTCCGCACCACCGCTCCCGCCCCGATGAAGCTGTACTCCCCGAGCGTGACCCCGCAGACGATGGTGGCGTTCGCTCCGATCGAGCTGCCCCGCCGCACCAGCGGCCGGCGGTACTCGGATTTCCGGGACACGTGGCTTCGCGGGTTGGTCACGTTGGTGAAGACGCAGCTCGGGCCGCAGAAGACGTCGTCCTCCAGGACCACGCCCTCGTAGATGGAGACGTTGTTCTGAATCTTCACGTTGTTCCCGATCCGGGTTCCGCCCATGACGACCACGTTCTGGCCCAGGTTGCACCGCTCGCCGATGACCGCGCCGGGCAACACGTGGCAGAAGTGCCAGATCTTGGTCCCGTCCCCGATCACGGCGCCGTCGTCGATGTACGAGCTCTCATGGGCGAAGTAAGGCGTCATCCCCGCAGCGGCTCCGGATTCAGGTACCGGCCATCGGTCCCGATGATCTTCACTTCGGGCTCCAGCGCGGCGCCGAACTCGTCCTCGACGCGCCGGCGCACCTCCTCGATCAGCCCGCGCACGTCCGCCGCGGTGGCGCCGCCGGTGTTCACGAAGTAGTTCGCGTGCATCGGCGAGACCTCCGCCGCGCCGACCCGAAACCCCTTGAGCCCGGCGGCCTCGATGAGCTGTCCCGCCGTGCGGGGGCCGTCCTCCCGCTTCCAGCTCGGCCCGTGCGGATTCTTGAACACGCTCCCGCAGCACGGCTGGTTGAACGGCGTGCCCCGCTGCCGCCACTCGAACATCTCGGCGATCTGCTCGTCCAACTGGTGCTGCTCCGCCGGGTGGAGCCGAACCACGGTCTCGACCACGACACGGCCGTCCAGCCCGCTGCGGCGGTAGGTGAACGGGACCTCGGCCCGCGGGAGCACCGAATCACGCCCCGACTCGTCCACGACGGTGACGGTCTCCACCACCTCGGACCAGTCGCCCCCGTGACACCCGGCGTTCATGTAGACGCCGCCGCCGACGGTGCCGGGCACGCCCACGAAGATGTGAAGCCCGGCGTACCCCGCCGCCGTCGTGCGCCGCGCCGCCAGCGGCGCGGGCAGGCCGGCCCCGACCCGCCAGCGGTCGCCGTCCCGCTCGAGCCGGTCGAGGCCCTTGCCCAGGCGCACGACCAGCGCGTCGAGCCCCTCGTCCGGCAGGAGGATGTTGGAGCCGAGTCCCAGAGCGAACCAGGGCACGCCGGCCTCGTGCGCCAGGCGCACGGCCACGCCCACGTCTTCGGCGGTGGCGGGCAACACCACCGTCGCGGGGCCGCCGATGCGATACGTGGAGTACCGCGCGAGGGACTCGTTCTCCCGCACCTCTCCCCGGATCGCGCCCCGCACCGCGGCCGCGAAGCCTGCATCACGCGCCGTCAGCCGGTCCACTCGGGCGACATCTCCCGGGCGAGCACGTGCCACTCCTGGAGCGAGCGCACCTCGCCCGCACGGCTCTTGAGCGCGATGATCGCGTCGCACGCCGCCGACGCGGCCGAAAGGGTGGTCGTGTACGGCACCCGGTGCTGGAGCGCGGCGCGACGGATGGCGTAATCGTCCTGCTGGGTCAACTTCCCCAGCGGCGTGTTGATCAGGAGCTGGATGCGGTCGGAGACCATTAGGTCGATCGCGTTGGGCCGACCCTCGTGCACCTTGAGCACCCGCTCGGCCGGGATGCCCCTGGCGCGGAGGTAGCGCGCCGTGCCGTCGGTGGCGAAGAGCCGGAAGCCGAGTCCGTGGAACCGGCGCGCGATCGGCACCAGGTTGGCCTTGTCGTGATCGTTGACCGTCAGGAACACGCCTCCCTCGAGCGGCAGCGCCCCGTCCGCGGAGATCTGCGCCTTGGCGAAGGCCATGCCGAACGAGTCCGCGATACCCATGACCTCACCCGTGGAGCGCATCTCCGGCCCCAGGACCAGGTCCACGCCCGCGAGCTTGCTGAACGGGAACACCGCCTCCTTCACGGCCACGTAGGGCTGCAGCACGTCGTCCTGGAGCCCGAGCTCCTCCAGCGTGCGACCGGCCATGACCGCGGCCGCGAGCGAGGCCAGCGGCACACCGGTGGTCTTGGAGACGAAGGGGACCGTGCGGGAGCCCCGGGGATTCACCTCCAGCACGTACACCACGCCGTTCTTGATGGCGTACTGCACGTTGATCAGGCCGACGACGCCCAGTCGCTCGGCGAAGGCGCGGGTGTGCCGACGCATCTCCTCCACCTGCGGCTCGGTGATCAGGTACGGCGGCAGCACGCAGGCCGAGTCGCCGGAGTGGATGCCCGCGTCCTCGATGTGCTGCATCACCCCGCCGATGACGCAGCGGGTTCCGTCGGCGATCGCGTCCACGTCGGCCTCGAACGCGTCCTCCAGGAAGCTGTCGATCAGGACGGGGTGCTCCGGCGCGACCTTCGCCGCGCGGGCGAAGTAGCTCCGCAGCGACACGTCGTCGTAGACGATCTCCATGGCGCGGCCGCCGAGCACGTACGAGGGCCGCACCAGCACCGGATATCCGATCCGCTCGGCCACCGCGACCGCCTCGTCCACCGAGTGCGCGACTCCGCTCGGCGGCTGCGCCACGCCGAGCGCGCGGGTGAGCGCCTCGAACCGACCCCGGTCCTCCGCCAGGTCTATCGCCTCGGGCGAAGTGCCCAGGATGCGCACCCCTTCCTGCTCCAGCGCGCGGGCCAGCCGGAGCGGCGTCTGCCCGCCCAGCTGCACCACGACGCCGTACGGCTGCTCCACGTGGACGATCTCGAGCACGTCTTCCAGCGTGAGCGGCTCGAAGTAGAGCACGTCGGAGATGTCGAAGTCGGTGGAGACGGTCTCCGGGTTCGAGTTCACCATGACGGTGCGGAACCCCAGCTCCCGGAAGGCCATGGCGGCGCGGACGCAGAGGTAGTCGAACTCGACGCCCTGCCCGATGCGGTTGGGACCGCTCCCCAGAATCACCACCGTGCGGTCGCCGGCGCCCCGAGCCTCGTTCTCCTCGTCGTAGCTCGAGTAGAGATACGGCGTGGACGACGGGAACTCGCCCGCGCAGGTATCCACCACCTTGTAGGCGGGGCGTATGCCGAGCCGGTGCCGGAGGGCACGGATCTCGGCTTCGGACGTGCCGCGCAGCTCGGCCAGCTGGCGATCGGAGAACCCGAGCCGCTTCATCCTCCGGAGGCTCGACGGGTCGTAGGCCCCGTTGCCGTCCGGCCGTCCCCCGGTCCGTCCGCCCGTCCAGTCCCGCTCCGCGTCGACCAGCTCCGCCATCTGGTGCAGGAACCAGGGATCGATGCCGGTGCGCTCCGCGATGGCCTCCACCGACGCTCCCAGCTGGAGCGCGCGCTTGACCTGAAATATTCGCTCCGGCGTCGGCGTGCGGATCGCGACCATCACGCTCTCCAGCGACGCATCCTCCAGCCGGTCGTCCGTGGGAGCGGCCCCTGTCGTCCAGCCGGGGCGGTCCGTCTCCAGCCCGCGCAGCCCTTTCTGGAAGGCCTCCTTGAACGTCCGTCCGATCGCCATGACCTCGCCGACCGACTTCATCTGGGTGGTGAGCGTGGGGTCGGCGCTGGGGAACTTCTCGAAGGCGAAGCGAGGGATCTTCACCACCACGTAGTCGAGCACCGGCTCGAACGAGGCCGGCGTGGTGCGGGTGATGTCGTTGGGGAGCTCGTCCAGTCGGTAGCCCACCGCCACCTTGGTGCCGATCCTGGCAATGGGAAAGCCGGTCGCCTTCGAGGCGAGCGCGGACGAGCGGGAGACTCGGGGATTCATCTCGATGACCAGCTGCTCGCCGGTCGCGGGATCCACCGCGAACTGGATGTTGCAGCCGCCCGCGGCGACGCCGATCTCCCGGATGATCCGGATGGCGGCGTCGCGCATCACCTGGTACTCGCGGTCGGTGAGCGTCATGGCGGGAGCCACCGTGATGGAGTCGCCGGTGTGGACGCCCATCGCATCCAGGTTCTCGATCGAGCAGACGATCACCACGTTGTCGGCTCCGTCCCGCATCACTTCCAGCTCGTATTCCTTCCAGCCGATGACGCTGCGCTCGACCAGCACCGAGTGCACCGGGGAGAGCTCCAGCGCGCGCAGGAGCATCCCCTCGAAATCCTCCAGGTTGTAGGCGATGCCGCCGCCAGTGCCGCCCAGCGTGAACGAGGGCCGGAGGATGGCGGGATACCCGATCTCCTCGACCACCGCCAGGCCCTCCTCCACACTCCGCACGGTGCGCCCCTGCGGCGTGGCTAGGCCGATCCGGCGCATCGCCGCGGCGAACTCCTCGCGGTCTTCGGCGGTGCGGATGGCGCGCTCGTTGGCGCCGATCAGCTCCACGCCGTAACGCGCGAGGGTGCCGTCCCGCTGCAGGGCCATGGCCACGTTGAGCGCGGTCTGGCCGCCCATCGTGGGGAGCAGGGCGTCGGGTCGCTCCCGCTCGATGACCTTGGCGACCCACTCCGGCGTCACCGGCTCGATGTAGGTCCGGTCGGCCAGCTCGGGGTCCGTCATGATGGTGGCGGGATTGGAGTTGACCAGGACGACCCGGTAGCCCTCCTCCTTGAGTGCTCGCACCGCCTGCGTGCCCGAGTAGTCGAACTCGGCCCCCTGCCCGATGACGATCGGGCCCGAGCCGATGAGGAGGATGGTCTCCAGGTCAGTCCGCTTCGGCATCCACCAGTCCTCGTAGTGTCTGCTGCAGGGTGCGTGCGGGTGCCCAACCCGTGGCGCGCCGCAGTTTGGTCGAATCCCCGACAAGGTGGGGCAGGTCGGTCGTGCGGGCCAGTGACCGATCGACCTCCGGCTCCGCCTGGACGCCCACGAGATCGGCGAGCATCCGGAACAGCTCGCGCACCGAGTTTCCCTCGCCCCGCGCGACGTTGTAGATCTCGCCGGGCTCGCCCGAGCGCAGCAGGAGCAGGTATGCCTCGACGACGTCGCGGACGTCGAGAAGATCCCGCACCGGCTCGAGGTTGCCCGTCGGCACCCGCCGGGCGCCGGTGGTCCGCGCATCGCGCAGACGCGACACGAACGAGGGCAGGACGAACCGCTGATCCTGCCCGGGCCCCGTGTGGGTGAAGGGCCTCGCGACGATCACCGGGAGTCCGGTGCGGCGCCAGACCTCGAGTCCCGCCAGCTCCGCGGCGGCCTTGCTGGCGGCATAGGGCGTGACCGGCGCGACGGTATCGGTCTCCCGCCGCGGTGCTCGCGGCCCCGGTCCGTAGACCTCGCCGCTGGACACCACGAGCAGGCGGGCCTCGCCCCCACCCGCCAGCCGCCGGGCGCCGAGCGCCTCCGCCAGCCGCGCGGTGCCCGCCGCGTTCACGGTCCAGGCGAGGCCCGGGTCGGCGAGCGCCTCACGGTTGGAGGCCACCGCCGCCAGGTGCACGACGGCGTCCGGGCCGAACTCCACCGCCCGCCGCACCGACGCGTCGTCGGTGAGCTCGAGCGGGAGCGCGGTGACGTCCGCGTCGCCCCAGTTCACCGTCGCGCCGCCGGGTCGGCATCCCGCGCCGATCCGGTGCCCTTCCCCGGCGAGGCGGCGGACCAGGTGCCGGCCGACGAACCCGTCGGCACCGGTGACCAGCACCCTCACGCCCGCGTCGCCGTCGAGAGCCGGGCCAGGTCCGCGTCCACCATCATGGTCACCAGCTCGGCGAAGGTGACCTTCGGCTTCCAGCCGAGCTCCCGGCGTGCCTTCGAGGGATCCGCCAGGAGGAGCTCCACTTCCGCCGGTCGGTGGAACCGCGGGTCGCTGATCACGTACTTGCGCCAGTCGAGTCCGACGTGCGCGAACGCGAGCTCGACCAGCTCCCGGACGCTGTGCGTCTCCCCGGTACCGACTACGTAGTCCCGGGGCTCCGGCTGCTGGAGCATGAGCCACATGGCCTCGACATAGTCGCCGGCGAATCCCCAGTCCCGCCGCGCGTCGAGGTTCCCGAGATGGAGATCGCCGGCCAGGCCGAGCTTGATGCGGGCGACGCCGTCGGTGACCTTGCGGGTGACGAACTCGATCCCGCGGCGGGGCGACTCGTGGTTGAACAGGATGCCGCTGACCGCGAATAGATCGTACGACTCCCGGTAGTTCACCGTGATCCAGTGCCCGTAGACCTTCGCCACGCCATACGGCGAGCGGGGATAGAAGGAGGTCGTCTCCCGCTGCGGCGTCTCGGTGACCTTCCCGAACATCTCCGAGGAGCTCGCCTGATAGAATCGGGCGCGCGGGTGCACCAGCCGGATGGCCTCGAGAATGCGGGTGACGCCGAGCGCGGTGAACTCGCCGGTGAGGACGGGCTGGCTCCACGAGGTGGGCACGAACGACTGCGCGGCCAGGTTGTACACCTCGTCCGGCCGGACGTCCTGGAGCACCACCGTCAACGAGTGCTGATCCAGCAGGTCGGCCGCGACGATGTCCATCCGGCCCAGCAGGTGCTCGATCCGCTCGTAGCTGTGATGGCTGGTCCGGCGGACCATGCCGACGACCTCGTACCCTTTGCCGAGCAGGAACTCGGCGAGGTAGGACCCGTCCTGCCCGGTGACGCCGGTGATGAGCGCCCTAGGCATTCAGGCGCCGGCGCTTGGGTTGTCTCATGCTGCTCGCGAAGCTAGATTTGGAGGTTTCCGGCGTACCGCAACACCAAACCGAGGAATGGAGCTTATGGCGCGGGTCTGCACCGTGTGCGGCAAGGGGCCGGTCACCGGCAACAACGTCAGCCACGCGAACAATCGAACCAAGCGCCGCTGGTACCCCAATCTGCAGACCGTCCGCGTCCTCGTGGAAGGGTCGCCGAAGCGAGTGCGGGTGTGCACGCAGTGCCTGAAGAGTAACCGGGTGGTGAAGGCCCCCCGGATGCGGCAGCCCGCGGCCTGAAGCGCCGTCCGGCAGCGCAAGAAAAAGGGGACCCGAGAGGGTCCCCTTCGTCGTTTTCGCGGCTGGGATCGAGCCCGTCACTCGGGGAGCAGCTCGATCCGGGCGATGTCCGCCCCGTCGCCGGGCCGATGGCCCATCTTGAGGATGCGGGTGTACCCGCCGGGCCGCGCGGCGAACCGCGGGCCGATCTCGGTGAAGAGCTTGCCCAGGGTGTCGCGGTCCTTGATCCGCCGCTCGACCAGCCGCCGAGCGTGCAGATCGCCGCGGCGCGCGAGCGTGATCAGCTTCTCGGCGAAGGGGCGGAGCTCCTTGGCCTTGGCCTCGGTGGTCACCACCCGGCCGTGCTCGAAGAGGCTCGCGGCCATGTTGTTCAGCAGCGCCCGCTTGTGGCTGGAGGTGCGGGAGAGCTGACGGCCCTTGGCGCGATGCCGCATCAGACCTCCCCGGTGCCGGCCGAGGGCTGCGCCATCGGCGGCACGCCCGGCCGGACGACGCGGAGCTCACCGTCCGTCTCCTCGAAGCCCATGCCGAAGTTGAGGCCCTCGCGCTGGAGCAGCTCGGCGATCTCGCTCAGGGCCTTCTCGCCGACGTTCTTGACCTTCAGCAGGTCGTCCTCGGAGAACTCCACCAGGTCCCTGAGGGTCCGGATGTTCGAGTTCTTGAGGGAGTTGAGCGACCGCACCGAGAGGCCGAAATCGTCGATCGGCCGGCTGAGACGCTGCCGGAGGTTGCCCGCGCCCGGAGCGGCCGGAGCGGCGCCGCCATCACGCATGGTGGGCACCTTGCCGAAGTCCACGAAGTACTGGAAGTGGACCTGGGCCAGCGCGGCCGCGTAGGCGATCGCGTCTTCCGGCGTGATGGTGCCGTTGGTCTCCACCTGGACGGTGAGCCGGTCGTAGTCGGTGCGCTGCCCGACGCGGGTCTCGGCCACGGCGAAGTTGGCGCGCCGGACCGGATTGTAGATCGCGTCGATGCGCACCAGGTCCACCGGGAGCGAGCGGTCGGCCGGGTGCATCTCGGCCTCCACGTAGCCCCGCCCCTTGTTCACGTAGAGCTCCATGTTGACCTCGCGGTCGTCCTGGAGCGTGAACAGGAGGTGGTCGGGATTCTTGACGGAGACGGAGCCGTGCTCCTGGATGTCGCGGGCGTACACGGGGCCCGCGCCCTCGCGCCGGACGTGGAGGATCGCGTCGTCGACGTCGTCCGCCAGCACCAGGGTCAGCGACTTGAGCCGCTGCACGATCTGGTGGACGTCCTCGAGCACGCCCTGCACGGTCTGGTGCTCGTGCACCACGCCGTCGAGGCGGAAGCCCCAGACCGCGCTGCCGCGCAGGGAGGAGAGGAGCAGCCGGCGCAGCGAGTTGCCGAGCGTGTAGCCGAACCCGCGCTCCAGCGGCTGGAGACGGAACTCGGCGGCATTGGGGTTGTCGTCGCGCTTCGTCATCTCGACGAGGTGCGGGCGCACCAACCCGGTCAGATCAATGGTCATGGTCACGTCTGTCAAAGCGTTTAGACCCGGCGCTTCTTCGGCGGGCGGCAGCCGTTGTGCGGGATCGGGGTGACATCGCGGATGGAGACCACCCGGAGCCCGACCGACGCGAGCGCCTGGATGGCCGACTCGCGGCCGCTGCCGGGACCCTGCACGCGCAC
>DATABZ010000024.1:0-1977 GCA_036259315.1 Gemmatimonadales bacterium | reverse complement strand
TTCAGCCACGGCGTCGGGACGGTGCGCATGGGCGCCGACCGCTACACCAGCGCGCTCGACGCCGACTGCCGCTTCCGCGGGCTGGAGAACCTGACCGTGGTGGACGCGAGCGTCATGCCGACCTCGGCGGCCGTGAACCCGAGCCTCACGATCTCGGCGATCGCACTCCGCGCTGCCGAGCGGCTCGCCGCCCGCGCCCCTATCGCCGCCGGCTCGATGGTGCATGCCGCAGCCCGTTAGCATCGCGTTTCTCGGCTGCGGGGTGGCGACCCGCACCCACTCGAAGGTGCTCGCCAGCTTCGGGGGTGACGTCCAGCGCTACTACGCGAGCCGTGACCCGAAGCTCGCCGAGGAATACAGCAGGAAGTTCGGCGGCGCGGGCTCGTTCGGCTCCTACGCGGCGGCGATGAACGACGCGCGGGTGCAGGCGGTCGTGGTCTGCACGCCTCCCGACTCCCACCTGGAGCTGACCCTTGCCGCCCTCGAAGCGGGGAAGCACGTCGTCCTGGAGAAGCCGGCGTTCCTCCATGCGGCCGACTTCGAGCCGGTGCGCGCCGCGGAGGCGCGGAGCGGCCGGCGGCTCATGGTGGCGGAGAACTACTGCTACAAGCCGGTCGCCCGGGTGCTGCGCGAGGTGATCGCCTCCGGGGTGCTGGGCGAGGTGCGGTTCTTCAACCTGGTCGCGGTGAAGAGCCAGCGCCGCGCGGGCTGGCGCGACGACCCGGCGATCGCCGGCGGGGGCGCGCTGTTCGAGGGCGGCGTGCACTGGATCGACCTGCTCGCCAACGTCGGCCTCGAGGTGGAGTCGGCCCGCGGCTTCCGGCCCGACACCGGCACCGGCCTCGAGCGCAGCATGCTGCTCGTGGTGCAGTACCGGGGCGGGGGCGTGGGCACGCTGGCGCACTCGTGGGACGTGGCCTCGCCGCTCCGCGGGCTCCGGATCTCCCGGATCTACGGCACGGCCGGATCGGTGGCGTTCGAGTCGAACGGCATCTTCGTGGCGGTGAGCGGCCCCGGCCGCCGGCTGGTGTTCCCCGGTCTCCGCGACATCAACGGCAACCGGGCGATGTGGACCGACTTCCTGGATGTGATCCGCACCGGCCGGGAGCCGGTCATGACGGCCCTGCGGGCGCAGCGCGGTCTCGAGCTGGTCGAGACCGCCTACCGCACCGCGGCCGAGACTCGCGAGGGGACCCGATGATGCTGCTGCTCGCCGCGGCCGTCGGCCTGATGGCCGGCGTCCACACCGCCACCTGGGGCATGTACAAGGACGCGCCGCACGAGGGCTTCTCCGGCTGGAAGTACGCGCGCAGCATCGTGCTCGCCACGGCCATCGCGGTGATTCTCTCGGCGGGCTGGGGACTCGATCCGCGGCGAGCGGCGGACCTGGTGGTGCTCTTCGGCGCCACCTACGCGGTGGAGCGGGCGCTGGCCGAGATCTACAAGACCTTCCTGCGGGACGAGGACCAGTCGAAGTACTTCATCCCGATGCAGTTCGCGGTGTTCGGCAAGGTGGTCCGGAGCCGCCGGGCCCGGCTCCTCGCCGGCGCGGGCTACGTGCTCGGGCTGCTGGCGATGGTACTTCTGGTAGACTGGCTGGACCGCACCATCCCCGACCCGATGCCGGTCTGGCTGGTGGTCGCGATCGGCGGACTGGGCGGCTGGATCAGCGCCTTCGGGGGCGCCTGGAAGGACGCGCCGAAGGAGGGATTCCAGATCTTCAAGTTCTTCCGGAGCCCCATCATCGCGTCGCTCTTCGCGCTGGGGCTCTCGTACCTCAATCACGACCTCGTCCTGGTGACCCTCGCCGCTACCGGCTTCTGCGTCGCGACGACCGAGACGTACAAGACCTTCTTCTTTCCCAGCGTGCCCCGGGGCAAGTTCGCCGGGATGCCGGTGCACTTTCCGGACATGCTGCGGAAGCGGCAGCCGTTCATCATTCTCTATGCGGGGATCTGGCTCGTGGTGCTGACGGCG
>DATABZ010000023.1:0-11214 GCA_036259315.1 Gemmatimonadales bacterium | reverse complement strand
CAGGACATCGGAGCGTCGGAACGCGAGGAGCCGTCCGCCGTTCCGCCGTTCCGCCGTTCCGCCGTCGACAGCCGTTCCGCCGAGGCGATCATCCCCCAGGCCGAGTTCGAGCGTCTCGCCGAGGCAGGGCGCTTCCTCGAGATCTGGAACCTCGTCTTCATGCAGTTCGACCGCGCGGCTGACGGCACGCTCACGCCACTGCCGAAGCCCTCGGTGGACACCGGCGCGGGGCTGGAACGGATCGCGGCGGTGATGCAGGGCGAGGACGACAACTTCCACACCGACGTGTTCCTGCCCCTGATCGAGCGGGTGGGGGAGCTGATCGGCGCGTCCTACGACCGGGATGCGGAGAACCGCGCTTCGTACCGAGTGCTGGCCGACCACGCGCGGGCGGTGGGCTTTCTGCTCGCCGACGGGGTGTATCCCAGCAACGAAGGCCGGGGATACGTGCTGCGCCGGATTCTGCGACGCGCGGTGCGGCACGCCTGGCTGCTCGGCCGCCGGGAGCCGACCCTCGCTCCGCTCACCGACGTCGTGGTGCGACAGATGGGCGAGGTCTACCCCGAGCTCACGGCGAAGGCGGGCTACATCCACGAGGTCACCGAGACCGAGGAGCGCCGCTTCCTCGAGACGATCGAGGGCGGGCTGGGCAGGCTGGAGGAGATCTTCGCGTCCGGCGCCACCACGATCTCCGGCGAGGACGCCTTCAAGCTCTACGATACCTACGGCTTTCCCATCGATCTCACCCAGATCATCGCGGCGGAGCGGGGCGTCGGCG
Organism: Gemmatimonadales bacterium; assembly: GCA_036259315.1. Lineage (GTDB taxonomy): Bacteria > Gemmatimonadota > Gemmatimonadetes > Gemmatimonadales > GWC2-71-9 > CAVVWJ01. The sequence continues at coordinate 10,436 of DATABZ010000023.1, read as the reverse complement.
TGGAGCTCTCGGGGTTCGAGCGCGCGCTGGAGGCGCAGCGGGAGCGCTCACGCGCGGCACGTTCCGGTTCCGGCTCCCCCGCGTCGCACGCTGAAGGCGGTGGCGAGGGTGCCGCGCACGGTGGTCCGGCGATCCGCACCGGCAAAGGCGACCGGTGGCGCTCGGTCAAGCGCGGCAAGCAGCGCTTCGTCGGCTATGAGACCACCGAAGCGGACACCGATGTGCTCGCCTTCCGGCAGGAGGGCCCCCGGGTCGAGCTGGTGCTGAAGGAAAACCCGTTCTACGCGGAGTCCGGCGGGCAGGTGAGCGACATCGGCGAGGTGCGCGGCGAGGGCTGGTCGCTCGCGGTGGACTCGGTGCGCAAGGACGCGAAGGGCACCGTGATCGGCGGAGAGTTCGGCGCGGCCTTCGAGCCTACGCCGGCCCATGCGGCGGTGGACGCGCGGCGGCGGCGGGACATCGAGCGCAATCACAGTGCCACCCACCTGGTGCACTACGTGCTGCGAAAGCGCCTCGGCCCCCACGTGCGCCAGCAGGGCTCGCTGGTCCAGGCCGAGCGCCTGCGGTTCGACTTTTCCCATCACGGTCCCATCGACCTGGCCACGCTGCGCGGCATCGAAGACGAGATCAACGATCTCGTGCTCGCCAACGAGGCCGTGGCCACGCGCGAGATGCCGTACGCCGACGCGCTCGCACTCGGCGCGATGGCGTTCTTCTCCGAGAAGTACGGCGACGTCGTCCGGGTGGTGCAGATGGGCCCGTCCATCGAGCTCTGCGGCGGCACGCACGTACGGACCACGGGGCAGGTCGGGCCATTCCGATTCAGCGGACAGAGCGGCGTCGCGGCCGGCGTCCGGCGGATCGAGGCGGTGACCGGAACCGGGGCCCTGCGCGCGCTGCGGGAGCAGGAGCATCGGCTGGCGCAGGTGGCGGAGACCCTCAAGGCCCAGCCCGAGCACGTGGTCCGCAGACTGGAGCAGCTTCTCGAAGAGCGGCAGCGCCTCGAGGCGCGCCTCGCGGAGGCGCTCCGAAGTGGCGGACCGGCCGCGATGACCGGTGACAAGGCCACCGTCCACGGCGTGGACCTGACCATCGCGGAGACCGGCACCGATGACCGGGCCGAACTCGGCCGGATCTCGGACCAGTTCAGGGCAGGCTCGCGCAACGGCGTGCTGGTGCTCTTCAGCACCGGCGGTCGCGGCGGCATCCACGTCGCGCTCACCGACGACCTGGTGCGAGCCGGCCGCAATGCGGGCGACCTGGTGAACCGAATCGCGGCGCTGAGCGGCGGGCGCGGCGGGGGCCGGGCCCACTTCGCCTCCGCGGGCGCCGGCGACGCCTCGAAGCTGCCGGAAGCCCGCGCCGCGACCCGGGATCTCGTCTCCGTCTGGCTCGGCGGGCCTGCCGAGGGGAACGGCGCCTGACGGCGGCCGACTGGGTGGAGCGGGAGACCGCCCGCGCGCCGGCGGCGCTCCGCGAGCGAGTGCTGGCGTACGCCGGCACCGGCCCGCACGCCGCTACGCCCGACGCGCTGGCATTCTCCGCCCGCCGCGCGCTCGACCAGGTGCTGGCCCGCGCCGGCGACCGCTCGGTGGCGCTCGACCTCCTCGCGGCGGACGCCCTCGTCACGCTCGGGCTCCTCGCCCAGGCGCAGGACGCGCCGGAACGCCTGGGCGAGTTCGCGGCCGCCGTGCTCCGCGACGTGTCGTCCGTCGCGTGATCGATCTTCACTCCCATCTCCTTCCGGGCGTGGACGACGGGTCCCGCTCGGTGGCGCAGTCGGTCAAGGTGTTGAACGAGATGGCCGCGCAGGGCGTGACCGATCTCTGCCTCACCCCGCACCTGCGGGCCGGCGAGCTCTCCAAGGCGCCGCCCCACGCCCACGAGGAGGCGTTTGCCGCACTCCAGGCGGCGGCGCCGCGCCTCCCCAGCCTGCATCGGGGTGCGGAGGTGATGCTCGACCGGCCGCTCCCGGCCGACGATCTGCGCTCCCGTCGCTGCACGGTCGGCGGTACGCGCTACATCCTCGTCGAGTTCCCCCGCCTCGTGGCGCTCGACACCGTCACGATCGCGCTCAGCCGCGTCATGGAGTCCGGACTGGTGCCGCTCCTCGCCCATCCCGAGCGCTACGCCTCCTGCAGCCCCGACGCGGTCGCCCGCTGGCGCGAGATCGGCGCCCGCATGCAGGTCGACGCGACCACGCTGCTCTCGCCGCAGTCCCGCGGCCAGCGGGCGCGGGCCCTGGTGAGCGCCGGCCTGGCCGACATCCTCGCCGCCGACAACCACGGCGACGATCGCAGCATCGGCACCGGCCGACGGTTCCTCGATGTTCAGGACGGCGCCGAGCAGGCCGAGCTGCTCACGAGGGTGAACCCGCGCGCCATCCTCGACGACGTCCCGCTGCTGCCGGTGCCGCCCCTGGAAATCCGTCGGACCTGGATGCAGCGGATCCGGCAGCTGCTGGAGGGCGGCGAATGACGGCGGCTGCGGTTCGCGCCGGGCTGGAGGCGCTGGCCCGCTCCGCCCTCGACAGTGCGGCGCTGAGCGACCGGGTGGCGGCGGTGGCCCGGCGGTACGCGGACGCGCTGCGGACAGGCGGAACACTCTTCTTCTGCGGGAACGGTGGCAGCGCCGCGGACGCCCAGCACATCGCCACTGAGTACGTGGTGCGCTACGCCGCCTCACGCCGGGCGTTCGCGGCCGTTGCGCTCACGACGGATTCCTCGCTGCTCACCGCCGCGGCCAACGACCTCGGGTTCGAGCGCGTCTTCGCCCGCCAGGTGGAGGCGCTCTGCCGCCGCGGTGACCTGCTGGTATTGCACAGCACCAGCGGCGAAAGCCCCAACCTGCTCGCCGCCGCCCGGACCGCGCGGGAGCGCGGGGTAGGCACCGTGGCGTTCCTCGGCCGCGGGGGCGGGGCCTTGGCGCCGCTGGTGGACGAGGCGCTCGTAGTTCCGTCGGACGACACCGGGCGCATTCAGGTCATTCACCTGGCGCTCGAGCACCTGATCGTGGAGCTGGTGGAGGCAGAGCTGACCCGCGGCGCATGATCACCCTGCACGGCAGGACGGCGCTGGTCACCGGCGGCAGCCGCGGCATCGGCCGAGCCGTGGTCGCCATGCTCGCGCGAGCCGGCGCGGACGTGGCGATCGGTTATCACACCCGGGCCGCGGAGGCGGAGTCGGTGGCCGCCGGCGCGCGGGCCGCCGGGCGCCGCGCCATCGCCGTCGGCGGCGACCTGGGAGACCCGGCGGCCGTCGATGCGATCGCCGGTGCGGTCGCCGAGGCGTTCGGACGACTCGACATCTTCGTCGCCAATGCCGGGATCTGGCCGCCCGACGAGGTGCCGCTCGGCCGGCTCTCCCCCGATCGCTGGCGCGGGACCATGACCGCCAACCTGGATGCCGTCTTCCACTCCACCCGCGCCGCGCTGGGTCTCATGGGGCCCGGTGGACGTGTCGTGCTGGTGGCCAGTACCGCGGGCCAGCGGGGCGAGGCCGGCCACGCGGACTACGCGGCCGCCAAGGGCGCGGTCATCGCGCTCACCAAGTCGCTCGCGATCGAGTACGCTCCCGATATCCTGGTGAACTGCGTCGCCCCGGGCTGGGTGGACACCGACATGGCGGCACCGGCGTTCGGCGGAGGCGAGAAGGAGCGAATCGCTCGGACCATCCCCCTGCGCCGGATTCCCACCGCCGAGCAGATTGCCGGACCGATCGTCTTCCTGTGCAGTGATCTCGCGAGCCACGTGACCGGCGAGGTGCTGAACGTGAACGGCGGCAGTGTGCTGTGCGGATGACGGCATGATCCACATCCTCTTCACCGGTGGCACCATCTCCATGCAGCGTGACACCGCGGCCGGGGGGAACGTCCCGGCGCACGGGGGCGAGGCGCTGGTGCGTCTGGCGCCCGGGATCGAGCGCCTCGCGCCCTTCCGGATCGAGGATTGGTCCCGTGTACCCGCCTGTCACTTCGATCACGCGCGCCTCTGGGCCATGCGCGAGCGGGTGCGCGAGCTGGCGGAATCGGGCGAGGTGAGCGGCATCGTGATCACCCACGGGACCGACATCCTGGAGGAGACCGCCTACCTGCTGGACCGTACGCTCGAGCGGCGGGTCCCGGTGGCGATCACCGGGGCGATGCGCACGTCGAGCGACGACGGCTGGGACGGTCCGCGCAATCTCCGCGACGCGCTGGCGGTCGCGGCGAGCCCCGCGAGCCCCGGACGGGGAGCGATGGTGGTGTTCGCCGGCCGGATCTTCACCGGGCGCACCGGCGTGAAGAGCCATGCCACGGACCTCGAGGCCTTCGCCGCGCCGCACGCCGGACCGATCGGCCTGGTAGCCGACGGCAGAGTGACGTTCACGGCGGCCCCGTCCGACGCGCCGCCGCTGCGGCCCCGCTCGCTCCACGCACGCGTCGCGCACGTGCCCATGGTCGTGGGTGATCGGGGCGCGCTGCTCGATGGCGCGCGCGAGGAGCACGACGGCGTGGTGGTCGAGGCGTTCGGGAGCGGCAACGTGCCGCCGGGCGCGGTGCCCGCGATCGGGCGATGGATCGCCGACGGAAAGCCGGTGGTGCTGGCCAGCCGCTGCTGGTGGGGTGAGGTGGTCCCGCTCTACGCCTTCGAGGGCGGCGGCGCGCAGACCATCGCGATGGGCGCGATCCCGGCGGGTGCGCGCACGCCGTCGCAGGCGCGGATGGAGCTGGCGATCGCGCTCTCCGCCGGCGTGCCTTACGGCTCGCCATGAGCCTGCCCGGGTCGGTGGCGGTCCCGGAAGAGATCCTGGAGATCGCCCGTGTGCTCGAGAGCGCCGGCTACGAGGCATGGTGCGTCGGCGGCGCGCTCCGCGACACGCTGCTCGGCGACGTGCAGACCGACTTCGATCTCGCCACCTCGGCGCCCCCCCAGGAGGTGCAGCGCCTCTTCCGACGTACCGCGCCGATCGGTGTGGAGCACGGCACCGTCGGGGTCATCGACCGGAAGCGGGTCATGCACGAGGTTACGACGTTCCGCCGTGACGTACGCACCGACGGCCGGCACGCGGTGGTCGAGTACGGCGCATCCCTGGAAGAGGACCTCGCCCGCCGCGACTTCACCATCAATGCCATCGCCTACCACCCGCTCCGGCGCGAGTGGCGCGATCCCCACGGCGGCGAGCGCGACCTCCGCGAGGGCGTGGTGCGCGCGGTCGGCGATCCGGCCGCCCGGTTTCGTGAGGACTACCTCCGCGTGCTCCGGGCGATCCGCTTCGCCGCCCGGTTCGGGTTCGCGATCGATCCGACCACCTGGACGTCGGCACGCGCGGCCGCCGCAGGGCTCGACCGGCTGTCGGCGGAGCGGGTGCGGGACGAGTGGTTCAAGGGCGTGCGCACCGCGCGCGACCTGGAGACGCTGGTGCGGCTCTGGCACGACTCCGGCGCGGCGGCGGTCTGGCTCCCCGAGCTGCGGCGGTTCGCGGCTGGGGAGCTGCCGCCGCCGGAGCACTCGCCGCCGCCCCGGGATCCCGTGCTCGTCACGGGTTACCTCGCCGAAGACCCCGCCGGCGTCCTCCGGCGGCTCCGGGCCTCGAATGCCGAGATCGCGCGGGCGGAGGCGATGGCCGCCGGGCCGGCCGAGCCGACCGGGGCGGACGATGTCGCGGTGCGGCGGTGGCTCGCCGCCGTGGGACCGGCGGCCGACGATCTGGTCGCGCTGTACCGGCTCCGACGGCGCGCAGCCCCCGGGTGGCTCGGGAAGATGACCGAGATCCGCGAGCGGCACGACCCGCTCACGCGGGGAGATCTGGCCGTGAGCGGTCGGGACCTCGAGGCACTCGGGCTCCGCGGGCCCCGGATCGGGGAGACCCTCGCGGCGCTGCTCGACCGGGTGCTGGAGGACCCGGCGGTCAACACCCGCGACCGACTGCTGGCGCTGGCGCGGGATCACCGGTGACCACCTTCTGGTTCGCGGTGGCCGCGGCGTTGGGGAACATGGCGGGCGCGGTCGCCGTCGTGCGAAGCCTCCGCCGCGAGTTGCGGGTGATCGACGCCTGTCTCGCGTTCGGGGCCGGGTTCATGCTCGCCGTCGCGGTCCTCGGCGTGCTCCCGGAGGTGCTGCGTGACGGAGAGGAGGGCGCCCTGTTCGTGCTGGCAGGCTACCTCGCGGTCCATCTGGCGCAGCACGTCTTCACCCCCCACTTCCACTTCGGCGAGGAAACCCACCGGGTGAGCCGCTCGGCGGGCGTCTCCGCGCTGCTCGGGCTCACGCTGCACACGTTCTTCGACGGCGTCGCGATCGCCAGCGGGTTTCTGGTCTCGGGCGAGCTGGGCCTGCTCCTCTTCCTCGCCGTGCTGCTGCACAAGCTGCCGGAGGGCGTCACCATCGCGAGCGTCATGGTGGCCGGAGGGCAGAGCCGGGGCCAGGCACTCGGTGCCGCGGCCGTGCTGGGACTCGCCACGATCCTCGGGGTCGTGCTCACCGAGGTGGTGGAGCCGCTCGCCCGCCACGGGCTCGCGATCTCGGCAGGCGTGACGATCTACGTGGCGGCATCCAACCTGGTGCCCGAGTTCCAGGCCAAGCGGGGCTGGCTCAGCGCTCTGGCGTTCTTCGGGGGAGCGGTGGGATTCTTCCTCACGGAGAAGTTGCTCGACGCTTGGATGCGGTGAGCCGGGGGAGGAGTCATGGCCAGGAAGCGAGGTGCGGAGCAGGGCGAGTCGCTCTTCGCGGCGACGCGGGAGGGGCAGCCGCTCGCCGCCCGGATGCGGCCGCGGACCCTGGACGAGTTCGTGGGGCAGGAGCACCTCCTCGCCCCGGGCAGGCCCCTGCGCGAGGCCATCGAGCGGGGCGTCCCCGGGTCCATGATCTTCTGGGGGCCGCCGGGCAGCGGCAAGACGACCCTGGCCCACCTCGTCGCCAGCTCCACCGCGCGGGTGTTCGTGCCCTTCAGCGCGGTCTCCGAGGGCGTGCCGCGGATCCGGGAGATCGTGGGACAGGCCAAGGTGCGGCTGGACTCCGGCGGCACGCAGACCATTCTCTTCGTGGACGAGATCCACCGCCTGAACAAGGCGCAGCAGGACAGCCTCCTGCCGCCGTCCGAGGACGGCACCATCACGCTGATCGGCGCCACCACCGAGAATCCGAGCTTCGAGATCAACGGCGCCCTGCTCTCGCGCACCCGGGTGTTCGTGCTCCAACCGCTCACCGCGGATCACGTGGGACAGCTCATCCGGCGGGCCCTGGAGGACCCGGAGCGGGGACTCGGGGGCATGGAGCTCGCGGTCGATACCGACGCGCTCGAGTCCATCGCCGTCGAGGCGGACGGCGACGCGCGCCGGGCGCTCACCGTCCTCGAGGCCGCCGCGGCGCACGTGGGCCGGGGCGGCAGGATCACGAGCGAGGTGGCGCGGGAGGCGATGCAGAAGCGCTTCGCCCGCTACGACAAGGCGGGCGAGGAGCACTACAACCTGCTTTCGGCGTACCACAAGTCGCTCCGCGGCAGCGACCCACAGGGCGCACTCTACTGGATGGCGCGGATGATCGATGGAGGCGAGGATCCGATGACGCTCTTCCGCCGCGCGATCGCGATGGCCGCGGAGGACATCGGGCTCGCGGACCCGAATGCGCTGCTGGTGGCGGTGGCGGCGCGGGACGCCTTCCACATGCTGGGACCGCCGGAGGGATACCTCCCGCTGGCGGAGATGACGATCTACCTGGCGACGGCGCCGAAGTCGAACAGCGCCAAGGTGGCGCTCGGCGAGGCCATGGCCGCGGCGCAAGCGACACCGGCCTTGCCCGTGCCGCTCCACATCCGGAACGCGCCCACCGGGCTGATGAAGGAGCTGGGGTACGGGAAAGGCTACCGCTATGCCCATGACTCGCCGGATGCGTACCTTCCGCAAGAGTACCTCCCCGACGAGCTCCGAGGCACGGCGTTCTACACGCCGGGCGGGTTCGGGTACGAGAGGCGGGTGGCGGAGCGGATGGAGTGGTGGGGGCGGAAGAAGCGTGATGGCGAGGCGGAGCCGGGGGATGGAGGTGGGGAGCAGGGCGCAGAGTAAGGGAGCAGGCGCAGGGCGCAGAGTAAGGGAGCAGGCGCAGGGTAAGGAGCAGCTGGTGCGCGGTGCGCGGCCGCTGCTCCTGTGACCCCCGCCACGGCTCCAGGCCACGCTGGGCGACATGATCACTCCGGGTCTCGCGGCCTCGCTGTATCTTTCGGGTGGCTGCGAGGAGGGCACGGATGAGGCTCGGAGGTGCGGCGGGACCACTGATGCTCGGTGCCGTGCTGGCGGGTTGCGCCGCGCTCGGGAATGCCTTGAAGGACCCGGAGGTCGAGCTCCAGCAGGTGGTGGTGCGCGACGTGGGCGTGCGGGGCGGCAGCCTCGATCTGCTGGTCGGCGTGGAGAACCCCAACGCCTTCGACCTCCGCGGCACCGAAGTCGTGCTCGGTTTCGATGTGGAAGGGTCACACGTAGGCGACGTGCGCTACGACAGCGATTTCAGCGTGAACAGCGGGGGGCGGACCACGCTGACACTGCCGCTGCGGTTCGAGTGGGCCGGCGTGGGCAGCGCCCTTCGCACTGCGCTGAGCGCCGGGGCGGTGCCCTACGAGATGAAGGGGGAGATCACGTTGCAGACACCATGGGGCGCGCAGAGCGTTCCGTTCACGAGGCAGGGACGCGTGCCGCTCACCCGGGCGGGCGCGCTGCCGGCCTCCACCGGCCGCTGAGCGCGGCGGGGGATCACGACCTATCAGTAGAACACCCATCGAAGTCCGCGACCCGATCGAGCGTGCCGTTCTGGTCGCCGCCCCGCGGAAGGGGTCGGGGGACGCGCGGCACGTGACCGAACACCTCGAAGAGCTGACCCGCCTGGTGGACACAGCCGGCGCCGAAGTCGTGGGCCGAGTCTCGCAGCAGATCACCGCTCCCAACCCCGCCACCTTGATCGGTGAAGGCAAGGTGGACGAGGTCGCACGCGCGGTCGTGGAATCGGGCGCCTCCCTGGTGATTTTCGACGAGGAGCTGAGCCCGGTCCAAGGGGCCAATCTGGAGCGCGCGCTCGACGTGCGGGTGATGGACCGGCCCGAGGTCATCCTCGACATCTTCTCCACCCGGGCGCGGAGCCACGAGGCGAAGCTCCAGGTGGAGCTGGCCCAGCTGGAGTACCTGCTGCCGCGGCTCACCCGGATGTGGACCCACCTCTCACGCATCCGCGGCGGTATCGGCCTCCGGGGTCCTGGCGAAACCCAGCTGGAGACCGACCGCCGGATCATTCGGCGACGGATCCAGGGACTCAAGGCGAAGCTCAAGAGCGTCGAGCGCCACCGGGAGAACCTTCGTGCCGGCCGCGACCCGATGCTCAGCGTCTCGCTGGTGGGCTATACCAACGCGGGGAAGTCGAGCATCCTGCGCGCGCTCTCGGGACAGCACGAGATCTTCGTCGAAGACCGGCTGTTCGCCACCCTCGACACGCTCACCCGCGAAGTGGATTTGGGCGAGGGCCACCGCGCCCGGGTGACCGACACCGTCGGCTTCATCCGCAAGCTGCCCCACCACCTGGTCGCAAGCTTCCGGGCGACGCTGGAGGAGGCGCGCGGCGCCGATCTCCTGCTCCACATCGTGGACGCCAGTCATCACGACTGGGAAGGCCAGATGCGGGTCGTGGAGCGCGTGCTCGCCGATCTGGAGCTGGCCGATCGGCCGCTCATCCCGGTCTTCAACAAGATGGACCTGGTGGCCGACCCGGACGGTTTCGCCAAGCGCGTGCGGGAGCTCTATCCCGGGGCGCTCACCGTCAGCACCATGCGCACCAGCGGCCTCGCGCCGCTCAAGGCCGTACTCCGGGAGAGGGAGCGCGCCGGCCGGCAGACGGTCCGGGTGCGGCTCCCCGTCTCGGACGGCGCCCGTCTCGCCGCGCTCTACCGTGAGGGTGAAGTGCTCTCCCGGCGCGAGGACGGCGCCGCGCTCGACGTCACGGTACGCCTGGACCGATGGCAGGTGGACCGGCTGAGAGGAGAAGGCGTCGAGGTGGCCGAGGCGCTGGCGAGTGGAGAGGTGGGGAGAAGGGCGGGGTAACGGCTGACCCGCTCCCGGCCGCTCCACCGCCCGGCCGGCGGAACCGCGCCCCGGCCGCGCTCCACCCCCGGCGGAACCGCTCCCGGCCCCTCACCCCGCCGGCGGAACCCCTTCCCTCCACGGCCACTCCGCCGGCGGAAGGGCGGAACGGCGGTAGGTGAACGCAACCAGGTTGTGGTGCCGAAGGAGTGAACACGAGGCGAGGGATCTTCTCCGCGGTGATCGACACCCGTAGAGAGGATCCCTCGCGTTGTTGGTGAGGCGGCGCTAGCTTCTGTCCGCCTGTCCGCCCCGCCCGTCCGCCCGCTACTTCCCGCTCAGCACCTGCTCCAGCACCAGCCACCGGTTCATTCCGGCGAACTTCTGGTGCATCTTGGTGA
>DATABZ010000022.1:0-3121 GCA_036259315.1 Gemmatimonadales bacterium | reverse complement strand
GCGTCACGCCTCGGCCACGGTGGTCGGCACCTATGCCTACGTGAACCCCGTGGTGGCGGTGCTGCTCGGCTGGCTCGTTCTCGGCGAGGCGATCACGATGCGCACACTCGGAGCCATGGTGCTGATCCTGGGCGCGGTGCTGATGATCCAGCTCGCCCCCGGGGCTCACGGGAAGAGCGGCCCCCCGCCCGTGCCGACGGCCACGGCCCTGCGGCGGCGCCAGGCGGCGGCATGAGCCGGAGCGGAGTGCCGAGGCTGGTGGCGCAGTTCGAAGACTGCACCCTGCCGCAGGTCGAATGGACCCATCAGGCCCATCTGACGGTGGCGCTCTGGTACGCCGCTCGGTTGCCCTTCGAGGAGGCGCTGCCGAAAATGCGTGAAGGCATCGGGCGGCTGAACGCCGCGCACGGGGTGCCGACCACGCCGACGAGAGGATACCACGAGACGATCACCCGGTTCTACATGCGGGTGATCTGCGACTACGTGGCCATGGAAGAGGAACGCCGGACGGACGACTGGACTGCGCGGGTGAGACGGCTGCTGGCGCGCTACGGTGAGCGCGACCTTCCGCTGCGGCACTACACGAAGGAACGGCTCCTGTCTGCCGAGGCGCGCTTCGGCTGGGTGGAGCCCGACCTGCGACCGATCGGGCGGGAGGCGGTCAGCCGGTAAGCAGCTGCCGGCGGAGCTTGGTCATCCGGCGGCGCACCGATCCATCGTGAATCCGCTCGCCCACCCGCACGACCGTCCCGCCGAGGATCTCGGGATCCACGTGGAAGGCTGCCAGGACTTCCTTGCCGAGCTGGCGGCTGAGCGCGGTCTGGATCGCGCGCTGAAGCTCGGGGTCGGCGGGGTGAGCGAGCGTGACACCGGCGCGCACGCGGTTGAGCTTGATGTCGAGCAGCCCCTCGTACTCGGTCGCGATCTCGCGCAGGAGCCGCTGACGGCCCCGCTTCACCAGGGCCTGGAGGAACAGCACGAAATCACGCGGGGCGTCCCGGAGCGCCGCGCTCAGGAGCCGGGCCTTCTCGGCCTTGGGCACCCTGGGCGACATGAGCACGGCCTGCACTTCGGGCGTCGTCTCCACCGCGCCCGCCACCGCATCCATGAGCTCCGCGTAGCGCACGGCGTTCCCGCTCCGCTCGCCGAGCTCGAACAGCGCCTCCGCGTAATTGCGGGCGATCGTGGTGACTCTCACCGCCGGTCGTCCAGCGTGGCGAGGTAGTCGAGCACGAGCTTGCGGTCGGTGTCGCCGTCGAGTCGCTTCTCGATCAGCCGGGAGGCCGCGGCGAGCGAGAGGTCCACCGCCTCGCGCCGGAGCTCGGCAACGGCCCGGTCGCGCTCCGCGCCGATCTCGCGCCGCGCGCGCGCCAACAGCTCCTCCTGCTCCTGCCGGGTCTTCTCGATCGCCAGGGCGCGCTCCCGCTCCGATACCCCGCGGGCCTCCACGATGATCGCGTGGGCCTGCGCCTTGGCCTCGGCGACCAGCTTCTGGTGCTCCGCCAGCAGCGCGGCCGCCTGCTCCCGGTCGCGCGCCGCCTCCGCGAGCTGCCGCTCCAGCGCCTGCTCCCGCGCCTCCACCGCGCCCAGAATGGCCGGCCACGCGAACTTCCTCAGGATCGCCAGCAGCAGCAGGAACACGACGATGGTCCAGATCATCAGCCCCCCCTCGACCGTGAGGGGCCCCGACGCGTGCTCCTGGGCCGCCTCCTGAACGGCGGCGGGCGCGTGATCCTGGATGGTAGTCAGCACGAGGTTCAGCATCGATGTCTCCGCTGGGCGACCCGCCGGCAGCGCGGCCACCGTACGATCCGGTGGCCGGTGCCGGTGTCCGTCGTTAGAACGTGATCTTGCCCTGGATCAGGAACGCGATGACGGCGACGAACAGCGCGACGCCCTCGATGAGCGCGGCCGCGATGATCATGGCCGTCTGGATGCGCGCGGTGTTCTCCGGCTGGCGCGCCATTCCCTCGGTTGCGGAGCCGCCGATCCGGCCGATGCCGATACCGGCGCCGAGCACCGCGAGTCCGGCGGCGAGGCCGGCGCCGATGAGACCGAGGCCACGGTCGGCGCCGGCGGTCGCGGCGGCCTGAAGCAGGGCGAGCATGTACAGCATGTCCACTCCATTGTCTGGGCGGGAGAACCGGTGCCGATCGCGCCCGCCGCGCTGAGGCCGCCTCTCCCTGAGCGGCGCCGCCACGGTGACCCGCCGGCGCTCCCGGCCGGGGCCGGCGAGCAGCGGGCTTCGTCCGCCGTCCGGCGGACTACGACGCGACGCTCGCGCGGGCGCGCGCGGCGTCGGGACAACGGACTAGTGCTCGGCCCTCATCAGCCCGATGAACACGGCGGTCAGCAGCGTGAACACGAAGGCCTGCAGGAAGGCTACGAACAACTCCAAGAGCATGATCCCCGTGGCGAGCACCGAGGCCCCGATCCCCACCAGGTAGCTCTGGAACAGGAAGGTCAGGCCGATCAGCGCCAGCACGAGCACGTGACCCGCCGTCATGTTCGCGAAGAGCCGGACCGCGAGGGCGAACGGCTTCGCCAGCTTCCCGATGATCTCCACCGGCGTCATGATCAGCAGCATGATCGGCTTCATCGGACCGGGCAGGCCGGGCGGCAGGTAGAAGATCGTGTTGAGGTAGCCCTTCACGCCTAGGGACCGCATGCCGGCCGCCTCGATCGTGATGAAGGCCATCAGCGCCAGCGCCGCGGTCACCGTGATGTTGCCGGTCGCGGTCGAGCCCCAGGGCAGGAGCCCGAGAAGGTTCATCACCAGGATGAAGAAGAAGAGCGTGAGCAGGTAGGGGACGAACCCTTCGCCATGATGCCCGACGTTCGGCAGGACGACCTCCTGCCGGATGTAGAGCGCGAGCGCCTCCATCGTCCCGGCGAACCCCTTGGCCGGCTTGCCCTGGGCCTGCGCGCGGGCGACGGCCCGGGCGCTGAAGATGAACGTGAGCGCCACGATCACCGCCGCGAGCAGCATGAAGACCAGGTGCTTGGTGGGTGAGAGATCGATGGCGAGCCCGCCGATGTGAATCGGCTCCCACTGCGGCAGATGTACGATGCCGACGAACGGCAGCTCGAGCTCGTGCGAGTTGCCGATGTGGTGCACGAT
>DATABZ010000021.1:0-5710 GCA_036259315.1 Gemmatimonadales bacterium | reverse complement strand
GGCCCCTCACTGCGCTCGGGAGGAGTGCTACCGACCCACCACACCGCGGCCGACCACCGACGCATCGTGCGTGCGATCCCATTCCGGCGGTTGCTCGCGACTGACGACGGGCGCAAGTTATACTCGACACCGCACCGCGGCATTCCCTACCGACGCGTCTCTCGAGGAGCAGGTAAGTGCCCCAGGACAGCCTGACGATCACCGACAACCGTACCGGCCGCACCTACGAGGTCCCCATCGCCGAAGGCACCGTCCGTGCCACCGACCTGCGTCAGATCAAGGTCGCGGACGACGACTTCGGGCTGATGACCTACGATCCGGCCTTCATGAACACGGCCGCGTGCCGCAGCGCGATCACGTACATCGACGGCGACCGGGGAATCCTGCGGTACCGCGGCTATCCCATCGAGCAGCTCGCCGAGCAGGCCAGCTTCCTGGAGGTGGCGTACCTCCTGATCGAGGGTGAGCTGCCCACGAAGGCGCAGCTGCACGAGTGGACCGACACGGTGCGGTATCACACCTACGTCCACACCAACATCACCAAGTTCCTCGAGGGGTTCCGCTACGACGCCCACCCGATGGGCATGCTGCTGGGCGTGGTGGGGGCGCTGTCCACCTTCTATCCCGACGCCAAGAACATCCACGACCCGGAGAACCGGAAGCTCCAGCGGGTACGGCTCCTCGCCAAGGTGCCGACGATCGCGGCGTTCGCGTTCCGCCACTCCCGTGGTCTCCCCTTCGTCTTCCCCGACAACGATCTCGACTACATCGCCAACTTCGTGAACATGACGTTCAGCATCGGCGGCCGGCACAAGCCGAACCGGGTGCTGCAGCGGGCGCTCGAGATCCTGCTCATCCTTCACGCCGACCACGAGCAGAACTGCTCCACCAGCGCGGTCCGCGCGGTGGGCTCCTCCCACGTGGACCCCTTCTCGGCGGTATCCGCCGGGATCGCGGCCCTCTACGGCCCGCTGCACGGTGGCGCCAACGAGGCCGTGCTCACGATGCTGGACGAGATCGGGGACAAGAAGAACATTCCGGCGTTCGTCAAGGAGGTGAAGGCCGGCGGCGGGCGCCTGATGGGCTTCGGGCATCGGGTATACAAGTCCTACGACCCGCGCGCCAAGCTCATCAAGCGGGTGGCGGACGACGTCTTCCGGGAGACCGGCCTCAACCCGAAGCTGGAGATCGCCCTGGAGCTGGAGCGGATCGCGCTGGAGGACGAGTACTTCATCAAGCGGAAGCTCTATCCCAACGTGGATTTCTACTCCGGGCTGATCTACCAGGCCATGGGGTACCCGACCGAGTACTTCACCGTCCTCTTCGCGCTTGGCCGGATGCCGGGGTGGCTCGCCCAGTGGGAGGAGATGCTGCTGGATAAGGACCAGAAGATCGCCCGTCCCCGGCAGATCTACACCGGCAGCGGGGAGCGTCCCTTCGTGCCGATCGAGAAGCGATAGCCATGACCGACCAGCTCGATACCCTGCTCTCGGAGAAGCGTCGCTTCCCCGCCACCGCTGGGTTCGCCGCGCGGTCGGCGACCACCGCGGCGCTGTACGCTGCGGGCGAGAATTGGCAGCGGTTCTGGGAAGACCAGGCCAGGACCCTGGAGTGGATGTCTCCCTGGAACCGCGTGCTCGAATGGAACCCGCCGCATGCCAAGTGGTTCGTCGGCGGCAAGCTGAACGCCGCGGTGAACTGCCTGGACCGGCACCTGCGAGGCCCACGCCGCAACAAGGCGGCGCTGATCTGGGAAGGGGAGCCGGGCGACCGGAGGGTCCTCACCTACTGGGAGCTGGCCCGCGAGGTGGGACGCTGCGCCAACGCGCTCAGGCGGCTCGGCGTCCGCCGTGGGAACCGCGTGGCGATCTACCTGCCGTTGATCCCCGAGGCGGTGATCGCCATGCTGGCTTGCGCCCGGATCGGCGCGGTGCATTCCGTCGTCTTCGGAGGCTTCTCCGCGGAGTCCCTGCGCGACCGGATCAACGATGCCGGCGCCGTCGTGCTCATCACCGCCGATGGCGGGTATCGCCGCGGCCAGACGGTGCCGCTCAAGCGCATGGCGGACGTGGCCATCGCCGAAACGCCGTCGATCCGTCACTGCGTCGTGGTGCGCCGGCGTGCGGGACCGGAGGGCGACGAGGCCTTCGCGGAGATGACGGAGGGCCGCGACCACTGGTGGCACCGGCTGTTGGACCGGGAGCCGGCGGCCTGCCCGGCGGAGGCCATGGACGCCGAGGATCTGCTGTTCATCCTCTACACCTCGGGCACCACCGGGAAGCCCAAGGGCATCGTGCACACCACCGGCGGCTATCTCACTCATGTGGCCTCAACCGCCAGGCACGTCTTCGATCTCACCGACGAGGACGTCTACTGGTGCACCGCCGACATCGGCTGGGTGACGGGCCACTCCTACACCGTCTACGGGCCGCTGGCCAACGGCGCCACGGTGTTGATCTACGAGGGTGCGCCCGACTGGCCGGAGCGGGACCGCTTCTGGCGGCTGGTGGAGGCCCATGGGGTCACCATTCTCTACACCGCGCCGACGGCCATCCGCGCCTTCATGAAGTGGGGGACGGAGCACCCGGACCGGCACGACCTGTCCACCCTGCGGCTGCTGGGCACCGTCGGGGAGCCGATCAACCCCGAGGCGTGGGTCTGGTACCACGAGCACATCGGCAAGGGGCGCTGCCCGATCGTGGACACGTGGTGGCAGACGGAGACCGGCGGCATCATGATCACGCCGCTCCCGGCGGTGGTCACCACGAAGCCTGGTTCGGCCACGATCCCCTACCCCGGGATTCGTCCGGAGCTGGTAGATGCGAAGGGCAACCGGCTGGAGTCGGGTGGCGGCTTCCTCACCATCGCGGAACCGTGGCCCGGCATGCTGCGCACCATCTACAACGACGACGAACGATATCGGGAGGTCTACTGGAGCCGGTTCCCCGGCCGCTACTTCACGGGCGACGGCGCCAAGCTCGACGAGGACGGCTACTGGTGGATCCTGGGCCGGGTGGACGACGTGCTGAACGTCGCGGGCCACCGGATCGGCACGATGGAGGTGGAGAGCGCGCTGGTGGACCATCCGGCCGTGGCCGAGGCCGCGGTGGTGGGCCGCGCCGACGAGCTCAAGGGCCAGGCGATGGCGGCCTTCGTCACGCTGAAGGACGGGCACGCGGCCTCGCCGGTGCTCAAGGACGACCTGAAGGCGCACGTGGCCCAGAAGATCGGCGCCATCGCCCGGCCGGACGACGTCTTCTTCTCCGCCGATCTGCCCAAGACCCGGAGCGGAAAGATCATGCGCCGGCTGCTCAAGGACATCGCCGAGGGCCGCGCCCTGGGCGACACGACCACCTTGGCGGATCCCAACGTGGTCAGCAGGCTGAAGGAGATGTACGAGGAGAAGGAGGCTTAGGCGCCCCCTACCGCCTCCCCGGGGTCCTCCTCGAGGTAGGTGTACCCCTCCAGCCCCGCCACGAAGTCCGCGATGAACGAGTTCGCCTCCTGCCGCGAGATGCCCTTCGCGTTGTTCACCTTGCGCCGGAACGTGGCCAGCAGATCGCTGGCGTGGAACTGAACGTAGTTCAGCACCTCGGTCACGGTATCGCCGTGGACCAGGTCGGTAATTTCGTAGCCCTGCTCCGTCAGGCGGACGTGGACGGCGTTGGTGTCGCCGAACAGGTTGTGCAGGTCCCCCAGGATCTCCTGGTAGGCTCCGGTGAGGAAGATGCCGAGGATGTACGGCTCGCCCTCGCCTACCGGGTGCAGCTCGAGTGACGGCTTCCCCTTGCGCCCGCCGACGAATCGGTCGATGACCCCGTCCGAGTCGCAGGTCATGTCCTGCAGCGTGCCCCGCCGGGTGGGCAGCTCGTTGAGCCGGTGGATCGGCATGATGGGGAAGAGCTGGTCGATGGCCCAGTGGTCGGGCAGCGACTGGAAGACCGAGAAGTTGCAGAAGTAGCGGTCCACCAGCGCGGCATCGATGTGCGCCGTGATCTCCGGGAACGCGGTCCGGTCGTCCCCGATGGCCTGCTGCAGCGCGTGCAGCGTGGCCAGGTAGAGCTGCTCCGCGTCGGCCTTGTCCCGCAGGGAAAAGACGCCGCTGGCGAAGTACTCCTGGGTGCGCTCCTTGGCGAAGACGGCGTCGTGGAAGACCTCCTCGATCCGGTCCGGGCTCAGCGCCTCGAGGTTCTCAGCCATCTCCCGCAGGAGCGGGTGCGGGTCCTCGCGAAGCGCCGGTGCCGCGGGTTCGACCAGTGACTCGACATCGGTCACGTCCACGAGCAGCAGCGCGTGGTGGGCCGTGAGCGCGCGTCCCGACTCGCTGATGATGTGCGGCATCGGCAACTCCTCGGTGCGG
This sequence comes from Gemmatimonadales bacterium, assembly GCA_036259315.1. Taxonomy (GTDB): domain Bacteria; phylum Gemmatimonadota; class Gemmatimonadetes; order Gemmatimonadales; family GWC2-71-9; genus CAVVWJ01. The sequence goes on along the minus strand of DATABZ010000021.1, from coordinate 1,350 downwards.
CAGGCGGTGCCGATCGTGTAGACGACGTCGTTGGCGTACTCCCGCATCGTGTAGTTCACGCTGGCGGAGCGGGTGGACCGGGAGCCGTCGTAGTCCACGCCCAGGCCACCTCCCACGTCCACGTGGCTGATGTCGAAGCCCATGCCGCGCAGCTCGGCGTAGTAGCGGGTGATCTCCTCCAGCCCGGCCTTCACGTGGCGGATGTCCGTGATCTGGCTGCCCAGATGGAAGTGCACCAGCTTGAGCACGTCCTTGCGCCCCCGCCGCTCCAGCTCGTTCAGCAGCCGCATCAGCTCCACGGCCGAGAGGCCGAACTTCGAGCGCTCGCCGCCGCTCTTGGCCCACCGCCCCGAGCCTTCGGTGGCCAGCTTGATCCGCACCCCCGCCGTCGGCTCCATGCCCATGTCGTCGGCGACCTTGAGCAGCACGTCGAGCTCGTTGAGCTGCTCCAGCACGACCATCACCGTGTGGCCCAGCCTCTGGCCCATGAGGGCCAGCCGCATGTATTCCTCGTCCTTGTAGCCGTTGCAGACGATGAGGTGCCGGGTGTCCTCGTTCAGGCCGAGCACGGCCTGGAGCTCCGGCTTGCTGCCGCACTCGAGCCCCACGCCGTAGGGGGCGCCGAACTCCACGATCTCCTGTACCACGTGGCGCTGCTGGTTGACCTTGACCGGATAGACCGTGGTGTAGCTCCCGTCGTAGCCGAACTCCTTGATCGCGTTGGTGAACTCGCCGGAGAGGGCCTCGATCCGCGACTTCAGAATGTCCGAGAAGCGCAGCAGCAGCGGCAGTCCGACGCCCTGGGCGTGGAGGTCGGTGGCGAGATGGTACAGGTCGAGACCGCGCTTCCGGTTCGCGTCCGGATGCACGGTGACGTGACCGTCGGCGTTGATGCGGAAGTAGCCGAGCCCCCAGCCGCTCATGTTGTAGAGCTTCTCAGCGTCCTTGATGGTCCAGGGGGGCGGTGCGACGGTGGTGGCGATGTCGAGCTCCTGCTGAGGCGAAGGGGCAATTGTAATGGTACGCGACAGTCATGGAAAGCGTCGTGGCGGTCCCGCGACAAAGGGGGCTCCCGGGAACGGTGCAGGCGCCGTCATCCGGGGTAAGCGCCCGGTTCCACGCGAGTTCCGGCTCGGGCCCTCGAGCCTCCGCCGGGCACGAAGCTCGCGCATCGGCCCGGTGCAACCCGCGTCGCACCGAGCAGCGGGCTGCACCACCGTACCGAAGATTGGGAGGCCCCATGGCAGCGCCAGGCTTGATCTCGACCCGCCGCTTCTCGGCCACGACCCGTCTCCGTCTCCAGGTGCTGTTCGCCCGCGCCCGGGAGGCGCTCGCCGATACCTATCAGAC
>DATABZ010000020.1:0-7311 GCA_036259315.1 Gemmatimonadales bacterium | reverse complement strand
AAAGCGACAGCCGTTCGGCCACGCGCCCGGCGGCGGCACGCTGCCGCCGATCGGCGAGAGCCGCTCGACCGGCCCCGCTATGCGCGGCACCGACGCGAAGAGCCCCTGGGTGTACGGGTGTGAGGGGCGGGCGAACAGGCTGGCGGTCGGCGCCTCCTCCACGATCTGACCGGCGTACATCACCGCGACCCGGTCGGCCCGGCCGGCCACTACGCCCAGGTCGTGGGTGATGAGGAGGACCGCCATGCCGCGGCTGTCGCGAAGGCGGTCGAGCACCTCCAGGATCTGCGCCTGCACCGTGACGTCCAGCGCGGTGGTCGGCTCGTCCGCGACCAGGATCTCCGGCTCCGCCGACAGTGCGATGGCGATCATGACCCGCTGCCGCATCCCGCCACTGAGCTGATGCGGATAGGCATCCAGGCGCTCGGCCGCGTCGGGGATTCCGACTTCCTGGAGCAGCGCCAGGGCGCGGCGGCGAGCCTCGGCCCTGCTCACCTCGAAGTGCGCGCGCACCCCCTCGGCGATCTGATCGCCGACCGTGAACACCGGATTGAGGCTGGTCATGGGATCTTGGAACACCATACCGATGCGGCGGCCGCGGATCTTCCGCAGTGCCTCGCCACGCAAGGCCAGCACGTCGGTATCGCCCAGCCGGATCGCGCTGCCCTCCTCGACGCGACCCGGCGGAGGGACCAGGCGCACCAGCGCGAGGCTGGTGAGACTCTTTCCGCAGCCGGATTCGCCGACCAGCGCGAGGGTCTCGCCCCGATGCAGCGCGAAGCTGACGCCGTCCACCGGATGGACGCGGCCGCCCTCACCATCCGGAAAGGAGACGCGCAGGTTCTCGACCTGGAGGACTCGGCTCATGCGCCGCGGGGATCGACGGCGTCGCGGAGCGCGTCGCCGAACAGGTTGGCCGAAAGCACGGCGAGCACGATCGCCAAGCCCGGGAAGATCCCCGCCCATGGCGCCGCCACCAGCACCGACTTGGCATCGAGAATCATCCCTCCCCAGGACGGTGCCGGCGGCTGCACGCCAAGACCCAGGAACGAGAGTCCCGCCTCGAGGAGGATGACGTCGCCCACGCCGAGAGTGGCGGCGACCAGGAGCGGACCGGCGGTATTGGGCAGCAGATGGCGGAAGATAATCCGCCGCCGGCTCGCCCCGAGCGCCTCGGCGGCGCGGACGAACGACTCCTCCCGCAGCCGAAGCACCTCGCCGCGCACCAGACGCCCGGTGCCGAACCACCCCGTGACGCCGATCAGGACCACGAGCACCGCCACGGGCACCTGCTCCCACACCGCCAGCACGAGCAGGAGCAGGAAGAGTCGGGGAATCGCCAGCGCGGCATCCACCAATCGCATCAGCGCGGTGTCCACCGCTCCACCCCAGTAACCCGCGACCAGCCCCGTGGCCGCGCCGAGCGTCGCCGAGAGCGCCACCGCGAGGAAGGCCACGGACAGCGAGACCCGTGCGCCGGTGGCCACCCGCGCGAGCACGTCCCGGCTCAGGGCGTCGGTGCCGAAGGGGTGGGCCAGGCTCGGGGGTAGGTTTCGGCAGGTGAGGACGCAGGGCTGCGCGAGCGGGTCGGGCAGGACCAGCGGGCCGACGGCCGCGCCCGCCGCGATGGCCGCGAGCACCAGTCCCCCTGCGCGCCCACGCCGATCGCGCCACGCCCGCGCGACCACGTGCATCAGCGGGGTCACGAGTAGCGCACCCGCGGGTCGAGCAGTGCGTACGCCAGATCCGTGAGCAGGCTCGCGGTCACCACCAGGCCCGCCGCGAGCAGCGCGGCGCCCATCACCAGCGGGTAGTCCCGGCTCGAGGCAGCGCTCGCGGCGAGCGAGCCCAGCCCCGGCCAGGCGAATACCATCTCGACGAACACCGACCCGGTCACCAGCAGCGGCAGCCAGAGCCCGAAGATCGTGATCACCGGGAAGAGGGCGTTACGCCAGGCGTGCCCCCAGACCACCCGGTGCTCGGCCACGCCCTTGGCGCGCGCGGTCCCTATATAAGGAAGCCGCAGCACCTCGAGCAGGGCGGTTCGCTGGTACCTCATGGTGCCGGCGATGGTCACGATCGAGAGGGTGAGGGCGGGCAGGGCCAGGTGCGCGGCGATATCAAGCGCGCGGACGGTCCAGGGCGCGTCCGGCGGCAGCAGTGGGCTGCGCATGCCCGCGACCGGAAGCCAGCCCAGCTCGATGCCTACCAGCCACGCCAGCACCAGCCCCAGCCAGAACGAGGGCGTGGCGTAGCCGGCGAGCGAGAGGAGGGTGAGCGCCTGGTCCTCACGGCTGCCCCGGCGGGTGGCCTGTCGCACCCCGAGCCAGAGCCCCAGCGTGAAGTTGAGCAGAATCACCGCGCCGCCGAGCAGGAGCGTCGGCGGGAGGCGGGAGGCCAGCAGCGTGGTGACCGGCAGACCGTGCTCGATCGAGGTGCCCAGATCGGCTCTCGCCACGCCCCTGACGAACCCGGCGAACTGCACGTGGATGGGCTGGTCCAGCCCGTACATGGCGCGGAGCCGGGCGATCTCCTCCGGCGCCATGGGTCGGCTCTCCTGCATCCGCCCCAGCGGGTCGCCGGGCGCGACCCGCATGAGGACGAACATCAGCATTACCGCGATCGCGAAAGTGGCGGCCGCCTGGGCGGTCCTGCGGACGAGCCAGGCGATCAAGTCAGGTCCGCGGGGCGGGCCAGCGCCAGAGCGCGATCCACGAGGACTCGGGGCGTATCGTGACCTCGTGGAACCGGCGGTGCACGCCGAAGACGAAGGTCTGACTGTAGAGGAAGGCGGCGGGGGCGTTCTCCTCCACTCGCCGGAGGAACTGGTGCCAGAGACGCCGATCCGCGACGGGGCTCGCCATCGCACGATAGAGCAGCGAATCCGCACCGCGGTCGCAGTAGCGTCCCGCGTTGCCCGGGCCGTCACAGGTCCAGCTGAACACCAGCCCGCTGGGGGAGGGATCCAGGCTGGCGGAGGAAAAATCGATGTCGAAGTTCCCCGCGGCGCGCCGCTCCAGCCACACGGCGGGCTCGACCCGCACCAGCTCCAGCCGCACGCCCACCTGGCGAAGCTGCTCCTGGACGATCGTGGCCATCTGCATTCGCGTGTCGCTCGAGCTGCTCACCACCAGCCGAAGCGCGAGGGGCTCGCCGGTTCGATTCTCCCGCGTGCCGTCCCGGTCCCGGTCCACCCAGCCCCGCCCGGCGAGCAGCTTGCGAGCGGTGGACTGGTCCTGCCGCGCGGGCTCGGGCGCACCGTGGCGGATCCAGAGCTGCGAGGACACCGGGCCGAAGGGAACGTCGCCGTAGCGTCCCAGCACGGCGCGCACGAGCAGCTCGCGGTCGAGCGCCAGGATCAGCGCGCGCCGCACGTCGCGGTCCGCGAGGATGGGATGGGGTCGGTCCCGGTCGGCGGGGTTCCGGTGGTTGAACAGGAGATAGCCGAGATTGTTCGAGGGCACGGGCACCACGCGCAGGTGCCGCGCCGCTTCCACCCGGGCGATGTTGGTGAGCGGTGGCGGGATGTTGTCGATCGCGTCCGCCTCGCCCGCCAGCAGCAGATTGATTCTCGCGTCCGCGCTCACCGCCACGCGGACGATCAGCCGCGTGATGGCGGGACGCCCGAGGAAGAAATCCTCGTTCGCCGCCAGCTCGATGAATTCCCCCTCCACCCGGCGTACCCAGCGGTAGGGCCCGCTGCCGACCGGCCGCGCCGCGAAGGACGCCCAGGCTTCGCGCGTCGGCGGCAGGTCCGCCAGGAGATGGGCCGGGAGGATGGCGCAGTGGAAGGTGGCGTCGTAGAGCTGCTCCGCGTACACCTCGCTGAAGCGCACCACCACCCGGCGGTCACCCTCGGTCTCGACCCCGGCGATGCGTCGCATCACGTTCGCGAGCCGAGGCGAGATCTCGCGCTCCCGGGCGCGGCTCATGGTGAAGACGACGTCGCGCGCGGTGACCGGAGCGCCGTCGTGCCAGCGGGCGCGCGGGTCCAGATCGAAGACGAGCGTGAGCGAGTCTCGGCGGGTCCAGGCCTTCGCCAGCAGCGGCACGAAGCCGTGGTCGCCGGCCGTCACCAGGCCCGGCCCCATGCCGGCGAGCCGGAGGAAGAGGTGATCGGCGATCTCGTGATTGGCGAGCGTGTTCTGCGGACCTTCCATCAGCGTGGGCACCGGCGTCGTGGCCTGCAGGCCGGTGACGATCACGATGCTGGCGCTCGCCCGCCGGGCCTGCTCGGGGGGGAGCCGAAGCGTGGACGCACCGGCGAGGGCTGCCGCGACCACGAGACGCGCAGTCCAGGACATTGCGGAGACTCCGAAGCGAGCGATGGACGAGGAACCAGCTCAAAGGTACATGGTGGGCCCTCGGGAAGGCACCGCCGGCTCAGGCTCTCCAGGTCCACGCCGGTGAGCGGAATCTCACCTCGTGCCGCGAGGCTTCCCCCAGCAGGTCGCCGGAGGGTGCGGTCCGCTCCCAGGTGCCGCCCCATCGCTCGGCAGCGGCGAAGGCGACCGCCTCCGCCACGTCGCCCGGCGCGGGCTCGCGGCCCAGGGCCTCGTCCAACGCGCCTGCCAGGTCCGGGGGTGCGCCGCCGAGGGTGAGCTCCTGAACCGCCGCCTGCCGGCCGGTGAGGAGGAGCGAGCCGTGCTGCAGCAGTCCGCCCCCCTCCCTGAGCTGCGCGCTTCCCACCAGCTTGCGACCCCGCACGGTGATCTCACCGCCCACGGGTGTCGCGAAGCATGCACCCGCACCGACGCCCGCGGGCGTCCTGGGCGGCGCCATTTCGGCGTGCGCGCCGAGCCGCCGCAGCGCGGCCAGGAGCATGCGATGGATCTCCTCGTAGGCCTGGCGCAGCCCACCGAGCGGTTCAGCGGGCACCGCCACCGAGTAGGTGAGCTCCTCCGCGTGCCACACGGCTCGTCCCCCACTGGGACGGCGGACTACCTCGAGGCCTCGGGTCTCGATCCGCTCCCGGTCGTAGCGGCGCAGCGCCGGCTCGTGCCGCCCGAAGGACAGGCAGTGCGGCGACCAGCGGTAGAGCCTGAGCCAGTGCTCGCCCGCGGCGCCCCGCTCCAGCAGCGCCTGATCGACCGCCATGTTCTGCCAGCCCGGCCGGCCGTCGAGGTCGAGCAGCAGGCGCCAGCTAGGCGCCATACGCCTCCATCGGCGGGCAGACGCAGACCAAGTTCCGGTCGCCGAACGCCGCGTCGATCCGGCCCACGGTGGGCCACACCTTGTGCCCACGCACCGCCTGCGACGGGTACGCTGCCCGCTCGCGTGGGTAGGGCCGGTCCCAGCCGTCCGCGATCACCTGCTCCAGCGTGTGCGGCGCCATCGTCAGGAGGTTCACCTCCCGGTCCGCACGTCCCTCCTCGATCTCGCGGATCTCCTGCCGGATCGCGATCATCGCGTCGCAGAAGCGGTCGAGCTCCTCCCTCGACTCGCTCTCCGTGGGCTCGATCATCAGCGTGCCCGCGACGGGGAACGAGACCGTCGGGGGGTGGAAGCCGTAGTCGATGATCCGCTTCGCGATGTCTTCCACGTCCACGCCGGCCGATGCCTTGAACGGTCTCGTGTCGATGATGCACTCGTGGGCCACCAGGCCGTTGGGCGCGGAGTAGAGCACCTCGTAGTGCCCCTTGAGCCGCCGGGCGATGTAGTTGGCGTTGAGGATGGCGATCTTGGTGGCCTCGGTGAGCCCGTCATACCCCATCAGGGCGATGTACGCCCAGGAGATCGGCAGGATCGAGGCGCTCCCCCACGGGGCGGCGGAGATCGTGCCGCAGGCCTGGGGATGGGCGAGATCCACGATCGGATGCCCCGGCAGGAAGGGGACGAGGTGTTTGGCCACGCCGATCGGTCCCATACCCGGTCCGCCGCCGCCGTGCGGAATGCAGAAGGTCTTGTGGAGGTTGAGGTGGCAGACGTCGGCCCCGATGTCTCCCGGCCGGCAGAGGCCCACCTGGGCGTTCATGTTGGCGCCGTCCATGTAGACCTGGCCGCCGTGCTCGTGCACGATCCGGCAGATCTCCTTGATCGAGCCCTCGAACACGCCGTGCGTGCTGGGGTACGTCACCATCAGTGCGGCGAGCGTGTCCCTGTGGGCCAGCGCCTTGGCGCGCAGGTCCTCGACGTCCACGTTGCCGTGGGCGTCGCTCTTCACCGGCACCACCTGCATGCCCGCCATCACCGCGCTGGCCGGATTGGTCCCGTGCGCCGACTGCGGGATGAGGCAGGTCGTGCGGTGCGACTCTCCACGCGACTGGTGGTAGGCCCGGATCACCAGGAGTCCCGCGTACTCGCCCTGCGAGCCGGCGTTGGGCTGGAGCGACACCGCGGCGAAGCCGGTGATCTCCGCGAGCTGGTACTCGAGCTGGCTGAAGAGGAGCTGGTATCCCGCCGCCTGGTCTCGCGGCGCGAAGGGGTGCAGCCGGTTGAACTCCCGCCAGCTCACCGGCATCATCTCGGTGGTGGCGTTCAGCTTCAGGGTGCAGGAGCCGAGCGGGATCATGGCCGCGGTGAGGGAGAGATCGCGGGACTCGAGCCGCTTGATGTAGCGCAGCATCTCGGTCTCCGAGTGGTGCCGGTGGAAGACCGGATGATCCAGGTAGGCGCTCTTCCGCTGCAGCAGGGCCGGGATGGCACGCTCCGACTTGATGCCGATGTCGTCCAGCATGAACGGGAGTGCCTCGTTCAGCGAGAAGACCGCGATCAGGTCGGCCAGGTCGCCGAGCGTGACGGTCTCGTCCAGGGCGACGCAGAGCCGCGTCGGCGGGAGGGGCCGGAGGTTGATCTGGCGCACGCGGGCCGCGTCGAGCAGGCGGGGCAGGGCCCATTCCGGCACCTCGACGCAGAGCGTGTCGAAGAAGGCGTCGTGGACGATGCGGTAGCGCAGCCGCCGCAGTGCGTTGGCCAGCAGCACCGTGCGGGTGTGCACCCGCTCCGCGATGCGGCGGAGCCCGCCGGGCCCGTGGTACACCGCGTACATCCCCGCCATCACGGCGAGCAGCACCTGGGCGGTGCACACGTTGCTCGTGGCCTTGTCACGGCGGATATGCTGCTCGCGGGTCTGGAGCGCCATCCGGAGCGCGGGACGGCCGTCGCGGTCGCGCGAGACGCCGATGATGCGGCCCGGGATGCTGCGCTTGTGCTCGTCGCGCGTGGCGAAGAAGGCCGCGTGCGGGCCGCCGTACCCGAGCGGCACGCCGAAGCGCTGGGAGTTCCCCACGGCGATGTCCGCCCCGAACTCGCCGGGGGGCGTGAGCAGCGCCAGCGCGAGGAGGTCGGTGGCCACGGTGACCACCGCGCCGG
>DATABZ010000019.1:0-10239 GCA_036259315.1 Gemmatimonadales bacterium | reverse complement strand
CCGCCCGTTCCGGTTGCCCGTGTACCACACCATCCCGTCCGGCGCGACGACCAGGTTGTGGGGATGGGTGCCCGCGTCGATCTCGTAGCGCTTGAACTTTCCCGTCTTCGGATCGAGGTTGGCGACGTAGTTCCCCTCCTGGCCCACGAACCACACCAACCCGTTCGGCGCGACGTACGGATCGCGGGGGCGGGTGCCCTCCCAGGGCACGATCCACTCCTGCACGGCGAGCGGAGCCGCGGCGGCGGCCATCACCAGCACCGGGACCAGCCCGGCGACGAGCTTCTGCATCATCGCTACCCTTCCTCGTGTCTAGGTTCCTGCCGTGGGCTTGAGGTCGGGCCGCTCGCCCGGCTTGGTGCGCACGGCGCTCCATGACCGGCTGCCGCTCTTACCCTTCGCCGTCCCGCTCGCCTTGTCGCCGGTCACCTTCCCGGTGAACTCGACGCGCTCCCCGCCCTCGGTGAGGGTGAAGCTCACGCTGTCCCCCTTCACCCTGAAGTTGGTCAGCGGCGTGCTGTTCCCTCCCGAGGTCGCGGTCCCGGAGACCTCCTGGAACTTCTGCTTGAGGTCGAGGGTGTACTCCTTGCCGCTGCTTCCCTCCGAGGTGAGCCGCCACTGGCCCGACACGTCCGCCGGGATGATCCAGAGATAGGCGTAGCTCTGCATGCCGGAGGAGGTCTTCACGTCCAGCGTGCGATCGGCCTGCCACTCGCCCATGTCGAAGGAGTTGGAGACCACCCGCGTGCCGGGCCGCAGCTCCTTGAACAGCTTCGGCCGGAGCCGCTCGTTGAGGGAGGGGAGGAGGTAGAGCGTGACCACCGTCGCCTTGGAGAGGTCCTGCTCGAACAGGTCACCCTCGATGAACTCCATCCGCTTCCTGACGCCGGCGGTGTCGGCGTTGCTCTTGCTCTCCTTGATGCGGATCGGATCGATGTCCACGCACACGCCGCGCGCGCCGTACTTCTTGACCGCGGTGATGACGATCCGGCCGTCCCCGCAGCCAAGGTCGTAGACCAGGTCCTTGGCGTCGACCCGCGCGGCCTCGAGCATCGCCCGCACCTTGCTGGTGTCGGTGGGGACGAAGTGGACGTCGGGCGTCCGCGCCGCGGCCGACGCTTCCTGCGACGACAGTGTGGCCGGAGTGGCGAGCGCCAGGGACGCTGCCAGTGCGGGCAGCAGGGCGGCGCCGCGGGATCGGGTGGGGGCTAGGGTGCCCATGTAGTGCCTCGTGCGACAGGGGGGTTGAGGGCCGCCTCGCGCCGGCGGCCGGCAATGGCCAATACAGGGATGCCCGCGAGCATCACGGCCAGCCCGAGCAGGGCGCCGCGCCCCGCATAGGCGACACTGGAATAGAGCATGTACGCGGCGATACCGCAGAACAACAGGGGAACCAGGGGGTAGAGCGGCACGCGGAACGGCCGCTCCGCCGCGGGGTCCCGCCGCCTGAGCACCAGCAGCGCGGCGCCGGTGCCCAGCAGGATGAGCCAGAAGACCGGCGCGGTATACGCCACCATCGCCTCGAAGCCGCTCCTGGCGAAGGCCCCGAACCCGACCAGCAGCAGCGCGATGCCGCCCTGGAGCAGGAACGCCGCGCGGGGGGTATGCTGCCCCTCGTGCCAGTCGCCCAGGAACCCGAAGAGCGGCACGTCGCGGCCCAGCGCGTAGTTGCTCCTGGCCCCGGTGATCATGGTGGCGTTGGCGGACGAGAGCGCGGCGACCATGACGGCGAAGCTCACCGCCGCCGCGCCCCATCCGCCCACCGCGAGCTGCATCAGGTCGGCCGCGACCGCCGACGACTCCGCCACGCCACCGAGGCCGAGCCCCCGCAGATAGGCGGCATTCGCCAGCAGGTAGAGGACGGTGATGATGCCGAGTCCCCAGGCGAACGTGTGCACCGCGCCGCGCCGCTGGTCGCGCAGCTCGGCGGAGATGTACGCGGCCTCGCTCCAGCCGCCGAAGGTGAGGAGCACGAAAACCATCGCCAGTGCGATCCCGCTCGACGAGGCCTCGGTCGCGACCGGGGCCGCGGGCGCCGGCGACGCGATGAGCAGCCCGGCCACGATGACGGCCAGCACCCCGCCCACCTCGAGCGCCGTGAGCGCGTACTGGAAGCCGCCGCTCTGGCGCAGCCCCGCGACGTTGAGCAGCGTGAGCCCCACCACCACGCCCGCTGCGACCAGGGCCGAGACGCCCGCGCCGGGCGCGCCGTCCGCCAGCAGCGTGGCGACGTAGTCGCCCACCAGGAACGCGAGGATCGCGATCGAGCCGGTCTGGATCACTGTCATGCGCGACCAGGCGCAGAGGAAGCCCGCCCGGCGGCCGAAGGCGCGGCTCAGGAAGTGGTACTCGCCGCCGGCGTTCGGGTATGCGGCCGCCAGCTCGGCGTAGCAGAGCGCGCCCAGCAGCGAGACCAGCCCGCCGACCACCCAGAGGGCGAGGAACATCGTGCCCGAGGAGCTGCCGCCCGCCACGAGCTGCGGCGCGCGGAAGATGCCGGCGCCCAGAACCAGCCCGACGACGAGCACCACGCCGTCCCGGGTGTGCAGCACGGTCTTGGGCGCGGGACGATTGCCGCGCGCTTCGTCGCTCTCCATGTCGGCTCCACCGCTCGGGGGTAATGGCAGGAGACGTTTCCATCGGCTCGCGTCTCGGGCGGGAACGGAATAGAGCGATCCGCGGCCCGCCCGGGCTGTAATGCATAGCACATCCGGTCCCGACGAGCCGACGTGGTGGTAGCTCGACGGGCGCCGCGCATCGGGCGGGCGCCGGGGCTCAGACCAGGTCCAGCTCCCACGTCTGCGACACCAGATCATGGCCGAAGCTGTGGTGGGGGCTCTCCTCGACCAGGCGGAAGCCCGCCCGCTGGTAGAGCCGCCGCGCGGCGTGCAGCACGGAGTTGGTCCAGAGCCGCACCTTCGCGTACCCGGCCTCCCGGGCGAAGCCGAGGCAGGTGTCCACCAGCCGGGTGCCGACGCCGTGTCCCCGCGCCCACGGCTCCACCAGGAGCAGCCGGAGCTTCGCGATGCGCTCCGCCTCATTCGCGGGCTCCGTCGCCTTGACCAGGAAGATCGACCCGGCGGGCTCGCCTCCCAGCTCCGCGATCCAGCAGCGCTCGGCCCGGGGATCGAGCTCGGCGACGAACCCGGCCACGATGCCCGCGACCAGCCCTTCGAACTCGGCATTCCAGCCGTACTCGGCGGCGTACAGCTCGCCGTGGCGTTTCACCACCCAGCCGAGCTCGCCCGGGCGCGGGGGGCGGAGCACGACTGAGACGCTCGCAGCCTCCGGCTCGGCGGGCCTGCCGAGCAGGCCCTCGATGTCCCGCATCGCCTCGACCAACTCCCTACGCTTCGGTGCGCTCAGGCGTGCCAGCATAGCGGCGACCTCTTCGCTGGACCGGGCATCCAGACGGGCGAAGGTGCGCCGCCCACGCGCCGTCAGGGTGAGCCGCCGCCTGCGGCGGTCCGCCGCCGCGCGGGCGGAGACCAGCCCCTGCCGCCGGAGTCCCCGCAGTATGCGGCTCAAATAGCCGGCGTCGAGCGCCAGGATCTCCCGCACCTCCGTGGCGGTGATCCCGGGGCCGTGGGCGATCTCGTACATCACCCGGACCTCGGTCAGGGAATAGGGACTGTGGAGCAGCCCCTCGTCCAGGAGACCGATCTGGCGGGTATAGAACCGATTGAAGCGGCGGACGGCGGCGGTGGGGGCGGCGAGGTCAACGGGCATCGGGGTCTCGGCACGGGGCGGCGGACTGCACCCATCCTTCGCCTGCAGAGTGGGACACATAGTTGCTCCTGTCAACTATCACCCGAGCTGCGGCCGCTCCCAGGGCCGAATGATCCGCGGACCGGTCGACTCCGCCCGGCTCGCGACTACTATTGATCTAGCGATCGCCGGAGCGGCGATCGATCCCCGAAATCCGTGCACAGGAGGAGCAATCGTGAGCGACAAGAAGATCATCGCCGTCGTCGGCGCGACCGGCGCCCAGGGGGGCGGGCTGGTGCGCGCGATCCTGGCCGACCGGAACGGGCCATTCCGGGCCCGCGCTCTCACCCGCAACGTGAACTCGGAGAAGGCCCGGGCGCTCGCCGCGGCGGGGGCCGAGGTCGTGCCCGCGGACGTGGACGACCCGGCCTCCCTGCGCCGAGCCTTCGAGGGTGCGTACGGCGCCTTCTGCGTCACCTTCTTCTGGGACCACATGTCGCCCGAGAAGGAATACGCGGAGGCGGAGTCCATGGCGCAGGCCGCGAAGCAGACCGGGCTGCAACACGTGATCTGGTCCACCCTCGAGGATACCCGCCGGTTCGTCCCGCTGGAGGACGACCGCATGCCCACGCTCCAAGGCAAGTACAAGGTCCCCCACTTCGACGGCAAGGGCGAGGCGGATGCGCTCTTCACCCGTGCCGGCGTGCCAACCACCTTCCTGCTCACGACCTTCTACTGGGACAATTTCATCTACTTCGGCTCCGGTCCGAAGCGCGGGCCCGACGGGAAGCTCGTCCTGGTGCTGCCGATGGGAGACGCGAAGCTCGCGGGCATCGCCGCCGAGGACATCGGCAAGTGCGCGCTCGCGATCTTCAAGCACGGGGGGGAGTACATCGGCAAGACCGTGGGGATTGCGGGTGAGCTCCTGAGCGGGACCGAGATGGCCGCAGCGCTGTCACGCGCGCTGGGCGAGACGGTGACCTATCAGGACGTGCCGCCCGAGGTCTTCCGGAGCTTCGGCTTTCCCGGCGCCGACGACGTGGGCAACATGTTTCAGTTCTATCGCGACTTCGATGAGTACTTCCGGGGCTCTCGCAACCTGGAGGTCAGCCGCTCGCTGAACCCCGAGCTCCAGACGCTCGACCAGTGGCTGGAGAAGAACGCGAGCAAGATTCCGATCGAAGCGGCGGCGAGCTGACACACCATGGGGCAGGAGACGTAGTTATCTCACCTCGACCCTTCGACACGGACTCACATGCGCCTCCTGCTCCCGCTGCTCCTCGGGCTCGCCGCCGCGCCGGCGCACCTCCCGGCGCAGTCCATCCCCGCCGCCGAGTACGCGATGCGCCGCGACTCCCTGGCGGCACGGCTCGACAGCGGCGTGGTCGTCGCCTTCGGCGGCCGCAGCCCGGTGACCCCCGATCGCTTTACCCAGCTTCCGGCATTCCGCTACCTCACCGGCTTTCTCGAGCCGGACGTTGCGCTGGTCATGGTGGTCCGCGACGGTGAGCCGCACACCACCCTCTTCACCTCCGCGCGCGATCCACGCCGAGCCCTGTACGACGGCTTCCCGCCCGACTCCGCCGAAGTGGCACGCAGCACCGGAATGCACGTGCGATCCATCGGCGCCCTGCGCGCGCACGTGGACTCCCTCGCGGCCACGGGGCTCCCGTTCTACACTCTCCGGGACTTCGCCACGGCCGACGCGGCGACCACCGACACGCTCACTCGCGGCGCGAGCTTCATGCGCCGGTTCGCGGAGGCCCATCCCGACGTCACCGTGCGCGATGCGCATCCCACGCTCGACAGCCTGCGCACCCGGAAGAGCCCGGCCGAGCTCGCGATGCTACGCCGCGCGATCGACATCACGGGCGAAGCGCTGCGTGAGGTCATGCGGGCCTTGAAGCCCGGGATGTACGAATACCAGATCGAGGCGATCGTCGAATCCGCCTTCCGCCGACGTGGCGCCGACGGCGCGGCCTTCGTCTCCATCATCGGCTCCGGACCGAACGCGACCCAGTACCACTACAACGCCAACGACCGCCGGATCGGGAAGGGCGAAGTCGTCGTGATGGACGTCGGTGCCGCGTACGGCGGATACGCGGCGGACGTGACCCGTACCCTGCCCGCCGACGGGCGCTTCAGCCCCGAGCAGCGCGCAGTGTACCAGATCGTCCGGGACGCACAGGCCGCCGCGGAGAAGGCGGCGAGGCCCGGCGGATCCTTCGAAGCCTGGCGCGATGCGGCCCGGGCGGTGATCGCCCGGGGCGTGGCCCGGCTCGGCCTCACCGAGGGAGTGGACGCCACGTTCGACCCCCCCTGGGCCGACCAGTGCGCCACCAATCCCGTCGCCTGCACCCAGGCGTTCCTCTACATGGCGCACGGGCTCGGCCACGGAATTGGCCTGGAAGTGCACGATCGTCCGCATCCCTGGTACGGGGTCGGCACGTTCCAGCCGGGTGACGTCTTCACGATCGAGCCCGGCATCTACGTGAGCCGGAAGCTGCTGGAGATCCTCCCCGACACGCCGAAGAACCGGGCCATGATCGCGAAGGTCCGGCCGGCCGTGGAGCGGTACCAGGAGGTCGGGGTCCGGATCGAGGACGACTACCTGATCACCGCTCGTGGCGTGCAGTGGCTGTCCCGCACGCCGAGGGAGATCGCCGAGGTGGAGGCCGAGATGGCGCGGTGAGCAAGCTCCTGATCCTGTTCGTCACCGCCTTCGTGGACATGGTGGGGCTCACGATGATCGTGCCCCTCCTGCCCTACTACGCCACCGACTTCGGCGCCGACGCGGCCACGATCGGCCTCCTCATCTCGGCGTTCTCCCTCGCCCAGCTCGCCGTCGCCCCGCTCTGGGGGCGCGTCTCCGACCGCTACGGCCGGCGCCCGGCCATCCTGACCGGGCTCCTCGTCACCGCCTTCGCCTACGTCCTCTTCGCCTTCGCGGGCTCGGTCCCGGCGCTCCTCGCCGCGCGCCTGGTGCAGGGCGTGGGCGGCGGCACCATCGGCGTGGTGCAGGCCTACGTGGCGGACGTCTCCTCGCCCGAGCAGCGTACCAAGAGCCTCGGCTGGCTCTCCGCCATCACCAGCCTCGGTGCCGTGGCAGGCCCGGCGGTGGGCTCGCTCCTGGTCTCGCTCGGCGGGCTCGAGTTCGTGGGGCTCGGCGCGGCCGGAATCGCCCTGCTGGTGGCGCTCTTCGCGTGGGGGTACCTGACCGAGTCGCATCGCCTGCCCACCTCGGGCGGCCGTCCCGGCGCGCCGTCCACCGGACGCGCCGCGATCGCGCACGTCCTCTCCCACTGGCAGGACCCGGCCTCGCGGCTGATCTGGATTTACGCGGTCGGTATCGGCGCATTCTACGGCACCATTCAGATCGTGCCGCTGCTCCTGGCGGACCGGCTGGGCGTCACCGAGCACACCGTGGGTTACTTCGTCATGTACCTGGGCGGCATGGGCGTGGTGGTGCGCGCGCTGGTGCTGGGGAGAGTGGTGGACGCATTGGGCGAGGCGCGGCTCACGCGGCTGGGCATCCTGATCCTCGCGGTGGGGCTGGCCGCGACGGGGCTGGGCCGCGCGAGCTGGGCGCTCGCCGCCGGGTTCACCCTCATGCCCATCGGCACCGCGTTCCTGTTTCCCTGCGTCACCGGGCTGCTGTCCCAGGCGGTCCCTTCGCGCGAGCGGGGGCTCTACATGGGGGTCCAGCACACCTTCGGCGGGGTGTCGCGGGTGGCGTTCCCCATCGGGGCCGGCCTGTTGATGGACGGGTTCGGGACCGGCGTCCCGTTCTGGGTGGCCGGACTCCTGGTGCTGGCGACGCTGCCGCTCACCCGCGCGATCGGCCGCCACGCGGAGCCCGAGCCCCAACCACCCGAAGCCCTCCAGATCGCGGCGGCCGACATCACCGCCGAGATACCGGTCGCTCCCCCGCAGCCGTCCAGCCGCTGATCGCCTGTCCGCCTTGCCGTTCCGCCGTTCCTAGTCCACCGGCCGCGCCCCGAGCCCCGCCTCCCTGAGCAGCATCTCCCCCCCGGTGGGGCGGCCGGATCGAAGCCCCGCCCGCGTCAGCACCAGCCGGTCCTTGGCACGGGTCATCCCGACGTAGAGCAGCCGCCGGGCCTCCTGGATCTCGCCTTCCCGGTTCTCGGCCAGCGCGCTGAGTCCCGGAAGCGCCGCGTCCTCCGCCCCGACCACGTACACCCGGGAGAACTCCAGCCCCTTCGTGGAGTGCAGGGTGAGCAGATTGATCCGATGCTCGTCCGTCTCGCACCCGTCGCTTCGCGAGAGCGCGATCCGCTCGAGGAGGAGATCGATGCTCCCCTCCAGCGTGGGCGCCGCGCTCGATGCGACCAGTGCGGCGAGCCGGGCGACCGAGGTCGGATACCGCTCGGCCGCGGATTTCTCGGTCCTGATCCGCTCGATCAGCCTGGCGCCGCCGAGCCGCTCGATCAGCACCTCCGGCGGCGGCGCGCCTGCGGCCTCCCACGCTTCGGCGTAGACCTGGAGGCAGTCGCCGTAGCGCCCCACCGTGGCGGGGAGCGACAGCTCCCGGAACAGCCGCTCCTCCGCGCCCGGCTCGGCACTCTCGTCGAGCGCGAGAGCGAGGCCGAGCCAGCCGAGCAGGTGCACCAGTGCGGAGCGGCGGGCGCGAGCCAGCTTGAGGGCACCCAGGTGGCGCATCACCCCCGCGAGCGCTGACGCGTCGTCCAGGGCGTGATGGGACCGGTCGAGGGCCACCCCGAAGCGCTGTGCAAGGTGCTCCAGCCGGGCGCTCTCGTCGAGCAGCGAGCGCGCCAGCGGCAGCGTGTCGTAGAAGACGAGGCTTTCCACGCCTGGGAGCCCCCGCGCGAGCCGGCGGAGCACCGGCATGTCGAATTCCTGACCGTTGTGCGCCACCAGGAGGTCGTCACCCACGAAGGCCCGGAACTCCGGCCACACCTGCTCGAACGTCGGCTCCTCGCAGACGTCGGCGTCGTAGTATCCGTGCACTTCGCTCGCCTTCCGGCTGATCGGCTTGTCCGGCCGCACCAGTCGCTGGAACTGCTCGACCACGACCCGGTTTCGCACCCGCACCGCGGCGATCTCCACGATCTCGCAGTCCACGACCTCCTTGTCGGTGGTCTCCAGGTCGAACGCGACGTAGTCCTGGAACGGGTCCTCCATCTCGCGGCAGTGGTGGAGCTGGAGCGCCTTGAACAGCGCGAGCGGCCGGACGGCGCCGGCGCGGAGGACGAGGTCCCCGGCGAACGGGCGGTCGCCGGGGTGGAGCACCCGTACGTCGCCGCCGACCGCACCCTGGAGCAGCCGGACGACGGGAATCTCGAGCCCGCGATCGGGCTCCACCCAGACGGCGCCCTGCATCCGGATTACCTCGCCGATCCGCTCGGCCAGGGGCGCCGCGCCCGGATAGGACGCGGGGTCGATCAGCTCGGCCGCGCGCTCCTCCAGCGGATTCCGGTACCGCCCGATCCGCTGGGAGAGCAGCTCGTCCACCAGGGTCGCCAGGGTATCGTGGGTGCGGCTGAGGGCGGCGAGGTTCTCCACGTGGAACACGAAGCGCCACGCCCTTCGGGCGTTGACGTCGCCCTTCGCGGCGCGCGCGTAGGCGCGGAGGGCGGACGTCAGCTCGCAGTCGCGGTAGCGCGCCCGCACCTCCTCGATGAGCTGCCGGGGCAGCACCTGGTCGGCGAAGGCTTCGATGGCGACCTCGTCGTCCGGAGACCGGATCACCCGCAGGGAGGCGAGGACGAAGGCGATGAGCTCGTCGTCGCGCACCGACTGGCCCTGCGCCAGGCGGCAGGGGATACCGGCCTCGAGGCAGCGGGTCTCCAGGTACTGCCCGATGACGTGGGTCCGGTAGAGCAGGGCGTAGTCGCCCCACTCGAGCCCCGAGACCTCGCGGTCTCGACGGATGTCGGTGAGGAGCCAGCCCGCCTCCTCGACCTCGTCATCGAAGGCATGTGAGACGACGCAGTGGTCCGACTCGCGGTCGGCCTCGAGCCGCTTCTCGAACAGGGACGGGTTGCGCGCGATCACCCGGCGCGCGGCCTCGAAGATCTGGCGGGAGCAGCGGCGGTTGCGGTCGAGCACGATCGGCGCCGACACCGCGAAGTCGTCGCGGAACCGCTGGAGGATGCGGGGGTCGGCGCCTGCCCAGGAGTAGATGGACTGCTCGTCGTCGCCCACGGCGAAGCAGTGGCGGTGGCCCGCCGCGAGGCCGGTGATCACCTCGTACTGCGCCAGGCTCAGGTCCTGGAACTCGTCCACCAGCACGGCGTCCCAACGGGCGCGAATGGCCGCCGCCTGCTCGGGATGCCGACGGAGCAGCTCGCCCGCGAGGGCGATGAGAGCGTTGTAGTCGAGCAGGCCCCGGGCGCGGAGCGCCTCGCGGTAGGCCTCGAAGAGCTCCATGTCCCCCGCGAGGAGGGGAACGTGCTCCAGCTGATGCCGGCCGAACGAGCGGAGGAGCTGGGCATGGCGCTCGGGGCGGACCCGGAGCCTGCGGAGCACCCGTTTCTGGTAGTCCTCGTC
>DATABZ010000018.1:0-5748 GCA_036259315.1 Gemmatimonadales bacterium | reverse complement strand
GCCCGGACCGCGCTCACCGTCACCGACGCCGACGTGGAGGATGTCCGACCCGCAAGCACGCCCATAGCCTGTTTCCCCGCAGAAAATCTCGCCAAAGTCGCGAAACTGGGGGCCCGTGTGCCCCGCAGGATCTCTCGTCTTGCCAGCTCACGTGACTGCCGACACTCGCTGATCGGCCCGGTCCGGGAGGGAGGCAGCGCGGTATCCGCCACCGCACGCGAGCCGTTCCAGCAGCCGCGCGGAGCGGGGGACGGGTCCCGTGCCGACCCGCGCACCGTCGCCCACCCGTTCCCAACGTGGCGTCAAACGTTCGTCATTCCGGCGTGAAGGATAAAGAGTGATATCGAATTTGGATCCACCAGCCTCAACGCGCAGGTGCCAGTGGATATGTGCAGACTCCCGGGTACACACCGCCGCCCACATGCTGCTCCGCTTCTACGTACACACCCCAGGGAAGTCTCGCTCCGTCATCGACTGTAAGGCCGAAGTGAAGGATGCGATCTCTCGACTCTGCTCCCTGCGATCCATGTGTACCACCCACGTGTGAATGGCCATGATACAGCGTGGCCGACCAGCTTCCCCCGATGTACGCAGCGTCGCGACCACGACGAGCAGCCAGGTCGACTCCACCGCCAAACGCCACCCCACAGGAAAGGTCCACCCCCGCACCCTTGCCCCAGATGGTGCCCGCCGGCAGGAACACATAGCTCGGCCAGTCGAGCTGTTTGCCATCCGGGCCATACCCATGGTCGATGAAGAATGGCCTCGCATCCAACCCCGCGTTTGCAGCTTGCCCCATACCGAGTACTTGCCTGAAGAAGGCCGTAATCGTCCGGCGCGAAAGCCGATCGCTGGATGAGTTCTCAGGCGCCGCGATCAGCCACCGGAACAACTCCTGAATGGTCAGGCCGTCAGCAAGCACCTGGTGACGGTTGACCACGTAGTCACCGAGATCGCTGGCCTGGCTCGGAAGGCGCTCCCTGATGAAAGCTTCGAACTCGGCCGAGGAGAGGACTCCAAACCGCAGCGCGGCCAGTGCCGCACGGCCTTCCTGAGCCAGTGCGGCTATCGACTGTGCACGCCGGTTGGGCCGGACGTCGAGAACGGCATCTGCAAGCCTGGCTCCGAAGACGAAGGCCCGTTCCCGCGCTTTCGCACTCGCGGCACGCCCGAGGACGTCCAGGAACGGGCGGTCCGGCAAGTCGGTATGGGGGTCTATGGTATCGTGCGTATCCGTCACCTGCAGCGCGAGAGCCCGCTCCTCGCATGGATGGAAGCGGTTCACGACCTCTTCCACGACCTCCAGGTGTGGCTCAAGGTCCAGCAACGGAAGCTCACCGAGACACTCGAGGATGCAATCCATGCACTGCCCACGCACGTCGAGCGTGACCATGGATGAATCGGAGACGATCGTGCGCACGGTCTCTCGAACGGCGATCTCACCGACCGCCGTACCGGCGTTCTCACGGCATATGCGTCCGAGAAAGTCGACCAGCCGGTGACGCGAACGCTGCTTTTCGGTGTTCAGCCACGATGTCAGGTGGATGTCCGATCTCAGGATTCGACCGAGACTCATCAGCATGCCAGGCGCATCCGTCCGCGAGTTCACCGCGTCGTAAAGCAGGTCGAGAATCACCTCCCGCACGTCGGGAACGTCGGTCTCAGCGGCCAGCCAATTCATTCCGAAGCCATTGATGCCGTACAACAGGTCCAGCATCTCCGAACCGTGGAGGAACGGATTCGCACCGCCACGCAGCGCGGATGCAAGCGCTTCGAGCCGTCTCGCGATCACGGCGGAATCCCTGGTCGGTGCTTCGTCCATCGTCGTTCAGCCGCAAATGGTGATAGGCCGGTTTGACTCGCCGGCCGGATCATTCGGCCGTGAGCGTAGAATGTGAACCTCCCGCGCCCGGGAGCACCGGTTCGCCACGTGCTCCTACCTTCGAATCAGCGCGAACATCTTCGCCTTGTCCATCACATCGACCACCTTCCGGTTGAAGGTGAGATCGCTGAGCTGCGGAGAATCGGTGAGAAATCGCGAGTACATGTCGAACAGGCATCGCGCGAGCATGTTGTCGGGCAGCTTCGCGACCCGGGTTTGCTCGGCCGACCCATCGGTATTGTGACCGGAGTACTCGATTACCACACTGGTATGGTCGTCTCCCGTGACCGGCAGGAACGCTTCGATGTGTTCCGTGTTCGGAAAGCGTAGCTTCAGCTCCCGCGTGCGTGTCAGCGAATCGAGATAGGAGACGAGGACTGCAATGCACTCATCCAGCTCCAGAACGATGATGCCGAGTCCCATGTTCCGGACGACCTGGCACGGTTCAGTGTCCACCTCCCGATAGTGCATGTGCCGCACTTCGGCGCGAAGAACTCTGTATCGCGACGCCCCGGTGAGGTACAGCGCCGTGGCTATCTGATGCGGCAGCTCGACGTCCATGACAGATTCCGGCCTAGAGCGACCAAGCAGCGTCGGGGTCGTCCGCGGCTTCGACATCTCGAATTCCAGGTAGTGGGGCTGCCGTCCCACTTTTTGGATCTTGTCCTTGCAACTGGCGACAGAGCGACTGTACAGATACGGATTGATCACGGCGACGCTGGCGCCCGTCCGATCAGCGATACGCCGCATCTCATCGACGTCAGCGGTGTTTGCAGCGCAAGGTTTCTCGACGATGATACGCCGATATCCGGCCTCGGTCGCGGCGCGCAGAGTTGATGCGTGATCGTCTGCGGGCGTGCAGATATGCACGATCGTATGATCCGGATCGACGCCTGTCAGATCCGCCAGCGAGGTCGCGCAGCTTACCCGTCGCGGGTCGTATCCATAGTCGTACTCGAGACGATGCAGCGCGCGTTTGGTTCCCGCTTCCACAGTGTCGACAAGACCGACGACAGCCCCGAATGGTGAAGCTGCGGCCCCGTCACGGCGGATCTTCTCCAGGACGGGAACGTGTAGACCCAACCCGGCTCGTCCCAGGCCGACGATCACTGCGCCCAGGCCCTGGGTAGGCACAGTCACATTCGACATATGGAGGTCGGCCGGCAGCAACCGGGCCGAGGTCGTCACGTCAGCCACTTCGTGGATGGCGGGAACCTGTTCGGCCTCGCTCTTGATCGTCGACATGCGCTGACTCCCTGGGGTGCGCGGCGTGCGCGGCGCGCCGGAGTGGCCGCAGATATTTCAGGACAGTTTGAGAATAGCGTGCAGGCGCGCGAATCGTCAAGAGATCGTCCCCGCGCCGAGTCGACCGGAGAGTTCAGGACGTGAGTGCCGCCACGGCGCTTGGAAGCGCCTGACGGAGGAGCGGTCCGGCGGATCCCGGGCACCACCTGGCCTGTTAGGAGGTGGGGCGTGTATGGTGGCATCATGATCACCACGCACTCGCTCGCGGGGACCGCTATGCGGCAGCGCGCCGGATCGGATACACCGCAGCTCACCTAAGCCGCGAGAGTGCCCGACGAGTCGGACGACTTGGAATCCTGCTTCGGGGCGACTTCGTCACCAACGGATCCCCGCACACGGTCATCCGGGCCCGCTGGTCCGAGCTGCGCTCTCCTTGCCCCTCGCGGGGCAGCGCTCCCACGGCGCGTGGAAATGGGCGTCCGCCCTGGGATTCCCCAGCGTCGGCCGTACCAGGCTCATCACCTTCGTGGCTGCCCGGAAGGGGCGAACGCGGGCGGGTCGGCTCCGGGGCGAACGCCTACATGCGAGAAACCCCCCGATGGCTGTCGCCCATCGGAGGGTTTGCTGTCTCGCCTTCCAGTACTCCATCGCCGGGACGCCGCGCGGCTCGTCCGCGGCCATCCCCACGCAATCCCCCGCAAACGCGGGTGGCCCCGACCCTGGCCCCCCGGCGCCGTCCTTGCGGCAGCAGCGGTGCGCGTACGTCGTTGTCCTGCTTGAAGAGGCGCCGCCCGGATTCGAACCGGGGGTCGAGGATTTGCAGTCCTCTGCCTTACCACTTGGCCACGGCGCCGTACCACGTCCCTTGCGGGCGCCAGAGCGGGCAACCGGGCTCGAACCGGCGACCTCAACCTTGGCAAGGTTGCGCTCTACCAACTGAGCTATGCCCGCGCCAGAAAGGAGAGCAAACATACCGGTCTCGCCTGGGGTCGTCAACCCTCGGCGGCCCCTCCGCCGCCCCGCGCGTTGACAGCGCGGAGGCCGACCGCTAGCGTCCCCCGACCGCCGCCCGGCCCCCGGGCGGCTCCACCTCCGACCGCCGCGGCGGACCTCCGCCCCGCCTTCCGGAACCCCAGAGCCCGCATGAAGCGCCTGCGACGCGCCGCCGGTTTCACCCTCGCGCTGCTCCTGTCCGCCGGGGCCGCCCGCGCCCAGGAGGACGCCCGCGTGCTCCCGCGCGGCTACGTCGCCCTTAGGGTCGGCGGCGAGTTCACCCAGTACGACTCGCGCCTGGGCGGGGAGGGACGGCTCGGCGCGCCCTTCGCCACCCCCTTTCCCGCGGCACTCTTCCCGCCCCTCGCCACGGTGCGCGACTCGCTGGCCCGCTTCTTCGCGGCCACCGACGCGCCGGGGGAGAGCTTCAGCCTCACGGACGACGACCTGTTCCCGGGGACGCTGGAGGCCGAGCTGGCGGCGGACCTCCGCCGCGTCCCCATCTCGCTGGAGGCGGGCGTGGCACGGCGGCTGACGCTGCGCGCCACCCTGCCCGTGGTCCGGGCGGAGACGGAGCTGGTGTCGCTGCGGCTGGCGGGAGGCGCGCTGGGCTACAACGCCCGCCCGGACTCGCTCGTCCGGCTCCTCCAGCGGGTCGACTCGTCGTTCGCGACCATCGGCCGGCTCACCTACGTGCCGCTCGCGGGATCGCGCGCCGGGCAGGAGATGCAGCGGCGCTTCCGGGCGGCGACCGGCGACACCACCAGCCTCCCCCTCCCCACCGCCGGCCTGGGCGGGGAGCGGATCGACGCCCTGCTGGCGGCCTCGCAGCTGGGGCTCCGGCAGGTCCCGGTCGCCGCTGCGCCGGAGACGTACCGCCTGGGCGACGTGGAGCTGGCCGCCAAGCTCCAGCTCCTGGGTGGAACGAGCGGCGACCTGTCGCCCCGGGAGACGGGGGCGCGGGTCGCGGTGGAGGGCGTGCTCCGCCTCCCCACCGCGTCGGCCGTGGACGCCGACAGCCTCACCGAGGTCGTCACCGACGACGGCCACGCCGGCGCGAGCGGCGCCGTGTTCGCCGACGTGCCCTTGGGCTCGCGCCTCTGGGTGGCCGCGCAGGCGCGCTACGGCCTGCTGCGCCCGCGCGACGTCGTTCGCCACACCTGGAACCCCGCCGCGCCCTGGGACAGCCTGGGCGAGCTGCGGACGTTCCGCCGGGAGCCGGGAGACCGCCTGGAAGCCGCCGTCGCGCCTACCTTCCAGCTCACCCCGCAGCTGGCGCTGGCGGCCCGCTGGGGCTTCCTCCGCCTCGGGGAGACCACCTACGGAGCCGCGCCCGACCCGAGCTCCGAGCTGGCAATCCCCGCCGGCCTGGAGAGCACCGCCGCCCAGACCCTGCAGACGCTCGGTGCCGCCCTGGGCTACAGCACCCTGGGCGCGTTCGTGGAGCGCAGGACGAACATCCCGCTGGAGGTCTGGCTCGCCTACGACACCGCCGTCGCGGGCGGCGGAGGTGCGCCGGACCTGGGGGTCGTCCGGCTGACGGGCCGCATCTGGGTCCCTGCCTGGGGCGGAAGATAGAGGGCAGCACATCGCACAGAAGGCGCCGCCGGAGGTCCCGGCGGCGCCGC
>DATABZ010000017.1:0-3609 GCA_036259315.1 Gemmatimonadales bacterium | reverse complement strand
CACTACGGAGGGAAGGTTCACGAGATCGGTGCCATGCTCTTCTACTTCGAGCTCGCCTTCTTCTGCAACGTGAACGACGCGTGGACCTTTCCCGAGCGGAAGGCGAGGTTGTGGGTCACCGCCGCAGGGTCGTGGATCGAGATGGTCGTGGCGGGTCTGGCTGCCATCGTCTGGTGGATCGCAGCGCCCGGCACGTTCACCTCGGACGTGGCCCTGGCGTTCGTCATCGTCGGCGGGCTCGCGGCGGTGCTGGTCAATCTGAATCCTCTGATCCCGTTAGACGGCTACTACGCCCTGAGCGACTGGCTGGAGGTGCCGAACCTGCGCCAGCGGGCCTTCGCGCATCTGGCCTGGTTCCTCCGAACGCGTCTGCTCAGGCAGGAGCTGCCCATGCCTCCGGCCGACGAGCGGGAGCAGCGGATTTTCCTGCTGTACGGTATCCTCGCCGCGGCCTACACCGGGATGATCTTCCTCGTCACGGCGGCGATCGCGTACGGGTGGGTCTCGCGGGTGCTCGGCGGCGCCGGCGTGGTGGTGCTCGTGCTGGTGCTCTGGCTGGCCACCCGGCCGCTGCGGAGAAATCTCCGCCGGACAGTAGTCGACGCATGGCGGGAGCTTCGGGCCAAGTGGCCGCCACGCGACACCGCCCAGCGGCTCCGCTGGGGCGGCGCCGCTCTCCTCGTGGCGGTCGTGATCGCCGGGTTCGTGCCCTGGCCGATCAGCGCGCGGGGGCCGTTCGTCGTCGCCCCCGGCACTGGCGGTGTGGTGATCGCACCCGACAGCGGCATGGTGTTCGAGGTGTCGGTGGGCGAGGGATCGGCGGTGCGCGCCGGCGACCCACTGGTCCTGGTCCGCAATCTCGAGCTCGAGCGCGAGGAGGCCGCACTCGCACTGTCGGTGGACTCTCTCACGGTCCGCGAAGCGCAGGCACGCTCCCATGGCGCGATGGGCGAGGCGGCCCGCATCATGGCGCAGGCCCGAGCGGAAGGCGCGAGGCTCGCGGGGCTGCGCGAGCGCATTCGTCTGCTCGCCATCCGGGCGCCTGCCGGCGGCATCGTCGCAACGCAGCGCCCGGATACGCTGGTCGGTCGCACCGTGTCGCTGGGGGACACCCTGCTCCACCTGCACGGGGCCGGAGAGGTCGAGGCCCGGATCGCGCTCGCGGGAGCGGGAGCATCACTGGCGCGCAAGGGGCAGCCGGTCCGGCTCGTCGCCCATGCGGACCCGCGCGTGCGCTTGGAGGTGCCGGTCGCGAGCGTCGGGGCCTCCGCTTCTGCTGGCGGCGAGGTCGAGTCGAGGGTCCGTCTGCCGCGCGGCTCGGCCTTGCGTCCCGGCATGACCGGGGAGGCGCGCATCACGCTGCGCCAGAGCACCGCCTGGGGGGCGCTCTGGTGGGCGATCCGGAGTCGGATCCGCACCGACGTGCTGCTCTAGACGCAGACGTGTTGCTGCGAGGCAGCAGTCGGCGGTTCCCGTCTTGCGCGAGCGGCCCCCGAGCGCAACCATAGAGGGTACCTCAAGGGAGGCCGTTCATTCCGCGCGACATGCTGGCGCTGCTGCGACGCGCCTTCGAAGGGCAGTACCAGATCGAGCGCGAGATCGGCAAGGGCGGGAATGCCAGGATCTACCTCGCGCTCGACCGTGAGGGCCGCCGCGTCGCTCTGAAGATCCTGCACCCCGAGCTGCTGGTCAGCGTCGCCGCCGATCGGTTTCTCCGGGAGATCCGGCTGTGCTCCCAGCTCAAGCACCCCAACATCGCGCACCTGCTCGACTCCGGCGAGCGGGACTGGATCGTGTACTACGTCATGACGTACGTGGAGGGACCGACGCTTCGGGAGCACATGGGCCGCGTCGCGCGGCTCTCCGTTCCCGAGGCCATGCGCCTGGCCGACGACCTGCTCGACGCGCTGGATCACGCGCACGGCCGCGGCATCGTGCATCGGGACGTCAAGCCGGAGAACGTGGTGCTGACGAGCGAAGGGGCAGTGCTCCTGGACTTCGGAATCGCCCGGGCGGTGGCGGCTTCGGGAAACGACCGGCTCACCCGCTCCGGTATCGCGGTCGGCACCTCCACCTATATGAGTCCGGAGCAGATCACGGCCCTGAAGGAGATCGACCTGCGGAGCGACATCTACTCGCTGGGGTGCGTGCTGTTCGAGTGCCTCGCCGGGCAGCCGCCGTTCGTCCACCGGAACGAGGCGGTGGTGCTCCAGCTCCACCTGACCCAGCCCGCCCCCGACCTGCGTTCGCTCCGTCCGGAGCTGCCGCGCGAGCTGGCCGAAGGCGTGGCTCGGGCGTTGGCGAAGACCCCCGAGGCACGGTGGCAGTCGGCGGCCGCCATGCGCGAGTCGCTGGCCGGCGCGCGCGTCTAGCCGGCCCACCCCCGCTCCCGCGGGCGCACGGCTGCCCTATCGCGGGGCAACCGCCTTATCTTGAAATCCTGACCCCTCCCCTCCAAGAGGCAGTACGTGGCGGAGATCCTGGAACAGCTTCGCGCCGCGCTCGGCGAGCGGTATGACGTCGAGCGTCTGGTGGGCGAAGGTGGAATGGCCACCGTATATCTCGCACGGGACCTCCGCCACGGCCGCCAGGTCGCGATCAAGACGCTGAGAGCCGAGCTCGCCGCTTCCATCGGCGCGGACCGGTTCCTGCGGGAGATCCGGGTCGCAGCCACCCTCCAGCACCCCAACATCCTCGCGCTTTACGATTCCGGTGAGGCGAACGGCATTCTGTACTACGTGATGCCGTTCGTCGAGGGCGAGTCGCTGCGGGCCCGGCTCAACCGGGAGCAGCAGCTCCCGCTCCACGACGCCGTCCGCATCACCAGGGAGGCGGCCGAGGCGCTCGCCTACGCCCACGAGCACGGCGTCGTCCACCGCGACATCAAGCCGGAGAACATCCTGCTCCAGAACGGCCACGCGCTGGTGGCCGACTTCGGCATCGCGCGCGCGGTCGACGCGGCCGGAGAGAAGCTCACGCAGACCGGAATGGCCGTCGGGACCCCGCACTACATGAGTCCCGAGCAGGCGCTCGGCGCCGACCACGCGGACGCGCGGAGCGACGTCTACAGCCTGGGCTGCGTGCTCTACGAGTTGCTCGCCGGACAGCCACCGTTCGATGGCCCCAACTCGCGCGCGATCCTGGCGCGCCATGCGATGGAGCAGGTGCCGAGCATCCGGATCGTGCGGGGGTCGGTGCCGGAGGAGCTGGAGGAGGTGGTGTTCCAGGCCTTGGAGAAGACGCCGGCAGACCGGTTCCAGAAGATGAGCGAGATGGCCGACCTGCTGACCGATCTGGAGCCGACTCTGGCGACCCGGCGGACTACCTCGCGCGGCGTGCCCACGGTGCGGCGGTCCACGTCGAGCGGGGTGCAGGCGGTGCGCCGCAGCACACCAGTCGCAGTGCTAGGCCCAAAATGGGGAACCGGCGTCCGGCTCTGGTCGATATCGGCGGCGCTGCTCGCGGTCCTGTCGGTCGTCGGGTTCGGGATCTGGCGGCTGGCCGCTGGACCGGGTGCCAGTGCCGCTGAGGGGAGCACCTCACAAAAGAACCGGATCGCGGTGCTGTACTTCGACAAGGCACCGGGCAGCTCGGACTCCCTCGGCTACC
>DATABZ010000016.1:0-20882 GCA_036259315.1 Gemmatimonadales bacterium | reverse complement strand
GGCTGCGGCGGGTCCGCGATGCCCGGTCGCATTTCCAGGATCTCGAACACCCGCTCGGCCGCCCCGACGGCCTCCTGGTAGGCGCTGAAGCTGCCCGCCAGCGCACCGATGGAGGCGGCGATCGTGATCGTATATAGAAGGAACGAGACCAGCGAGCCGGCCGTGAGCTCGCCTTCGAGAACCAGGAGCCCGCCCTGCCAGAGTACGAAAGTGATACCCGCAAAGGTGGAGAGGGTGAGCATGCCGAAGAACACGCCCCGGACCCGGGCCCGTTGAAGGGCCGCCTGGACGCTGGCTGCCACCCGCTCGCCATACCGCGCGCGCTCGGTGGGCTCCTGGACGAAGCTCTGGACCGTCCGGATCTGCGAGAACGCTTCCTCGGCCACCCCGGTGGCCTCGGCGAGACGATCCTGCACGCCCGTGGTGATCACTCGCAGGCGCTTGCCGAAGAAGATCGCCGACCCCACCACCAGCGGCGCCACCGCCAGCGCGGTGAGCGTGAGCCGGGGCTGGAGCCACGTGAGCAGCACCACACCGCCCACCAGCGACAGAACCTGTCGGGAGAACTCCGAGACCTGGTGGCTCAGCACGCCCTGGAGGAGTCCCACGTCCGAGGTCAGGCGGCTGGTCAGCTCGCCGGTGCGGCGCTCGGCGAAGAAGCCAGGCGGCATCTCGAGCAGCCGGGCGAACAGCTCCCGACGGAGCCCGGCCACCGACTGCTCGCCGACCGCGCTCAGCAGGTAAGCCTGCACGTAGTTGAGCACCGCCTGGACCACGAAGAGGAGGACCAGCCCAAGCGCGATCCGGTCCAGGAGGGCCCGATCCCGCTCGATGAAGGCCGCGTCGAGCAGGTAGCGGACCGCCATGGGAAAGGCGAGTGCCGCGAGTCCGCTCGCGACGAGCGCGACCGTGGCGATCGCCAGCTGCCCGCGATAGGGTCTGACCCGGGGCCAGAGACGGACCAGCGGGCCAGGCGGCGGGAGGCGGCGTGTCGCTGCTTCCGTGATGGAATCCGTCATAGGCCGCGCTTCAGCTCAGTGGCCGAGGTGCCCACTCACCGGGACGGCAGCCTGACGCGACGCATGATCGAGGATGATGACCTCGGGGGCGGAGGGACGCCCGAACGGCAGTGTCCGGTCCACACCCATGGCCACGAACAGGAGGGCCAGATAGAGCAGCGAGTAGCGATACATGCCCCAGGCGACGGGCGTCACCTGTCGCGCCCGGGTGACCCGAACGCAGTGCCACAGGAGCCGGGCGCCGAGGAGGACGGCGGCGACCCCGTAGAAGGGACCCAGCGCGCCGAAGAAGAAGGGAAGGACCGTGAGCGGCAGCAGGATCAGGGTGTACACCAGCATCTCGTACTTGGTGCGGGCCTCGCCCCGCACCACCGGCATCATCGGGACCCCCGCCCGGGCGTAGTCCGCCTGCTTCACCAGGGCGAGGGCCCAGAAATGCGGCGGGGTCCAGTAGAAGATGATGGCGAAGAGATACACGGCGGCGAGGTCCAGTCCTCCGGTCACCGCGGCCCAGCCCACCAGGGGCGGGAAGGCGCCGGCCGCGCCGCCGATCACGATGTTCTGCGGGCTGGAGCGCTTGAGCCAGATGGTGTACACGAACACGTAGAACAGCAGCCCGCCGAGGGCGAGCCAGGCGCTCAGCGGGTTCACCTGGGTCCAGAAGATGGCGAAGGCGACCGCGGTAAGCCCGAGGGCGAAGCCGAGCCCGGACGCCGGCGTGATGCGGCCCGAGGCGATCGGGCGCAGCCGGGTTCGGGCCATCCGGGTATCGATGTCCCGGTCGAACCACATGTTGATGGCGTTCGCGCCTCCGGCCATGAGGTATCCTCCGACCACCACCCAGAAGACCAGTGAAGCCGAAGGAAGCCCGGCCGGCGTGATGAACATCGGCGCGACCGTGGTGACCAGGAGGAGGCTGATGATCCTCGGCTTGGTGAGGGTGACCAGGTCGGCGGCGAGTGAGGGCTGCTGGTCTCGGCTCGACGGAACCGAGCCGAAGGCGAGGTCGCCGTAGGCATCGGAACTCCGGGTACGACCCGAGTGAAACACCAGGATGACCAGTGCCGCCCAGATCACCGTGCCCACCAAGAGGTGCAGCGCGCGCAGGCTTGCCGGCAGGAGGTGAAGGATCATCGCCGCGGCCACTCCAACCTGTACCAGAGTCGCACCCAGCACGATCCAAGCCCACCGGCGTAACTGCGTTCCATCGGCCGTTCCGCCACTGCCTGCGGCGACGTCGCCTTCGGCTCGGTTCCGCCGAGCCGCCGCGACCAGTACGCCGAGCAGTCCCACGAACGCGAAGGCGAGCGCTCGGTGGCTCCAGTGCAGCACCGCAAGGTCTCCCTCAGGGGGCAGCGCACTCCCGTTGCACAGCGGGAACCCGAGGCACAGGAGCCCGGCGTCGAAATTGGCCACCTGGGCGCCGAAGAGAATCACCACGAACCCGAGCCCCGCCGTGGCGAGGACGAGACCGTGATGCTTGTGTCGCTCCGGCCGCGGGAGGACCTCCGGCCGATCGGCCGAGGCACGCAGCGCGACCACCAGGAGCGCCGCCAGCAGCAGCATCGCGTTGGCGAAGTGGGTGATGACGACCCAGGGGGGCAGCACCAGCTTCACGGTGACGGCGCCGAGGAGGACCTGAACCACGAGGAGCCCGGCCGCCAGCAACGCCGGGTTTCGGAGCCGCGGCTCGGCCCGGTGCCGCCTGAGGGCGACGGCCGCGACCGCGAACACCAGGACGCTCACCAATGCGGCGGCCCAGCGGTGACTGCTCTCGATGAGGGTGGGGAGATCGAGCGGAGGGAACCACTCGCCGTTGCAGCGGGGCCAGTGGTCCCCGCATCCCATGCCGGACCCCGTGATCCGGACGATGCCGCCGAGAACGATGAGGCCGAGCGCGAAGCCGCTGCCGGCCCAGGCCAGACGCCGGAGCAGTCCGGCCCGGTCCCGCTCGCTGGTTGTCTTCAAGGAACGCCGCTCCGCAGATTCAGCCGGGAAAGAACAGGGCGCGGCAGGCCCTTGTCAAGGTTACATTTAGCTATGCCCTCCCGACATCGCGCCGACCCCTGGGGCGAGCGCCTTCCCCGGCATCTCGGGCTGTGGAGCGCCATTGCGGTGCTCGTCGGCTCGACCATAGGCAGCGGCATTTTCAGGGTCCCCGCCACGGTCGCCGAGCGGCTCCAGGAGCCGGGGCCAGTGGTCATCGCCTGGGTCGCGGGCGGCGCCATCGCGCTGTTCGGGGCGCTGACGCTGGCCGAGCTGGCGGCAGCCCTCCCGAGGTCGGGCGGAGTGTTCGCCTATCTCCTGGAAGGATTCGGGCCGCTCCCGGCATTCCTCTTCGGCTGGTCCGAGCTCACGGTCATCCGCGCATCGGCACTGGGCGCAATCGCCACCATCTTCGCCGAGTACCTGGGCTACTTCCTGGCGTTCAGCCCGGCGGAGGTGCGGTACGTGGCGGCGGTCGCGATCGTGGTGATGGGCTTCCTCAACTACGTCGGAGTGAAGAGCGCCGCCCGTTTCATGAACGTGATCACCGCCCTCAAGTTCGGGGCGCTCGCCGGACTCGCCCTGCTCGGGTTCAGCGCGGGGCAGGGAAGCTGGGAGCACTTCTCGCCGGCTTTTTCGGGCGGCGTCACGGCTTCGCTGGTCGCCACCGCCCTCATCTCGATCATGTGGACCTACGACGGGTGGGCCGATCTCTCCTTCATGGGAGGAGAGGTGAAGGATCCCGGCCGCACTCTGCCGCTCGCCCTGATCCTGGGCACGTCGGCGATCATCGTGGTCTATCTGCTGCTCAACTTCGCCTACATCTACCTGGTGCCCTTGGCGGAAATGGCCGGCGCGCCGCTCATCGCCGCGACGGCAGCGGAGCGGATCACCCTCTTCGGAGCGGCGGGCGGCGCGGTGATCTCCGGGGTCGTGATGGTGTCCTGCCTGGGCGCGCTGACCGGCTCGATGATGACCGGGCCCCGGATCTTCTTCGCCATGGCGGACCGGGGACTCTTCTTCCGCGCGATCGCCCGGGTCTCGCCCAGGTTCGAGAGCCCCTCCACGGCGATCTGGCTGGCCACGGTGCTGGGCGTCGTGTACGTCCTCCTCAACGATTTCCAGCAGCTGGCGGACAAGTTCATTCTGGGTATCTGGCCCTTCTACGCGCTGGCCGTCGCGGCGGTGTTCGTCCTCCGCCGCACCCGCCCCGACCTCGAGCGGCCGTACCGCACCTGGGGCTACCCCGTGGTGCCGATCCTGTTCCTGCTCGCCTCGGTCGGCATGGTGGTGAACGCGCTGGTGACGGACCCGGAGAACACCGGTATCACATTCGGGATCATTCTGGTGGGGGTGCCGGTGTACTACGCCTGGCGGGGGCTGACGGGTGGGACGGCGGCCGGGGAGCAGGCAAAGGAGCAAGCAGCGGAGGAAGTGGTCTGACCCGGCCCGGTGGTCGCTAGGGTCGAGTAGCCGACTCCCGCGACCGCACCCCCACTTCGAGTCCGATGTCCGCCGCGACTACGCTGTGGGTCAGCGCGCCGATCGACACGAAGTCCACTCCCGCCTCCGCATACGCCCGCACGTTCTCCAGCGTGATCCCGCCGGTCGCCTCGATCTCGATCTTCGACACCAGCTCCCGTGCCCGCTCGGCCCACGCCCGCACCGTAGTCGGCGCCTGGTTGTCCACCAGGAGCCTGGTCGCGCCCGCCGCGCAGGCGTCCTCCACCTGCTGGATCGACTCCACTTCGACCTGAAGCGACGTGATGCCACGAGCCCGGGCCCGGGCGAGGGCGGCGGTGAGGTCGTTCCCCTCCACCCGGAGAGCCTGCCAGTGGTTGTCCTTCACCATGACTTCATGGCTGAGGTCGAGCCGGTGACGGGTCCCGCCACCCGAGAGCACGGCCGCTACGTCCAGTGCCCGCAGGCCCGGAGCGGTCTTCCTGGTGTGGAGAATGCGGCAAGCGGTACCCGCTACCGCGTCCACGTACGCGCGAGTGGCCGACGCGATGCCGCAGGCGCGCTGCAGCAGGTTGAGCATCGGCCGCTCCGCCCGGAGGATGCGGTGGAGCGGCCCGTGGACGATGCCGACGACCGTGCCGGGCGGCACGGCGCGACCGTCGGGAGCGCGCCACTCGAGGCGGCACTCGCATGCCCGTGCGACCGCGTCCGCGTATGCGGCACCGGCCACGACTCCGCCGCTCCGGAACTCGAGGCGCCCGACGCCATCCAGATCGGGTGGCACGGTGAGGGCGGTGGTGACGTCGGACTCGCCGTCTTCCGCGAGTGCGACCGCCGCGATGCGCTCGGGGTCCGAGGTCACCGGCCGAGCGCGACCATCCGGTCGATGGCGCCGCGGGCGCGGGCCGCGATATCCGGCGGGACGGTGATGTGGTACCGGTCGAGCCTGAGCGAGTCCCGCACCCCC
This sequence comes from Gemmatimonadales bacterium, assembly GCA_036259315.1. Lineage (GTDB taxonomy): Bacteria > Gemmatimonadota > Gemmatimonadetes > Gemmatimonadales > GWC2-71-9 > CAVVWJ01. The sequence continues at coordinate 15,449 of DATABZ010000016.1, read as the reverse complement.
GTGATGGTGATCGCCTTCATGTAGGCGCACACCGCCTCGGGATCGGCCGCCACGAACCGCTTGTCCGGCGCCATCTGCCGCATCCGGTGCATGATCCCGGTCTCCGTGGCCACGATGAACTCCGGGGCGGAGCTCTCCATGGCCCGACGGATCATTCCTTCGGTGGACGTGATGTGGAGCCCCTCCGGGTTCACGTCCCCCTGGCCCATCTCGTAGATCAGTTGTCCCGCGCAGCCGCACTCCGGATGGACCAGCACGTCCGCCCCCGGGTGCTCGGCGCGGGTGGCGTTCAGCGTCTCCGCGCGAATACCGCGGTGGACGTGGCACTCGCCCATCCAGACCTCGATCTTCCGGTCCGGCCGCATCCGCCGCGCGTGCGCTCCCAGGAAGAAATCGGGCAGGAAGAGAATGCCCTTGTCGGCGGGGATGGCATCGATCACGTCGAGCACGTTGCCGCTGGTGCAGCAGTAGTCCAGCTCCGCCTTCACCTCCGCCGTGGTGTTCACGTAGCCCACCGCGATGTAGCCGGGGAACTCGGCTTTCCATCGGCGCACGTCGTCCGCCGTGATCGTGGCGGCCAGCGAGCAGCCCGCCTCCAGGTCGGGGAGGAGAACCCGCTTGTCGGGCGAGAGGATCGCCGCCGTCTCCGCCATGAAGTGCACGCCGGCGAAGACGATCACGCTCGCCGGCGTCTGCGCCGCCTGGCGCGAGAGGCCGAGGGAGTCGCCCACGTAGTCGGCGACGTCCTGCACCTCTGGGCGCTGATAGTTGTGCGCGAGGACCACGGCGTCGCGCTCCCGGGCGAGCTTCCGGATCTCACGCTGGAGCGCGGCGATCTGCTCGGGAGTTTCGCGGGTCGGCTCGATGACGGGGAGCTCGATCCGCCGCGGGGGCGGTCCCTCCGCGAGAGGGGGTGGTCGGTCGATCACGCGGTCTCCCTGCGGTACCCCGCCGGCGGATAGTCCAGCCGCCGATGCCCGCCGCGGCTCTCCCGCCGCCGCCGCGCGGCCTGGGTGATGAGGGTGGCCACCAGCAGCTGGTTGCGGGTCCGCCAGGCCTCCAGCGGTGTCTCGCTCGTGAGCCGCGCCAGCTCACGCTCGGCGTGGAGCAGCGAGGCCTCCGTGCGCTGCACGCCGACGCTCGCGGTCATCAGCTCGCGCATTGCGCGGCGCGTCGGCTCGCACGAGGCGTCCGCGTCGGTCTCCTCTTGGAGGGGGACGTCCGGCAGGACGGGCGGAGCCTCCTCGCGGGCCGTCTCCTCTGCGAGAGCGCGACCGGCGCGGTCGGCGAAGACCAGCCCCTCCAGCAGCGAGTTGGAGGCGAGGCGGTTCGCTCCGTGAACGCCGGTGGATGCGACCTCTCCCACCGCCCAGAGTCCCGGGAGCGTGGAGCGGCCCTCGAGGTCGGTGCGGATACCGCCCATGGCATAGTGGAGGGCGGGCGCCACCGGGAGCGCGTCGCGTGCCGGATCGAGGCCGTGCGACGCGAGAATCGAGGTGATTCCCGGGAATCGAGCGGGAAAGTCCTCGATGTCGCGTGCGTCCAGCCAAGCCCCGCCGCTCGCGTCGGCCGCAGCGACGGCCCGGGCGAGCACATCCCGCGGCGCGAGCTCGCCTCGGGGGTCGGCATCGAGGGCGAAGCGGTGGCCGTCCCGGTCCACCAGCACGGCCCCGGCGCCGCGAACGGCTTCGGAGATCAGCGGGGCTGGATTGACGTTGGGGAGCTTCAGAGCGGTGGGGTGGAACTGGAGGAACTCGAGGTCACGGAGCTGCGCGCCTGCGCGGTGCGCGAGCGCCCAGCCGTCGGCCGTCGCGACCCGGGGATTGGTGGTGATGGCGTAGAGCTGGCCGACCCCTCCGGTGGCGACCACCACGGCCGAGGCCGGGATGGTGCGGCTCCGCCCCTCCGCGTCCAGTACCGCCACACCGACGGCACGGCCGCTCGCCACGAGCAGCGCGGTGACCTCGGTGTGCTCCATCAGCTCGACCAGCGGGTGGGACCGCACCACCTGCGCCAGGCAGCCGATCAACGCGGCGCCCGTTCTATCGCCGCCGGCGTGGATGATCCGGGGCCGGGTGTGGGCGGCCTCGAGCCCGAGGCGGAGCCGCCCGTCGGGGCCCCGATCGAACCGGGCGCCCAGTGCCAGGAGCTCGTAAATCCGCCCCGGCCCTTCGCTTGTGAGAATGCGAACGGCTTCGGGGTCGGCCAGCCCGTCACTGGCCGCCAAGGTATCGGCGGCGTGCTGGCTGGGGCTGTCACCCGGACCGAGTGCCACGGCGATGCCGCCCTGGGCCCACGCGCTGGCGCTGTCGGCCAGCGTCTCCTTGGTGAGCACTACGGTCCGCCGCCCTTCGGAGGCGAGCCTCCACGCGGTCCACAGGCCTGCGATGCCCGTGCCGACGATGACGGGGCGGTTGGGAGTCATGCGCGGAAATATACGGCCGTTCCGCCGTTCCGCCGTCCGCCTTACGTCCTCACCCTCGCGAGTAGCACCACCCCCGCGAGGCCGAACACCATGTTCGGGATCCACGCCGCCAGCACGGGGTCCACCACGCCCCCCGCGCCGACGGCCTTCATGATCTGGGTCAGCAGGAGGAAGAGCACGGTCGTACCCAGGCTGATGGCGATGCCGACCGCGGCGCCGGCGCGCGGGGAAGTGACCGCGAGCGGTGCGCCGAAGACGGCGATGATGAAGCAGGTGACGGGGATCGCCACCTTGAGCGCCCGCTCCACCATCAGCTTGTTCGCGTCGTTACCCGAGCGACGCAGGGCCTCGATGTACCGGCCCAGCTCCGCGTAGCGCATCTCGTCGGGGGCCTTGGGCTCCGCCAGGAGGTCGGCGGGTGACTGGGTCAGCGCCCGGAGCCGCATCGTATTGAAGCTGAACATCGCCTGCTTTCCCGGCCCGGCGATCACCCGGCTCGCTCCGTCGCGTACCCGCCAGGCGCGAGCCGAGTCGTCCCAGCTCGCGCTGTCCGCCGTAATGACGAGTCCCGGGTACTCGACCCCGCTGCCCTGGCGTTCGAACATGAGGTTCTTGAGCTGGCGGTTGGCCACATCGAGCGAGCGGATCGTATACACCCACCCGAGGTCGCCCCGATAGACGAAGTTGTAGCGCGCCCTCGTGGGGCGTGCCGCCTTGGCCTTCTGCAGCTCGAGCTGCTTGGCGGTGGCGCCGGGGGCCAGCTCCCCCACGATGAAGGCGAGCCCGGACGCCAGCGCTGCCGCGGCGAACACGGGCAGCATCAGCCGGTGGAAGCTCTGGCCCCCGGCCTTGGCGGCGGTGAGCTCGGAGTAGCGCCCCATCGCGCCCACGGTGAACACCGTCGCGAAGAGGACGGCGGCCGGCATCACCAGGAACATGTTCTCGGGGACCGAATAGACGTAGCTCCACGCGATCTCCCGCATGGTGAGTCCCCGGTCCAGCAGGCGGTTCAGGGTGTCGGTCAGATTGATGAGGATGGACACGATCGGGAAGCCGAGGGAGGTGAGCACGAAGATCCGCACCCAGCTCCCCAGGACATAGCGATCGAGGGTGCTGAGCGCCTTCATGACGGCTTCCTCAATCCCAGCCTGACCGCGGCCGGTCGGCGGTGCCGGAGGCGCCGCCACAGGTGCCGGAGCCAGTCCAGCACTTCCTGGAAGTCGCCGCCGCGGGTGGAGCCGGACTCACGGCTCACCCGGATCAATCCCAGGATCCCCAGGACGGTCAGGATGATGTTCGGCGTCCACATGGCTGCCCATGGGGTCACGTGGCCCCGGTCGGCGAGGCTCTCGCCGGCCGTGAGGCCCACATAATGGACTGAGAAGACGAGCAGCCCGCCCCCGATCACCAGTCCGATGCCACCGCGGGGGAACCTGAGCGCCATCACGATCCCGATGATCACGAAGGACATGCAGGCCGTGCTGATGGCCCACTTCTTATGGACCTCGACCGCGTACCGCGCGGCGCGCCGTTCGGCGTCACGTTCCCGGTCCAGGGCCGTGGCGGTGAGTGACCAGTTCGAAAGTGAAGCTTCACGGAGTCTTCCACTCCGGGGGATCGCCGGTGCCGTCCTCGCCTGGTCGGGAGTCCGGGCCTGTGGCGGCTTCGCCGCCGCCGGGCTCCGGGCCTGCGGCCTGGCCTGTGCGGCGGCCTGGGCTTCCACCGTCCTCGGAAGTACGAGCTCCTGGACCCGGTTCATCCATCCGCAGTACGCCGGGATGGGGGCGGCTTCCGGGAGGGTGTCCGACTCGGGCAGCGGCGGGAGCTTGAGCAGGGCCCGGAGGTCCGACCGGAGCAGCTCGCGCCGGTCCTGGCGCGCCTCGAGCTCCTCCAGGTCGGCGTCCCGGATTACCTCGAGCATCTCGCAGGTGCTCATCTCCCGGTCGCCCCGGACCGACTCGCTGGTGTTCCGCTCGAGCTCGTCGAAGACATTCTTCACCCGGATGTCGTTGACCTCGAAGTAGGTCAGCTGGAACCCCGCGGGGTCCGCCGGGCGGTACTGGTGAATGCTGCCATCGTAGAGCCGCAGCCCGAGGTCGGTCTGCCCCTCCGCGTAGGCCATGAGTCCGCTGTCGGCGTAGATGATGCGGCGGCTCGCGTCGCTGCCGACGTCGTAGATGGTCACCTCGCGGAGCCGCCCGGTGGCGCCATCGATCCGGTTGGCACGGAGGAAGTACTGCGATGGAGGAACCTCGTTGATCACCTGCTCCTGCAGCTCGAACGTGGGTTTCTTCCGGCCGATGTCGATCAGCAGATTCCTGAGCCGCGCGTTGCTCCGGGGCAGGACCTGGTCCACGAAGGCGAAGTTGAAGGCCGACATGAACACGCCCCAGGCGAACACGGGACCGAGGATCTGATAGACGCTGACTCCGCTGGCACGCATCGCCGTGATCTCGTTGTCCGCGGCCAGGTGGCTGAAGGCGTAGAGCACCGCCACCAGCACGGCCATGGGGAGCGTCATGGCCACGATGAAGGGGATGCTGAGCGCGAAGACCTCCGCGATCACCGTCCACGGCAGGCCCTTGCCCACCAGCGACCCGAACTTCTTGGCGATCTGGCTCAGCAGCATGAGGCTGGTGAGCGCCGCGAGCGCGAAGACGAACGGGGCCGCCAATTGGCGGAGGAGATACGAACTGAGCAGGCGCACGTGGCTTAACTTCTAGAATTGTAAGGAGTTGGTAGCTTCATTATATTGCAGGGATCCACCATTCTCAAGCCTTGTCCCTCATCTCACCAAGAGTGGCGCGCGCTCTACTCTCCCTGATCTGGCTCTGCCTGGTCGCGGTTCCGCTGGCGGGTCAGACCCCGGACACCACAACCGGCAAGAGTGACATCGGGCTCCGCCTGGACCTCTCCGTGCCGCCGCTCCGGCTGGAGGAGCCGGCCGCGCTGCGCGCTCCCTGGCTCGGTGCGCCGCGGCTCGGACCAGCCGGTGTGCGCGAGCGCTGGGACAGCACGCTGGCCCTAGCGCGGGACTCGGTCCGGCAGGAGCGCGCGCGCGCCCACCGGCTGCTCAACATCTACGGCGTGGCGCCCGAAGCCGAGGAGCCGGGAGCGGAGCCCCGCCGCGGCGTGCTCGGCCTGTCCCGCAGGTACGCCGACATCGAGATGGACGGACAGGTCCGCCTCGAAATCCGCAGCGACCGGCTGCGCAACGAGCGCTGCAGCGCGGCGCTGCTGCTCGACCCCAACTCGGGATGTACCGGCGGGTTCAACCCGCCGCGCCTGGACAACCAGGTCAACCTGCGCTCCAGCGGCGTGCTCGGCCGCCGGGTCCACCTCAACATCGACTACGACTCCGAGCGCGATTTCGTCGCCAACAACGACGTGCAGGTGTACTACGAGGGGCTGGAGGACGAGATCGTGCGCCGGGTCGAGGTCGGCACGGTGCAGTTCCGGCCGCCGCCTTCCCGCTTCATCACCGCAGCCATACCGACCAGCAACTTCGGGGTCAACGCCCAGTTCGAGGTCGGCCGGGTGACGCTGCAGACCCTCGCCGCGACCCAGAAGGGGAGCCAGGTCGCGGAACGGACGTACACCGTCGGGCAGACCACCAGCCAGCCCCAGGACCGGAGGGTCCGCGATCTGGACTTCGAGACCGGCCGGTTCTTCTGGATCGTGAACCCGTCGGAGCTGCCGGGCTTTCCGGAGCTGGACATCCTCGACCTCGATCCGGCCCTGGTGACGCCCGACCGGCGGCCGGACCAGGTCCGCGTCTACCGCTACCGCGCCGCGCTCAACCAGAGCACGTCCCAGACCAATCTCGGCGGGATCCGCGCGGTGGCCCGGAGCAGCGACGGGAACCAGAGCTTCGGCCCCGTCCGCTGGGAGCTGCTGATCCAGGGGACCGACTACCATCTGGACGCCTCGGGTCTCTGGCTCGCGCTGGGCACCAAGCTGGACCAGAACGACTTCCTCGCGGTCAGCTACATCACGGTCGACGGTACGATGGTGGGAAGCTTCCCGGCCCAGGACCGACCGACCGCCGGGGACAGCCTGCGACTGATCGTGGAGGCGAAACAGGATCCCACGATGGTCACGTTCAACCACGAGATGCGCCAGATCTACCGGGTTGCGGGGAGCGACCTCGACCGGTCGTCGCTCGAGGTGAGCCTCTCGGTGAACCAGTCGGAGCGGCCTCTCTCGGGCGGCAGCAGCACCTACCTGGCGGCGCTCGGTCTCGCGCTGCCGACCGACCCCAACGTGTTCGATCGGGAGAACCGGCTCTTTCCGCGCGCCCAGGAGCCGCAGGCCGTCAGCGTGGTGAACGAGTCCTACGTGGTCTATCCCCATCTCAGGCCGTTCGCGGACGCCACCACGCTCACGGACTCGGAGCGAAACGACTCCCTCTATCAGAAGCCGCTCTACCTGCTGAATCAGGGGCCCGCGGCAAAGTTCCAGCTCCGGCTCCGCTACAACTCCAGCGGGCGCGGCGACCGCTCGACCCTGAGCCTCGGTGCGCTGCAGCTGCGTGAGGGCACCGAGCAGGTCACGGTGGCGGGCCGGCGGCTCGAGCGCGACATCGACTACACGATCTCCTACGAGCTGGGGCAGATCACCTTCCTGAATCCGGAATCACTGTTCGGCGGGGGCGCGAGCCAGGTGTCGGTGCGGTTCGAGGAGCAGGGCATCTTCGCCGTCGCACCCACCTCGATCTTCGGGCTCTCGACCAGCTACTCACTCGGCGAGACCGGCTCGGTCAACCTGATCGGGATGTACCAGCGGGAAGCGAGCGCCTTCAACCGGCCCCCGCTCGGTTTCGAGGCCACGGCGAACCTCATCACCGGGATCAATACCGACCTTCAGTTCCGGTCGCAGGGGCTGACCCGGCTGCTGAACGGTCTCACGTCGCGCCCCGCCACGGCGCCGTCCACCCTGAGAATCAACGGCGAGGCCGCCCTCACGGCGCCGGACCCCAACCGCTCCGGCCAGGCCTACATCGAGGAGTTCGAGACCGAGGCGGGAGTGCCGATCTCGCTCGCCGAGAACGCCTGGGAGTTCGGGAGCGCGCCGCGCGACCCTGCGGGCGTCGCGGAGTTCGGCTTCGCCGCGGGCTTCGAGCTGGACGATGCCGTCGCGCTGACCTGGCAGAACCTGGTGCCGGTGCCGGGCACCAACCAGGCGCTGGAGATCCGGCCGGAGAGCATCGATACCCTGATCCGAATCGCCGGACGGGGCGAGCGTCTGGAGACGGGCATGTTCATGACGCTCCACGCCGACACCGCGGGCGGCGTGGTCCAGCGGAACAACGCCTCCCGCTGGTCGCTGCCCGAGCGGCCGTTCCGACCCCGCTGGCGCAGCATGGTGACACCGCTGAGCTCGACCGGCATCGACCTCACCCGAAACGAGTTCCTCGAGTTCTGGGTGTTCCATCCGGCCAGCCGGACCGCCGATTCCGCCGGCGTGCTGCTGGTCCTCGACCTGGGCAAGGTGGACGAGGACGCGGTCGGCATCGCGCCCGAGAGCCTCAGCGTGGCCGGACCGGACAGCGTCTTCACCGGTCGCCAGCTCGTCGGCCTCGGCGAGCTCGACAGCGAGCGCAGCTCGCTCGACATCTTCAACGCCGAGACCGACGACGTCGGAATCCTCGGGGACCGTCCGCCGACGCTCACCACGCCGAGCGGGGAGGTGATCACCGACCTGGAGCTGTGCCAGCGGATCCTCTCCACCACCGTGCCGGTGTTCCCCTGGGGCGACCTGAGCGGCCGGTGCACCAACGGCAACGGCGTCCTCGACACGGAGGACCTCGACTCGGACAACGTCCTCAACGCCCGCGGAGAATCGGAGGACGTCTTCCGCTACGTGGTCCAGCTTCGCCGCGACGGGAAGTACTTCGTGCGCACCGGCGTCCAGACCACCGACGATCAGGGCCGGGTAGCGGGATGGGAGCTCTACCGGATTCCGATCCGCTCGCCGGACGCGACGATCGGGACCCCGAACCTCCGCGTGATCCAGCACCTGCGTCTCACCGTAGCGGCTCCACCGGATCAGGGCGGGCCCGACCCGGTCGCCCGCTTCGCGCTGGCGAGGATGCGGCTCGTGGGCTCCTCCTGGACCCGCCGGGCCGAGCGTCCGATCGCGGGCCTGGCCGGCGCCATCGCCAATCCGTCGGGCGAGATCGTCGCTTCCGTGGTCTCGACGGAGAACCGGATCGATCTCGGCTACGAGTCGCCGCCAGGCGTCGCGGAGCTGGTGCAGCGGCGCGACGGCGATCAGCAGTCGCTGGGAACGCAGATCAACGAGAAGTCCCTTCGCCTCATCGCGGAGGGCCTCGAGGTGGGGGACCGGGCGGAGGCGTACCTCCGATTCCCGGTCGCACCCCAGAACGCGCTGAGCTACCGCGAGATGCGGGTATGGATGCGGGGGCGGGGGCCCGGGTGGGAGGAGGGCGATCTCCAGGCCTTCGTGAAGGTGGGGAGCGACGATCGGAACTTCTACATGTATCGCGCGCCCGCCCGGTCCACGACCTGGGAGCCGGAGTTCGTGGTCGACCTCGAGGTCTGGCGCCGTCTGCGCGCCGAGTCGGAGGCCCAGCGGCTCCGCGGCCCGCCGGTAGTGGACCCCGCCTGTGGGGTGACGGACCCGAATGTGTACGTGGTCTGCGAGGGCCCGTACCTGGTGTACACCGCGGATCCGGGAGTCAACCCGCCCAACCTCGCGGCGATCCAGGAGATCTCCGCCGGCATCTATCGCGCGAACGCGTCGGTGACGCTGACCGAGGCCGAGCTGTGGGTGGACGACATCCGGCTGAGCAACCCGGTCTCCCAGCTCGGCACCGCCGTCTCGCTCGACGCGCAGCTGGTCGCGAGCGACGTGGGGAACGTCAGACTGTCCTACGTGCAGCAGAACGGCCAGTTCCGGCAGATCAACGAGGATCCGAGCTACCGCGGCACCGGCGCCCTTCAGCTCAACACCGGTTGGCAGCTCGACCGGTTCCTGCCGGCGTCGCTCGGACTGTCGATGCCGCTCACGGTCAACTACAGCCGGGCCGACGTCAGTCCCGAGCTGCTCACCGGTACCGACCTGCGGGGGGACGCACTGCCCGGGCTCCGCCGGCCCAGCTCTAGCACCCAGAACTACACGCTCGCCGTTCGCCGCAACCGCAAGGGTACCGATTTCCTGACCCGGGCACTGGCGGACCCGCTGTCGCTCCGGGCGTCGCTGGTGAAGGGAAGGACCCAGAGCGAGTTCGCCAGCGCGTCATCGGACGCGTACAGCCTCTCGGCGAGCTACAATCTGCAGATGGGGCGGCGCGGGTTCGGTCTCCCGTTCGGCGGACTGGTGGGGGCGCTGCCCCGGTGGCTGGCGGAGAGCGAGGGCGGGAAGGGGGTGCGCAACGCCCGGTTCAACCTGCTGCCGTCCAGCGTCCGTTTGAGCAGCGGACTCAGCCGGAACCAGGCGGAGCAGTTCTCGTTCGGCGCACCCATCGCTCGTGCGGTCGACTCACTGGTGCGGCCCACGTTCTCGCTGAACCACCTGTGGCAGAACGCCGCGGGCATGACCTGGCAGCCGCTGGGCATGCTGTCGCTGAACACGGACCTCACCAGCACCCGGGACCTGCGGGTCTACCCCGACTCCAGCACGCTCGGCCGGCTGGCCTACGCGGAGCGAAAGTTCCTGCTCGGCATACCGGTGGGGGTCGAGCGGGACCGGAATCTCACCACCTCCCTGGCGCTCACACCGGTCCTGAGCTCCTGGCTGCGGCCGCGCTTCACCACCTCGAGCGGCTTCATTCTCTCGCGCACGTTGAACACGCGGGTGCCGGTCCGGGAGTTCGAGGACAGCGGCGCCTACATCCTCCCGCAGACGCTCAACAACCGGCGCACCCGCGAGCTGGGCCTCGCGGTCGACCTCGGCCGCGCTTTCCAGCAGCTGTTCGGCGACAGCGGCGGTATCGGAGGAGCACTGGGGCGGATCCGGCCGCTGGACGTCAGCTCGCAGCTCACCCGGAGCTCCACGTTCGATCTCGCCGCGTTCGATCCCAGTCTGAAGTACCAGCTGGGACTCGGCGGGCGGGGAAGCTTCCTCTTCCAGGAGGGTGCCAGCGCCGTCAATGCGTCGGAGGTGCGAACCGCGACGCTCAGCTCCGGGGCGGATCTGCCGTTCGGGTTCTCCGGGACGCTCTCCTACTCGCTCACTCGAACCGAGCAGTTTCGCCGAGTGGGTGAGGCATTTGCCGAGACGGTCCTCCGCCAGCGCGAGTGGCCCGCGGCCACGGTGCGGTGGAACCGCATCTTCACCAAGGGCCCGATCACGACGGTGAACGCGAGCTTTGGAGTTCGGCGGCGCGAGGGGACTTCGGTGCAGCTCAACCGCGAGGCCGGCGGCATCGGTGCGACCAGCGCGACGCTGAGCTCCTCGCTCACGCCGGACGTCCAGATCACCCTGCGGAACGGCATGAACTTCGCCGCGGGGCTGTCCAGCCGGACCCAGCGCACCGAGAACAACGGCAACGCGACCGTGCTGGACCAGGACGACGTGACCGGCTCGTTCAGCTACTCGTTCCGCCTGCCGGAATCCATCAGCCGGAGCCGGAAGCTGATCCGCTCGTCGGTCACCCTGTTCGCCTCCACCTCCCAGACCTGCCTTCGGACACCGACGGAGCCCGAGTGCGCCATTCTCTCCGATCTGCGCCGGCGGGAGGTCCGCGGCGGTCTCGACACCGATCTCATGCAGATTCTCACCGGCGGCTTCCAGTTCGGCTACTCGATCAACGAAGTGCGCCATCTGGACGGCCGCACCTCGCAGATCTTCCTCCAGCTCTCGCTTCAGCTCTCGTTGTTCTCCGGGGACTATCGTTGACAGGCCGGGTGGGCGGGCGCTTTCATCCATGCGCCATGTCCACGATCCTGAGACGCGTCTGCCTGGTGCCGATGGTCGCGCTCGCGCTCGCCGCCTGCGGCGAGGAGCCACCGCCTCGCGAGTTCGACGGCCAGTCGGCGTTCGGCTACATCGAGCGTCAGCTGGAGTTCGGTTACCGGATCCCGGGCACCGAGGCCCACCGCCGCATGGCGGCGTGGCTCGACAGCATGGCACGGGCGCGGGCCGACACGGTCATCGTACAGCGCTGGACGCACGTGACCGAGCAGGGCGACTCGCTCCAGATGCAGAACATCATCGCCCGCTTCAATCCCGAGGCGGAGAAGCGGATCCTCTTCCTGGCGCACTGGGACACGCGGCCCAGAGCGGACGGCCCGCGCTCACCGGACTCGTCGGTGGCGGTGACCGGCGCGAACGATGGCGCGTCGGGTGTTGCGGTGTTGCTGGGGGTGGCCGACGTGCTGAAGCGGGCGCCCCCGCCGCCCTCGCTCGGAGTCGATCTGCTGTTCACCGACGGCGAGGACTACGGCGACTTCGTGGAGACTCCGAACGACGTGCTGATCGGCGCGCGGTACTACGCGGCCCACCAGCCACCCGGCGCCCCGCCGCTCTACGCGGTGCTCTTCGACCTGGTGGCCGACAAGGATCTGCAGATCTACCAGGAGGGGAACTCGGTGACCGGGGCACCGGAGGTGGTCAACCTCGTGTGGGACGTCGCGCGCGACCTCGGCTACGGCAAGATCTTCGTCGACACGCCGCGCCACGTGCTGACCGACGACCATCTCGAGCTGCAGAAGGTGGGCATCCGCGCGATCGATGTCGTGGACTTCGACTACCCCGCCCACCATACGCCCTTCGACACCATCGACAAGGTGAGTCCGCAGAGCCTCCAGGTGGTGGGCGACGTGGCGGTGGCGCTGGTGCGGCGGGAGTCCCGCTAGGCCCCGCCAGGCCTCGCGAGGTCCTCGTCGAGAAGCCAGAGGTGCTGCGCGGCATAGGCGCGCCAGGGGCGCCAGCGCTCGGCCAGCTCCTGGAGCTCGCGGCGACCGCGGGTACCGGTGGCCCGCTGCAGCGCCGGGTCGGACGCGGGGAACGCGTCCGGCCAATAGAGCGCGCGCATCACGATCATGGTGGCCAGCCGTTGCCCCACACCCTCCATCTCCATCAGCGCGCGGTGCGTCGCCGCAGCGTCCCGGCCCGGCTCGAGGCGGATCCCGCCCCCCGCGATCGCACGGGCGACCGCGACCACGGTGCACGCCCGCTCGCGCGGCACTCCCAGGGCTGTGAGGGCGGGTACTCCGCCCCGAGCTACCGCGACTGGATCGGGACTGAGCCGGACCAGTGCGGGCACGCCGGTCTCGACGTCCTCGCCCAGCGCCTCGCAGACCCTCGACACGAGCTCCCCGCCGTTCTCCTCCTCCTCCAGCAGCGCTCGGAGCGCGACCTCGAACCCGTCGATGGCTCCCGGGATCCTGATGCCCGGCCGGCGGCGGGTCAGCGATCCGAGCCCGTGCTGCGACAGATGGGCGTCCACCATCGCGGGCTCCGCATCGAGATCGAAGAGGTGTCGCAGCCTGGCGAGGAGCGGCATCAGCACCGGCAGCAGGGAGAGGGAGACCGCGACCTCGAGGTGCGACTTCGCTGCGGTGTTGCTGGCCAGGATCGCGCCGACCCGACCCTCCAGCCGGACCGTACGACCGTAGTGTCCGTCCCGGGCCTCGGCCACGCCGGGCACCGCCTCGCGTGCCAGCCGAGCGGCGAGCAGCGACCACTCGAGTGGCGGGCGATACGCCAGTGTCAGAGTCACGAAATCCGCCGCAGGTGAGGCCGGCACTGCGGAAGAGTGGGCGGTCCGGCGCAGCGCGCTCGGGCTCAGGCGGTAGCGCTCGCGGAAGACCGAGTTGAAGCGCCGCAGGCTCTGGAACCCGCTGGCGAACGCGATGCGGGTCACCGGCAGTGAGGTCTCCGCGAGGAGACGCTTGGCCAGCAACAGGCGGTGCGTCTGGGCCAGCTCGGCCGGCGAGACGCCGAGCTCGCGCTCGAGCGCGCGCCGCAGGTGCCGCTCGCTCACGCCCAGCTCGCGCGCGAGGCCGGTGACGCTCTGGCCGTTGAGGGCCCCGGCCGCGATCCGCTGGGCCGCGAGTCGTGCCAGCCGCGGCACCGCGTCCATCAGCGCGCGCCCGGGCGCGAGCTCCGGCCGGCAGCGGAGGCAGGGCCGGTACCCGGCCCGCTCCGCCGAAGCGGCGGAGTCGAAGAACCGGCGACGCTCGGGGTAGGAGACCCGAGCGGGACAGACCGGCCGGCAGTAGACGCGGGTGGTGGTGATGCCGACGAAGAAGATCCCGTCGAACCTCACGTCCCGCGCGCGGACGGCGCGCTGGCAGATATCGGCCTGGAGCATGCCGGGAATCTAGGAGCCGATCGGAGCCGGAGGCTCGCCGGATCCGGACGCGGAATCGCGTTACGGGCGCCCAGCGCACGGGCAGGGTCGTGCTGCTTCTCACCGAACTGCTTCGCACCGAACTGCTTCGCACCGAATTGCTCTGCGCCGCCTGCTTCGGGTGCGGCCCACTCCGGGCTGGCGGGTACCGTAAGGCATGTCGCCCACCGAGCGCCGCGCTCTCCTGCTGCTTCTCTGCCTGGGATTGGCCGGGCAAGGCGTGCGCTGGTGGGCCACGCGGCCGGGAGAGCCGCCCGGTCAGGTCGAGCTCCTGGCCGCGCTGCCGCCCAGGTCGCCTGCTGCCCACCGCGACAGCGTCCTGGCGCTCGCTCGGCCGCTCGGGCCGGGCGAGCGGGTGGACGCCGATCGCGCCACGACCGCCGAGCTGGCCCGGCTTCCGCGGGTAGGGCTGTCCCTCGCCAAGACCATCGTCGCGGACCGTGAAAGCCGCGGACCTTTCGGGTCGTTGGAGGCGCTGGACCGGGTGCCGGGAATCGGCCCCGGCCTGCTCGCCGCCATCGCTCCCCACGTCACCTTTTCGGGGTCCGGCAGCCCGGCGTTCGCGCCAACATCCGGGCAGTTCGCACGACCCGGCACCCCACCGGCCGAGGTTGCCCAGGGTCCCCTCCAACTCCCCGCAGCATCCGCTCTAAACCTCAATTCCGCGACGCTTTCGGAGCTCGACCGACTTCCCGGCATCGGTCCTGCACGTGCGGCGGCGATCTTGCAGGAGCGCGAGGCCCGGGGACCGTTCCGCTCCGTCGAAGAGCTGTCCCGCGTGCCCGGGCTGGGGCCATCGGCCATCGCCCGGCTGCGCGACCGGGTCGTTGCGCGGTGAGCGGCGCGGCCCGAGCCACCCGGCACTTCTCCTCGAACCACGAGACCATGGCGACTGTAGCGGCCGGCCACAACGGCGATCGACTCGGCGAGGTGCTGCTGCGCGAGGGTCTGCTCACGCGTGAGCAGCTCGCCGCCGCCGTGGCCGAGCAGAAGGTTAGCAAGCAGCGCCTGGGGTACGTGCTGGTCAAGCTGGGCCTAGTCCCGGAGCTGGAGATCACGAAGCTGCTGGCCCGTCAGTACCGGATGCCCGCGGTGGACCTCACGCGCTTCGAGGTGGATCCCCGGATCCTCAAGCTGGTTCCCTCGGACATGGCCACCAAGGGCATCGTGCTCCCGCTCAAGCGCGAGGGGCGCACCCTCACGGTGGCCATGGCCGATCCGACGGATCTCGGCCTGCTGGAAGACCTCAAGTTCATCACCCGGTTCGATCTCTTCCCGGTGCTCGCCGGCGAGTACACCCTCCGCGCTCTCATCGAGAAGCACTACTCCAACGACCACCAGGAGCTCCAGACGCTCCTGAAGGACATGGAGGCGAGCGGGGAGGACGTCGAAGTCGTCGAGGAACAGGAAGAGGAGATGGTCACCCAGGCGCAGATCGAGGACGCGCCGGTGGTCAAGCTCATCAACGGGCTCCTGATCGACGCGGTGAAGCGGGGCGCCAGCGACATCCACATCGAGCCGTTCGAACACGAGATCCGGGTACGCTACCGCATCGACGGAGCGCTGCTCGAGATCATGCGGCCGCCGCTCAAGATGAAGGCGGCCCTCACCTCCCGCGTGAAGATCCTCTCCCAGCTCAACATCGCCGAGCGGCGGGTGCCGCAGGACGGCCGGCTCAAGCTGAAGCTGGGCAACCGGGTCATC
>DATABZ010000015.1:0-14911 GCA_036259315.1 Gemmatimonadales bacterium | reverse complement strand
CCCCAGATCACCGACTGGCTCTCGCGCACCATCCAGCCGCAGCTCGCCACCATTCCCGGCGTGCAGCGGGTGACCAACAGCGAGGGCGGCCAGCCGATCGCGATGCGGATCTGGATCGATCCCGACAAGCTGGCCGCGCTCAACCTGGCACCGGGCGACGTGCAGGCCGCGCTGCAGCGGAACAACTACCTCGCGGCCGTGGGCCAGACCAAGGGCGACCAGGTCCAGGTGAACCTGCTCGCCAATACCGACCTGCGCTCAGTGGAGGAGTTCTCCAACCTGATCGTGGCGGACCGGGAAGGCGCCATCGTCAGGCTCAGCGACGTCGCCCGGGTGGAGCTCGGCGCCGAGGAGGCGACGCTGGTCGCCAAGTACAACGAGCAGGAAGGCGTCTATCTCGGCGTGTGGCCGCTGGTCGGGGCCAACGAGATCGAGGTCCAGAAGGCGCTGGTCGCTGAGATGGACCGCCTGCGGCCCACCCTGCCCAAGGACATCGAGATGCGCCTGGTGTGGGACGGTACGCGGTTCATGCGCGACGCGATCCAGGAGATCTCCAAGACCCTGGGCGAGACCATGCTGATCGTGGGCCTCGCGGTCTTCCTCTTCATGGGCTCGATCCGTACGGCGCTGGTGCCGCTGGTGGCCATGCCGGTGTCGCTGATCGGCGCCGCGATCGTGATGTACGCGTTCGGCTTCAGCCTCAACCTGCTCACGATCCTCGCGATCGTGCTGTCCGTCGGTCTGGTGGTGGACGACGCCATCGTGGTGGTGGAGAACATCGAGCGCCACGTCCGCGAGGGCAAATCGCGCCGGCAGGCGGCGCTGTTCGGCGCGCGCGAGCTGGTGGGACCCATCATCGCGATGACCATCACCCTGGCCGCGGTGTATACGCCGATCGGCTTCCAGGGAGGGCTCACGGGGTCGCTGTTCCTCGAGTTCGCGATCACGCTGGCGGCCGCGGTGGTGGTCTCCGGTATCGTGGCGGTCACGCTCTCGCCGGCCATGAGCATGAAGTTCGTGCACCCGCACGGCGAGGAAGGCCGGCTGACCCGGCTGGTGAATCGCGCCTTCGACTGGGTCCGCGACCGCTACGCCCGGCTGCTCGACGGCGCGCTCCAGATCCGGTGGACCATCGTGGTGGCGGCGCTTCTCATCATGGCCGCGGCCTGGCCGCTCTACATGTTCAGCCGGCGCGAGCTGGCGCCGGTGGAGGACCAGACCCACATCAGCCTGTTCCTCGACGCGCCGCCCGACGCGTCGCTGGCGGCGACCAACCGCGCCTCGCTGGAAGTGGTGAAGGCGATCCGCTCGTTCCCCGAGACCGAGTTCATGTGGTCGCTCACGGCGAACTGGGGCGGATTCGGCGGACTGGTGGCCAAGGACTGGCGCGAGCGGGAGCGCTCGACCGAGGAGATGTACGGCGAGGTGTTCGGCGCCGTCTCGCAGATCCCCGGGCTTCGGGTGTTCCCCCGGCTCGACCCGCCGCTTCCCACGCCGGGGCAGTACGACGTGGAGCTGGTGCTCCAGAGCGACCTGCCGCCGGAGCAGATGCTGGAGACCGTGGGTCAGGTGGTCGGCGCGGGGTGGGCCAGCGGCAAGTTCCTGTACGTGGACACCGACCTCAAGATCGACCTGCCCGAGGCCCGCGTGGTCATCGACCGCGAGCAGGTGGCCGACCTGGGACTCGACTTGGCCAGCGTGGGCCAGGAGCTGGGCACCCTGCTGGGCGGCGCGTACGTGAACCGGTTCAACTACTTCGACCGGAGCTACAAGGTCATCCCGCAGATCGGCGAGAAGGACCGGGCCACGGTGGCGCCGCTGCTCGACCTCAAGATCAAGACGCCGAGCGGCGAGCTGGTGCCGGTGTCCACTTTCACCCGGATCGAATCGAGCACCGCGCCACGGACGCTCAACCGGTTCCAGCAGCGCAACGCCGTGCGGGTGTTCGGCGGCGTGCAACCCGGCGTCACCAAGGAAGAGGGCCTCCGGGTGCTGGAGCAGGCTGCCGTGGCGGCCGGCGGGCCGGGCGTCGTGCTCGACTACGCCGGCGAGTCGCGCCAGATCCGGCACGAGGGCGGCGCGCTCGTCGTCACCCTCGGCTTCGCGGTGATCCTGATCTATCTGGTGCTCGCCGCGCAGTTCCGGAGCTTCCGCGACCCGCTCATCGTGCTGCTGGGCTCGGTGCCGCTGGCGATCTCCGGCGCCCTGGTGTTCAGCTTTCTCGACCTGACGACGATCAACATCTACTCGCAGGTGGGGTTGATCACGCTGGTGGGCCTGATCGCGAAGAACGGCATCCTGATCGTGCAGTTCGCGAACACGCTCCAGGAGCAGGGCTACGAGAAGATGGTGGCGCTGCGCGAGGCCTCTCTCACCCGGCTTCGGCCGGTGCTGATGACCTCCGCGGCGACGGTGTTCGGCCACTTCCCGCTGGTGCTGGTCACCGGCCCGGGCTCCGAGGCGCGGAACAGCATCGGCACGGTGCTGGTCACCGGCATGGTGGTCGGGACCATCTTCACGCTGTTCGTGGTGCCGGTCTTCTACTCGCTCATCGCGGCCCAGCACAAGCCGGTGGTGATGACCGGCGAGTATCCGGTCCAGACGCCGCAGCTCGCGCACGCTCCGGCGACGTCCTGACCGACTTGTTCGCGTGGGCGCTTTGATGTCGTAGAGGGTCACCACAGAGACACAGAGGGCACAGAGGACACGGAGAAAACTGCAGGTGTGCTGTTCACCAAGGCAGTTCTCCGTCCTCCGTGCCCTCTGTGTCTCTGTGGTGAACAGCCTCGGGTCGCTCGCGATGAGGTGCCCCGCCACGGTCATCCGCAAACCCGAGTGCAAATAGCGGCACCACAGGGACGCCGGGGACACGTTCCAGCGCGTGGCGAACGCTGGTAACCTGATCTCCCACAAGGAGCTAGCCAGAAATCCGAACCCCGCCCCTAGCGGGGTCCGATTCCTGCCTGTATATCAGTCCCCCAATGCCTGCCCGATCCATAGGTTCCGCGACGATCTCCTTCGGACTGGTCTCAGTCCCCGTCAATCTCTTTTCCTCCAGCGAGTCCTCCGCCTCCATCAGCTTCAACATGCTGCACGCGAAGTGCGGCTCGCGGCTGAAGCAGCAGTACGTCTGCGCCGGTGAGGGGACGGTGGTGGAGAAGGACGAGATCACCAAGGGCTACGAGTTCGCCAAAGGGCAGTACGTCCGCTTCAGCCCCGAGGAGATCAAGGCGCTGGACGAGAAGGCCACCAACGCGATCGATATCGCCGAGTTCGTGCCCCTGGCCGCCGTGGACCGGATCTACCTCGAGAAGGTCTACTATCTCGGCGCCGGCAAGGGCGGCGAGCGGGCGTATCGACTGCTCGCCGCGGCCCTGGCCGACACCGGCAGGGCCGCGCTCGGGCAGTACTCCGCCCGGGGCAAGCAGTACCTGGTTCTCCTGCGCCCGATGGGCGACCTCCTGGTGATGGAGCAGCTCCACTACCATGGCGAGCTCAAGAGCGCGGACGAGGTGCCGAGGACCGACGTCGCCATCAAGGAGGCCGAGCTGGCCCTGGCCCGCCAGCTCATCGAGCAGGCGGCCGTCGACGAGTTCCGGCCAGAGAACTACCGCGATACGGTCCGGGACCGCGTGCTCGAGGCCATTCAGCAGAAGGTGGACGGCCGGGACATCACCGCGGAGCCCACCGAGGCGCCGCAGGCGAAGATCATCGACCTGATGGACGCGCTGAAGGCGAGCCTGGCAAAGCGCGGCGCCAGCACGGCGGAGAAGAAGCCTGCCGTCCGGATGGCCGCAGCGAAGTCTGCCGAGCGCGAGCCGGTGGCCAAGCCGAGGAAGAAGGCGAGCGGCGCGCGCTAGTTGCCCATGCACATCCTCGTCGGCACCAGCGGCTGGTCCTACAAGGAGTGGAAGGGCTCGTTCTACCCGGCCGACCTCCCCTCGGACGACATGCTCCGCCACTATGCGAGCCGCCTCCCTGCCGTCGAGATCAACAACTCCTTTTATCGAATTCCGAAGGAGAAGGTGCTCCTCGAATGGGCCGAGCAGGTGCCTCCAGGGTTCCGGTTCGTGCTCAAGGCCTCCCGGCGCATCACCCACATCAATCGGCTCTCGGACGCGGACGACTCGCTCGGCTACTTCCTCCGCACGGCCAACTGCCTGGGTGACCGCCTCGGGCCCACCCTGTTCCAGTGCCCGCCTTCGCTTCGGAAGAATTCGGAGCTGCTGCGGGACTTCCTCGGCCGCGTCCCCCGCACCTGGCGCGCGGCGGTGGAGTTCCGGCACGAGTCCTGGTTCGATGAAGAGGTCTATCAGGCGCTCCGCGACCACGACGTCGCGCTCGTCGGCGTGGACGAAGACGAGGGAGGTACGCCCCTGGTGCCGACCGCGTCGTGGGGGTACCTGCGGCTCCGGAAGACCGAGTACGGTGACGACGAGCTCCAGACCTGGGCGGCGCGCGTCCAGGAGCAGCCGTGGAGCGAGGCGTACGTGTTCCTCAAACACGATGAGGAGAGCACGGCAGGGCCCGACGCGGCGGTGCGGCTCGCAGGCATGGTGTAGCGCGGCCGTCGCCCTCCTTTCTAGATTCAGCCCGTGAGCTCCCCCTCAGTCGATGCTTCCGTCCATCGCACCGACCGGCGCAGAACCCTCGCCTCCGCCGTGATCGTCCTGACGATCGGTCTGCACGCGCTGCCGGTGCTCTACCGCAGCGAGCGGGGTACGCTCTGGCCGTTCATGCAGTGGGCGATGTACAAGAACTCCCGTCCCGCGGGCCTGGTGGAGGTGCAACAGCGGCGCATGCTGGCGGTCGCCGCGTCGGGTGCGCGCGACACGGTGACACCCCGTCTGCTGGGTCTCAGTGTGACAGTGCTGGAGCAGGACTACCTCCGTCCGATGCGGACGGGAGACATGTCGGTCGCGCCGCGGCTGCTCGAGCGGCTCAACCGGGATCGCGACGATCCCTACGTCGAGCTGCACCTGGAGAGCGAGACCTACACGGTGACCGACACCGGGCTCGCCCGCCGCTCGAACCCGGTCGTCAGCTACCGCGCGGGCCGAGGCGGCGAGCCCGCCCAGCGGGGCGGTGAGGTGACCGATTAGCGCCACGGGCTCGTGGCTCGAGCGGTGGAACGCGTACTGGTTTCCGCCGTCACCGACGCTGCACCTCGCGGCCTGCCGCACCGTCGCGGTCGCTGCCCAGCTCCTCTGGTTCTTCCCCGACCTGGGCGAGCACGTCAACCTGATCCGGAAGAACCAGGAATTCATCGAGCCCCAGCTCATCACCCGCATCATCGTCGCCGTGGTCCCGCGCGAGGCATTCTTCAATCCGGAGACCTTCACGTTCCTCTACTGGGCGACCTTCGCCGTCGGCCTCCTCGCGCTCGTGGGGCTGTTCACTCGGCTGTCGCTCTTCCTCTTCGCGGCCGGCACCTGGATCTTCGTCGCCCACCTCTTCTCCTACGGCGACCGGCACCACACCGAGGCCCTGTTCGCCATCTTCCTCATGCTGCTCGTCTTCGCGCCCTCGGGCGAGCGGCTGTCCGTGGATGCCCTCCTCCGCCGGCGGCGAGGAGTGGAGCCGGCCGAGAGGTCCGAGTTCGCCATCTGGCCGCTGAAGGTGATGCACGTCCTGCTGGGCCTCACCTACCTCTCGGCCGGCATGGCGAAGATGCTGCACAGCGGCCTCGAGTGGATGAACGGTTACACGCTCCAGGGCCATACCCTGGCGGACGCGCTCTCCCGCGGGCATCCGGTCGGCGTCTGGCTGGCGCAGCAACACACGCTGGCCGTGCTCCTCTCGGTCTTCACGATCGTCTTCGAGCTGTTCTTCTGGGTCTCGCTCGTCCTGCCGCGCCGCTGGCTTCCCTTGTTCATGTTGGCCGCCTTGATGTTTCAGGTCGGCCTGTACGTGTCCGGCGGCTACGACTTCTTCCAGCACATGGTGCTGCTGGTGCTGCTGCTCTTCTTCCTGAATCCGGACTGGTGGCAGAGCCGCTCGAAGGCGCACGCGCCCCTTCAGGGCACGGGCGATCTGGACCCACGAGTGGGTGTGACGGGGTAGCCGACCGTCCCGAGAGAACTGCCGTACGAACGATCGAGTGACGGTTCGCCCGAATCAGTGGGCTTGCCGTGCACGGGGACGGGGATGGCGACCGCGAACGAGCTCGCGATCGAGATACCGGCGTTAGCGGGGAGGTGGCAAAGGCCGGGTGGGAGTCCCCGGAGCGGACGTCGGCAGCGGTACGGTCCGCGGAGGGGACTCCCACCCAGCCTTTGGCGGGGCTCAGGCGTCCGGCGACCTCACGCCCCTGGACAAGCCCGACCATCGCGGGGCGCCGCAGCCGAAGCCTGATGCGAGTCCTTCGCCGCCGTCACGCGCGGCGCGCCCCGCAGGTCCATCGGCCGCGGCCCGTACAGCCCGCCTTCGGCGAACACCGCACTCTGAATCGGCGACTCCGACGGCACGTCGCCATGCCAGGTGATGGTGCCGTCCTCGTTCACGGTGCCGAGACTGTTGAGGTGCTCGACTCCGCGCTGCATCACCACCCACAGCCCGGCCGGCGGGGGAACGTCGTCCGGCGTCAGTCCGTCGGGGCCCCACATCAGCTCGCCGCATCGGGCGTAGTTCTCGTCGGGCAGCTTGCCGAGCGGCTCATAGAGACCGCTGTCCGGATCGCACGAGCCGATCATTTCCGCTCGGTCGGCGTCGATGGCGTACATGAGCTCGGTGCAGGGATCGGACAGTGAGGCCGTGCCTCCGGCGGTTTCCGGCAGCGGCACGGTGAAGGCGATGCCGAGCAGACGCGGAGTCTCCCCGGCGTAGGCGGTGCCGTCGGCGTAGCGGGCCTTTTCACCGGCGGTGGCGGTTCCATCGTCCAGGCTGATGGACCAGTTGGCGCCCGACTCGGCCGCGATCAGGCGGAAGCGGTTCCCGCTGGGCTCCAGCGCCATGGCGAAGTGGATGTCGAAGAAGTCCACGATGGCGGGTGAGAAGGGCTGCTGGCTCACCGGCGTGGCCTCGGCCGTCAGGGTGTCGATCGTATACAGCCGGCTGTCGCTGCCGACGCCATACAGCCTGCCGTTCGACGGGCGGAATCCGATGCCGATGATCCGCTTCAGGATCGGTACGCCGCTGATCCGCCGCTTCATGCTGAGCACGGTGGGGTCCCCGGCGCCGAAGAGCAGCAGGTTGTTGTCGAGGTCGACGGCCCAGATCCGTTCGCCCACGGGGTCCGGCCCGCCCGGCGCAGGGGCGGAGGGCTCGGAAGGATCGACCGGAGGGCCGATCGGGTCCGGATCGGTGAGGCCGCCACCGTCCTTGCCGCAGGCGCCGGCAAACGTGGCGATCAGGGTGAGGAGTGCCAGGGCCCCGGTGCGGAGCCCGGGGGGGAGCAAGGTGTTGCGCATGATGACCTCCAGCTTTTACCTGAGTAGGGCCGCGACGTGCGCGGCGCGGTGACGCCGGGGAGCCTACCGGCGGCCGCTCACCTCGATCTCAACCCCAACTCACCTCGCTCATGCGCTCGGACGATGGGCTGCCGCTCTCCCGCAGGGACCTGCTCCGAAACGCCGCGTTGGCGGCGGCGGCGCTCGGTCTGCCCGCGCCACTCGCCGCGTGCCGCCGGGAGCCGCCGGGTTCGACACGCACCGAGGGCCTGGCGGCCCGCGAGCCTGTGAGCGCGGACGAGGAGCGGCTCGCCCGCTGGAGCGGCGTGGTCCGGAGCGAGGGTCTCGCCGAGCCCGAGCGGCGGGTCGGCCGTGCCGCCGCCCGTGTCGGCGAGCTCGCTGCCGGCACGCCGTACGAGGCGCATACGCTGGAGGCCTATGTCGGGCGCGGCGGCGACCCCGTTGGCGAGGAGCCGCTCACGCTCTCGCTGACCCGGTTCGACTGCGTCACGCTGGTGGAGGGCTGTCTCGCTGTGGCTCGCGTGGCCGGCGCGGCTGCGCCGCCGAGCTGGGATGCGTTCGGCGCGGAGGTCGAGCGGATGCGTTACCGCGGCGGGGTGCGCCGCGGCTACGCCTCACGGCTGCACTACTTCAGCGAATGGATCGCGGATGGGGAGTCGCGCGGGCTGGTGCGGGACATCGGTGCGGAGCTCGGCGGCGTGGCGGACACCCGGCCGCTCCGCTTCATGACCGAGCATCGCGACAGCTATCCCGCCCTGGTACACGACAGTGTCTTCCAGCGGATCGCCGCGCTCGAGCGACGACTCGACGGGCGTCCTCGTATCGTGGTTCCCACCTCCCGGATCCCCGAGGTGGCGAGGCGCATCGAGACCGGAGATGTGCTCGCCTTCGCCACGGGGATTCCGGGGCTGGACGTCACCCACACGGCCTTCGCGTACAGGGACGCCGAGGGAGTCCTACGCGTGCTCCACGCGCCGCTGTCCGGCGGAGTCGTGGAGGTCACCCGAGCAACGCTGCCCGAATACGTGGCCGCGATCCGGCGATCTACGGGAATCCTCGTTGCCCGGCCGGCGTGGTCTCTATGAGGCGACCGGCCTGATTCGAACGCTCTAGGTCGCTGCCACCCGGGCGAGGCCCGTCAACTCTTCCTGCCCCGGTGCCCAGGCTCGTCGTGCCGCTCCGGGGTGGGCTCGTGCTCCAGCCCCCCGCTTCCCGCCGCTCCGAATTTGGGCGCGGCGAAGTCCCCTTTCACCGTGTACGGCGGCTCGTGCCGCTCTGGAACGAACCGCTCGGGCTCGGCCTGGAAGGTTCGCCGGCACTGGTCCGAGCAGAAGTACACCTCTTCCTCCTGGTAGACCACCCGGCCGCCCGCCGCGGTCTCCCGCTCGATCGTCATCCCGCACACCGGGTCCTTGACCTCATTCATGTGCCCTCCTTGGGGGTCCGAGCCCAATGTCGGAGCTTCCGCGGCGCGGGCTCGGTGAGTTGGCTCACGACCGTCCTCCCGAGCCTCGTCCGGGCTGCGCCCGGCGCCGGCATTCGCTAGTTTGGGTCGCTATGCCGTTCACGCTCTACGTCGCCCTTGGCGACTCCATGAGCACGGACCACTATCCCACCTGCGACGTGCGCGGCCTCGACGCGCCGCCGTCCCGCCTCGATCCGCTCGGGGCCGCAGCCCTGCTGCGTCGCAACGACGACACCCGCTGGCCCGAGTTCCGCGGGCTCGATCTCGAGACGCTCTCACCCGACCTCGAGTTCCTGAACCTCGCCCAGGACGGCGCCATGATCGACGACGTGGCCACGGAGGAGCTCGCCCGGATCGGCCGCGACAGTGAGGACCCGGACATCCTGCTGACCCTGACCGCCGGGGGCAACGATCTGCTGGACGCGTTGGGCGCGGGCCGTCGGCTGGAGACGGCGGTGAGCCTGGCCTGCCGGCGCTTCGAGGATCTGGTGGCGACCCTGCGGGAGGAGTTGCCCCGCGCCATGCTGATCCTCACGACCGTGTACGACCCGACCGACGGCACCGGGCGGCTACCGGGGCTCGAGGGCTACGGCCGTCTGCCGCTCGAGCACCTGGACCGGTTCAACGACACGGTGCGTCACACGGCTGCCTCGCTGCCCCGGGTTCGGCTCGCGGATGTGCACGCTCGGTTCCTCGGCCACGGTGTGACGGCGCCTGAAGCTCAGCGCTGGTACTGGAGCAGGAACGTGATCGAGCCCAACGCCCGCGGGGCGAGCGAGATCCGGCGGGTATGGTGGGAGACATTGGAAGAGGTCGCCTAGCACGGAGGTGCTCTCATGACCACGGCGCTCCCTGAAGTCGGACCCGGCAAAGCGGCACACCAGGCGGACCGCGAGGCGCTCCTCGCCACGGCCCGCGCCCTTGGCCCCCTGATCCGCGAGCACGCGAACATGGCCGAGCAGCGGCGGCGATTGGCACCGGAGGTGATCGCCGGCCTGCGGCAGAGCGGGTTGTTCCGTCTGCTGCTCCCGAGATCGCTCGGCGGGCTGGAGGTGGACCCGGTGACCTGCTCGATCGTGGTGGAGGAGATCGCCGGGTTCGACAGCTGCGCGGGCTGGGCGCTCCAGGCCGGCAACTCCGGGGCCTGGTGGTCCGCGCGGCTTCCCACCGAGGGTGTGATGGAGATCTACGGCGACGACCCCAGTGCCGCGATGTCGGCGGCGTTTCACCCGCCGCAGCAGGCGGTGGAGACCGCCGGCGGTTACCGCGTCACCGGGCGGGGACCTCTCGCGAGCAACATTCACGACGCCGAGTGGATTTTCCTCACCGCGCTCGTGATGGAGGGCGACCGGCCAAGGATGGTCGGCGAGGCGCCGATGGTCATCGCGCTGGTGCTGCGAACCAGCGAAGTGACGATCGTGGATACGTGGCACAGCCTCGGGATGCGGGGGACCGACAGCCACGATGTCGTGATGGACGGCGTCTTCGTGCCCAGGACCCGCACTTTTCCCTTCACCCCGGAGTTCGAGCCGAGCGCCCACCACCGGGGACCGCTCTACCAGCTGCCCGGCATCGCAGGGGGCAGCTTTCTCATCGCGCCGGTGCCTCTGGCCGTTGCAATGGGAGCGATCCGCGAGCTGAAGGCTGTCGCGGAGAAGAAGACCGCACTTGGCTTCACCCGACCGCTGCGCGACCGGAACACCGTCCAGGCGAGCGTGGCCCGGGGAGAGGCGATGCTGCGAGCCGCGCGACTGCTCTACTACCATACCCTGGAGACCGCCTGGGGGAGGGCGGTACGGGGGGAGCGGTTCACCCTCGAGCAGAAGGCCGACCTTCTGCTCGCCGCCACCCATGCCGCGACCACCTCCGCGAAGGTCACCGACATGATGCACCGCCTCGCGGGCACCACCGGCATCTACGCCCGGAGCCCGCTGGAGCGTCACTTCCGCGACGCGGAGACGCTGCGCCACCACGGCATCCTGTGCGAGAATCGCTTTGAGACGGTGGGGCAGGTGTACCTGGGCGTGCAGCCGGAGTTCCCGCTGGTGGCCCTCTGAGCCCGGTGCCGAGCCGCCGCACCGTCATACGAGCGCTGGCCGCGGGTACCACGGCCGCCCTGCTCCGCCCACTCGGTGCGCTGGCGCTCGGGGCTCCGCAACCGGCTCCGCTCGCCCGCGCGATCCCCTCCAGCGGCGAGAAGGTGCCGGTCGTCGGACTGGGCACGTGGATCACCTTCAACGTGGGCGACGATCCCGAGCTGCGCGGGGAATGCGCCGCGGTCATGCGGACGTTCTTCGAGCACGGCGGGCGGGTGATCGACTCCTCGCCCATGTACGGCTCCTCCCAGGAGGTCGTCGGATACGGCCTCGCGAAGCTCGGCCGCCACGATGTCGTGTTCGCGGCCGACAAGGTGTGGATCGGCTCCGGGGAAGACGGACCTCAGCAGATCGAGGAGTCACGGGCCTACTGGGGTGTGCGCCGGTTCGACCTGCTCCAGGTCCACAACCTGCTCGCCTGGGGAGACCACCTCCCTCGGCTGCTGGAGATGAAGGTGGCAGGGCGGGTACGCTACGTCGGCATCACCACGTCAGAGGGACGGCGGCACGACGAGATCGAGCAGATCATGGCGACGCGCCCGATCGACTTCGTTCAGGTGACCTACAACGTGCTGGACCGCGAGATCGAGAAGCGGATCCTGCCCCTGGCGCAGGACCGTGGGATCGCGGTGCTGATCAACCGGCCGTTCCGTCAGGGCGCGCTCACCCGCGACCTCGAGCGCCACCCGCTCCCGGCATTCGCCGCCGAAGTCGGCGCCGCCACCTGGGCGCAGCTCCTGCTCAAATTCATCGTCTCCCACCCGGCGGTGACGTGTGTGATCCCGGCCACGACCCGACCGGAGCACGCAGCCGAGAACATGCGTGCGGCTGGGGGCGCGCTGCCCGACGAGGCCATGCGCCGGCGCATCGCCCTCCACGTCGAGGAGCTCTGATGCGCCGTCACTGCGGGCCGCTCTGATGTCGAACCGGGTCGGGCGGCTCTGATGCCCGAGTGGTGGACGTACGGCCTTTCCGATTTCCTGCTCTTCGCACCCCGCACCTACTACCGGCTGATCGAGCGCCACAACGCCGCCCTCTGGCCGGCGCACGTGGTGACGCTGGCGACCGGGCTGGTCGCGGCCGTGCTGGTTCGGCGGCCCGCGCCCGGGCGGAGCCGTGCGGCCGCTGCCCTGCTCGCCGCGGTCTGGGCATGGGTGGGCTGGGCGTTCGTCGCGCGGCGGTACGCCACCATCAATTGGGCCGCGACATATCTGGCCCTGCTCTTCGCGGTCGAGACGCTGCTGCTGGGATGGATCGCGGCGGCACCGGGTGGGCTGCGGATAGGCCGGCGGCGCGGCGCGACGCGAGCGCCCGCCGGGGCTCGCAAAGTGGCCGGAGCGGCGCTCTTCGGGTTCGCGCTGCTGCTCTACCCGCTGCTCGCGCCCGTGCTGGGGCGCGACTGGTCGCAGGCGGAGGTCTTCGGCGTGGCGCCGGATCCCACTGCCCTCGGAACTCTCGGCGTGCTGCTCCGGGCAGAGGGGTTGCCGCGCGGGGTGCTGCTGGCCGCTCCCGTCCTCTGGTGTCTTCTGAGCGGGGCGACACTGTGGGCCATGGGATCGGCGGAAGCGTGGATCGTGCTTTCCGGAGCCTCCCTCGCCCTCGCCGTCGCGGTCTCGGAAGCTAAAGGTCCACGAGGACCCTGAATCCGCCGTAAGCCATGCGCCTCACGTCGAACGGCATGTTCTTCCCGTCCGCCATCTCCGCGAGCCGCGGGTCGGCCATGACCCTGGCATTCACCCGGTCGCGGTGGGCCTTCGACTTGTAGACGATCCAGGAGAACACCACGGTCTCTCCGCTCTTCGCCCCCGAGCGCTTGGAGAAGGACGTCATGCCTTTCACGTTGAGATCGTCTCCGATACACTCGCGGTACTCGAGAGCGCCGTATTCCCGCCAGATCTTCCCGGCCTTCCGCGCAATCCGGCGATACGTGTCGATGCTCCGCTTGGGAATGGGAATGAGAAAGCCGTCCACGTAAGCCATACCTGCCCTCCTCGCATGTCGGTGCCGATCTATGAGGACGGCCCAAGATCTCGAGCCGTGGCTTCCAAATCAATTACTCGCGACGGGCCGGGGGCAGATTTCCCTCGAGCTGCAGCACCGCCGTCGGCGCGAAGGTGGCGCCCGCGGGATGGTACCGGAGCGACGCACCGAGCACGTTCCGCACGCCGAAGTGCGCGCGGAGCCTCCCGTTCCACAGCAGCTTCTGAATCGCCAGATCGAGCGTGAACGCCCCGTTCACACGCTCGCGGTAGCGCCCCCCCGACTCCACGCCGACGGCGGCGAAGTCGGGCCACCGCGAGGCGCCGCGGTACGACGCGGCCATCCAGAGCTCGAGCCCCGTGACGGGGACGTACTCGACCGTCCCCCGCGCGCCGTGGCGCGGCACCGTGGCCCACACGTCCCGGTAGAGGCTGTCGCCACCGGCGGTGCCGCGGAGCCAGTACGAGACCCGCAGGTCGAGCCCGCGCACCGGCCGCGCCTGTACCTCGAGACTAGCCTCGGTCCGCTCGCCGCCTGCACCGTGTATCAGTACCGTCGGCCCCTCGAAGGATGCGGCGCCGGCGACGAAATGCAGCTCGCGTCGCTCGAGGGAGAGCCCTCGGGAGCGACGGTACAGCGCCCGCGCGGAGAGCAGGAGGCCCGGCCGGAGGCGGGAGCTCCAGGCCAGGTCGGCACCCAGGTGCTCGGGTGACCGGAGTGTTCCCACCACCTCGAACGCGGCCCCACCTTCCGGCAGCAGATCGTAGCCGCGCTCCGTCCAGGCCCAGATGCTGTTGTCCTCCGCCCGCGAGGTGCGCTCGTACAGGAGCAAGCCCTCGAGCGACGAGCGCGAGGAGAGCCGCCAGCGGCGTGACAGCAGGGCCGCGACACCGACCTCTCCTTCACCTACCGTGATCGAGGCGCTCGCGGTCGGCACGGCGGGGCCGCTCCCCAGTCGCACCGCTGCGTAGCCGGAGCCCAGCGATATACCGGGCTCCGACAGGGAGGCCGGGGAGTGGACGGCCAGCCGCCGCAGCCTGACCCCGGCGTGCTGGAGCGGAGAACGCCGTCGGACCAGCTCGACCCGAGCCTCCGTTCTCCGAGCATCCCAGTCGAGGGGCGGTCCGGGGGCACCCCGGCGCGACCGGGCACGCTGGACCGAGTGGCTCACGTCGTACGCCAGTTCCCCCGCCCCAGCCGGCATGCGCCCGGCGATCCCGACGAGCGTCAGCCGCTCCGCGGTCGCGATCTCCTTAACCAACGGGATCAGGCCCAGCGCGCCGCCGGCCCGTGACTGCCGGAACACAGCTTCGTGCGTCCCGCCGCCGAGGCGGGCACCTGCCCTGATCGTGGGCGCGGTGTTGTAGAGTCGCGGCCGTCCGGGTATGGCCGCCCTGTACCGTTCCGCGATCGCCGGATCCGTGGGCACCAGCTCCTCCCAGCCGACTGTGGCGTCCGCGAACCAGGATCCTCCTCCGTAACCGAACCCCACCGAGGCCTGATGTCCCATGCGGTCGACGTTAGGGTCCGGCTCCGGGGTGAACGCGAACGGCCCTGGGTCGCCGATCTCGCTTCCCGTGGTGAACCGGCCGCGCGCGGAGGGGCCCGTCGGAGGTTCGACGGTCCTGATGTGAATGAGCCCGCCGCCCGTGAGCTCTCCGGCCTCGAGCCGCGGAAGCTCGCTCAACTCGACGCTGGAGACCTGATCGAGCGGGACGCCCAGTCGGTCGATGCTGGTGGTTCCGAAGAGGTCTGGGTCCACCCGCCTGCCGTCTACCAGCACGGTCCAGCGCGCCGGCAGGAACGGGCCGCCTCCGAGAGGTGCGGCGTGCCAGGTGAAGCCGTCCACCGTGCTCACGTCCCACCCCGCCGCGAGGAGCAGAACGTCCGAGAGCCGGTTCGCCCCCGCGCGGCGAAGCGTCTCCCCGCTGATCACCTGGTCCCCGGCCTCGGGCTCCGCT
>DATABZ010000014.1:0-5382 GCA_036259315.1 Gemmatimonadales bacterium | reverse complement strand
ATGAACGAGGTCATGCGCCTCTCCGACTCGGTCAGCCGTGCGGTGAGCACGCCCTCCGCAGCCGCGGCCAACCAGGCCTCGGCCGACCTCCAGGCGGCTGCCGCGAAGTGCGGCCCCGAGCCGGTCAGACCCCAACCGCCGACCCCGCCGAGCTACCCCGATCTGAATCTCGATCAGGCCGGGGCCACCGCCGCGAAGATGACGCCCGAGCAGTACGCCATCATAAAGGAGCGGGTGCGTTACGCCGTGAGGGAGGACGGAAAGGTTGAAGTGTCGTCCTCGCTCTGGGCGTTCTCCGGCGACGAGTTGAAGGCGATGGAAAAGCGGGGCGCCGAGCTCTACCAGGCGAGTCAGTCCCTGCAGGACCGCGGCTACTGACGGCCCCGAGCCGCTGCTGTATCGTATGGTCCGACCGCTCCTCCTGCTGTTCACCGCCCTTGGTCCCCTGGTGGGGATCGAGGGCGCGCCGCGCCGGCCCCCCGCGTCGCTGGCCGTCCGCAGCCCCGAGGGCGGCTGGCACGAGTGGTGGCGCGCCGATCGGGCACCGGAGCGCTGGAGCGCCGCGCTGCCCGCGGTCGCCCGAGCGGTGGACTGGCGGCCGCTGACGCCCGGCGCACGCTGGGGCGAGCTCCGGTTGTCCGGCGATGGCGAGGCCTGGCGCGTCCGGGTCATCCTGGTGCAGCTCCATCCCCGCCACGTCCGGCTCCGAACCGTCTCGCCACGACGCCTCGACGGACGACCGCCGCGCTGGAGCGTGGACTCGGCTCCGCCCGGGGCGATCGTCGCCCTGAACGCCGGTCAGTTCACCTCGGCCGGTCCCTGGGGTTGGCTCGTCAGTGGTGGCGAAGAGCGTCGCGCGCCCGGGAGCGGCCCGCTGGCGCCGGCGCTCGTGGTGGATACCGCAGGAGCCGTCCGCCTGGTGCCGCCCGACAGCATCGCCCCGCTCAGGGGCGACCGCGCGGTCATCGAAGCGTTCCAATCCTATCCTTCGTTGCTGACGGAGGACGGTGTGATTCCCGGAGCGCTGCGCGAGAGTGGACTCGGCGTGGATCTCGAGCACCGTGACGCACGCCTGGCGCTGGGGCTCGATCGCGAGGGCCGGCTGCTGATCGCCATGACCCGCTTCGAGGGACTCGGTGGCGTCCTTTCCAACCTGCCCTTCGGTCTCACCACCCCCGAGATGGCCGCGCTGATGGGTGCGCTCGGCTGCCGCCGGGCGATGCTGCTGGACGGCGGCATCTCCAGTCAACTGCGACTCGCGCCGGCCGGCGGTGGGCCGCAGGTGTGGCGCGGCATGCGGCACGTGCCGCTCGGTCTCCTGGCACTCCCCGCGAGCGAATAGCGCACGGTGGCGGACCGCCGTCGGCAACTCACTGTGCCGCACGGTTCCCCTGCCCCATATTGCCTTGCGGATGTATCGCCCGGCCCATCAATGAACCAGCGCCAGCAGGAGCTCGCGAGCAGCCTGAGCGGCCGCTATGTGATCGAGCGGGAGCTCGGGCACGGCGGGATGGCGAACGTGTGGCTGGCCCGGGACCTCCGCTACGACCGGATGGTTGCCCTCAAGGTGCTCCGCCCCGAGCTCGCCGCGACCCTGGGGCCCCAGCGATTCCTGCGGGAGATCATGCTGGCGGCCCGCCTGCAGCATCCCCACATCGTGCCGGTGTACGACTCCGGTGAGGTTTCGACCGCCGCTCGGCACGACGAGCCGATCCTGTGGTTCACGATGCCCTACATCGACGGCGAGTCGCTGCGCGAGCGACTCCGCCGCGAGGGATCGCTGCGACCCGACGAGGCGATCAGGATCGCTCGTGAGACGGCCCGTGCGCTCCAGTACGCGCACGATCACGGCGTGATCCACCGGGACGTGAAGCCGGAGAACATCCTGCTCACCGCCGACGGCACCACCATGGTGGCCGACTTCGGCATCGCACGGCCCACGGGAACGGCGTCGTCCGGGCACCTCACGGGCACGGGCATCGTGATGGGCACGCCCGCGTACATGAGCCCGGAGCAGGCCACCGGCGCCGAGCTCGACGCGCGCACCGACGTGTACGCGCTGGGATGCGTGCTCTACGAGATGCTGACCGGCGCGCCGCCCTTTACGGGCCCCACCGTACAAGCGGTGGTGGCGAAGCATCTCACCGAGCCCCCGTCGCTGTCCGGCACGCCCGGCGTGCCGATTCCCGTCGCGCTCAGGCCGGCGCTCGCGCGTGCGCTGGCCAAGTCCCCCGCCGAGCGTCAGGCTACCGCCGCGGAGTTCGCGGAGTCTCTTCGTTCGGGGGGCGAAGCCGCGAGCTCGCCGCGGGGGCGGGCTGCGCGGCTCGGGGCGGCAGCCGCCGCGGCCGGCATCGCCCTGTTCGTCGCGTTCCGGGCCGCGGGAACCGGCGCGGGCAACCAGCCGGAGAGCGAAGCGGCCGGAGGCACTCTCGCGTCCGGATTCGCCCGAAAACTCACCCAACTGAGCTTCCGCGACGGCCTCGAGGAGTGGCCCGCCTGGTCTCCCGACGGCAGGCAGCTGGCGTATGTGGCGGAGGTGGATGGCTACCTGCAGGTCTTCGTTCGCCCGTTCGAGGGTGGCGGGGAGCGGCAGCTCACGGCAGGCCCCCGCGACCACATCCAGCCGGCTTGGTCGCCCGACGGCGAGCGGCTCGCCTACGTACGTGCGACTACCGCGACCGGCAAGCTCGAGCCGACCGAGGTGGACGGCTACTACTCCGATGGCGCGGAGCTGTGGACCCTCGAGCTCGACTCGGGGGACGCATCCAAACTGCTGGACAGCGGATTCAACCCTTCGTACTCGCCCGACGGGACCAGCCTCGCCTTCGACGCGGGGCTCTCCGGCGCGCAGCGGCTCTGGGTCTCTGACACGCGCGGCCGCAACCCGCGCCAGGTCACCTCGGACTCCAGCGAAGCGGTGGTGCACACCCAGCCACGCTGGTCACCGGACGGCTCGGCGCTGCTCTTCCGCAGGATCGAGAAGCTCAAGTCCGACATCGCCATTGCCGACGTCGGCACGCGGGCCGTCACCCGGGTGACCGACGACTACGTGTTCGATGGCGACCCCACGTGGGCTCCCGACGGGCGCGCGGTCTACTTCTCGTCCTCGCGGGGCGGCGGGGTGAATCTCTGGCGCATTCGCCTGGACGCCGATGGCGCCCCCGCCGCTCTCGGCGAGCAGCTCACGACCGGCGCGGGGGACGACGTACAGGCAGCCCTGCACCCGGCCGGCCGGCGGCTGGTCTTCGCCGTGCGTGGGATCAACTCGGACCTCTGGGAGCTCCCCGTGTCGCCGGAGACGGGTCGCGCGACGGGCGAGCCCGCCGCCCTGCTCAGCACTACCCGTGTCGAGAGCCGTGCCGCGTGGTCTCCGGACGGGCGGCGCCTCGCGTTCAACTCCGACCGTGCGGGGGAAATGAACATCTGGGTGCGCGACTCGGCCGGCGGCGATCGGCGGGTCACCTCCGGACCGGGCGGCGACTACCAGCCCGCGTGGTCTCCCGACGGGGTGAAGCTGGCCTTCTTCTCGGCTCGTGGCGGCAACACCGACATCTGGAGCGTGGATCTTGCCGACACGGCGCTCACCCGGCTCACCGACGATCCTTCGCTGGACATCAACCCGTTCTACTCACCCGATGGCCGGCGTATCGCCTTCGTCTCCGACCGCAGCGGGCGCTTCGAGGTGTGGGTGATGAACGCCGACGGCTCCGGTCAGCGCCAGGTCGCCTCCGCAGGGTGCTGGGGCCATTTCCTGGTGTGGACCGGCGACAGCAGGGCCGTCGTGTTCCGCGGGGAAAGCGATCGACAGATGCAGATCTACAAGGCCGACATCGAAACGGGAAAACTGACGACGCTGCCGCCGGTGACGAGCGGAGGGCACATGTCCTTCTCGCCGTCGGAGCGGCTGATCATGGACGTGAGGGACCACAAGGTGCTCTGGGCCCACCCGGTGGATGGTCGCGAGCCCTATCGGGTCTACCAGTTCTCCGATCCCGACGTCCGGATCGACTACCCGCGCTGGTCGCCGGACGGGCGAAGGGTCGTATTCGACCGGGCGGCCCCGCGCGGGGCCGACCTCTGGGCGCTGGAGGGGTTCTAGCCGGCGGGCGGTCGCCGGGGCTACAGCGGGTCGGCCGTGCGGCGCTCGACCCGCAGCGTGCCCGGCCGGCGCAGCCCGCGCAGCCGGTCGTCCACCGCGCGACGGCGCTGCGGGTCGTCCATGGTCACGCCATGGGACTGCAGGATGGACAGGGCCTCCGGTCCCTCCAGCGTCTCCCGATCTAGCAGCGCCTCGGCCAATGCCTCGAGCGCGGTGCGGTGGCGATCGATGGCCTCGCGCACCCGGGCGTAGAGCGTTTCCACGAGGGCACGCACGTCGCGGTCCATGGCGGCGTGCAGCTCGCCGCTGACGGAGGCGCTGCCCTCCCGATCGTCGAACGCCACCAGCCCGGTGGTGGGGCCCATCCCCAGCTTGTACACCATCTCCCGAGCCACTCTCGTGGTGTGCTGGAGATCGGCCTTGGCGCCGCTGGTGACGGCGTCGTGGCCGAAGACGATCTCCTCGGCCGCGCGTCCGCCGAGCCCCTTGCAGATCTGGCCCTCGAGATAGCGCCGGGTATGGAGCACCAGCTCCCCGGGAGAGAAGTGCGCCACGCCCATCGCCTGGCCGCGCGGCTGGATGGTCACCTTGTGCAGGCCGTCTTCCGCGTGGAAGAGCAGCCCGGCGAGCGCGTGCCCCGCCTCGTGCACCGCCACCGCGCGCCACTCGTCGTCCGTGGCCCGGAAGCCCGTGCGCTCCTTGCCCAGCAGGAGCCGGTCGCGCGCCAGCTCGACGTGGTGCCAGGTCACCATCGCGGAGCGCTCGCGGGCGGCGGCGATGGCGGACTCGTTCACCAGATTGGCGAGCTCGGCTCCGCTGGTCTGCGGCATCAGCCGCGCGAGCCGGGCGAGGTCCACGTTCGGGTCCAGCGGCACCCCGCGCTGCCGCACATGGAGCCGCAGGATCGCCTCCCGCTCGGAGGCGGTCGGAAGTCCCACGGCCACGGCGCGATCGAAGCGACCGGGCCGGAGCAGCGCGGGGTCGAGGTCCTCCTGCCGGTTGGTCGCGCCGATCACCAGCACGTGCTCGCGGGGTGAGAACCCGTCCATCTCGACCAGCAGCTGATTGAGGGTCCGGTCGTCCTCGTTGTGACTCTGGTTCCGGCCGCGGCGCCCGCCGATCGCGTCGAGCTCGTCGATGAAGATGACGCCGCCCCGCTTCCGCGCCTGCCGGAAAAGCTTCTTGATCCGGACGACACCGAGCCCGATCAGAAAGCCGGTGACCTCGCCGCCGCTGATGACGAAGAACGGCACGCCCGCCTCGCCGGCGACGGCCCGGGCCAT
>DATABZ010000013.1:0-5253 GCA_036259315.1 Gemmatimonadales bacterium | reverse complement strand
GAAGGGCAGTGACTTCAGCATCACTCGGCTGCCGACCGGGAGCGCGGCGAAATCCAGCAGAAGATCGACCCGCTCACCCACGCCGAGGAAGACACTGTCCACCTCGGCGGCCGTGGCGAGCAACCCGCCATCGTTCCCGATCACCGTGAGCGGGGTGCCGTCGGACAGGCCCAGCCGGTACACCCGAGCCTGCGACCCGTTGAGCACACGAAGCCGGTACCGCGCCCCCGTGACGCTCAGCGTCGGCATCCGGATGCCGTTGCCGAACGGCACGTCACGCAGCATGCCGGTGTGCAGGTCGGCGTCCGTCGGGGCGTAGCCGAAGGCGAGCTCCGCGTCGCCGTCGCGATCCTGGAGCAGCAGCAGAACCTCACGCTCGCCGGCTGGGAGGCCTAGCGCGTCCTCCTCCTCGTCGCCGATGATGAAGAAGCCGGCGAGCCCGCGGTGGATCTGACCGGCCGTCAGATGATGGGGATGCGGGTGATACCAGAAGGTCCCCGCGCGCTGCGCAACCGGGAAATCGTAGTCGAAGCTCTCGCCGGGAGCGACCGCATAGCGCGGATGCCCGTCCGCCTCCTCCGGGACGAGCAGCCCGTGCCAGTGCACGATGCTCGGCTCCGTGAGCTGGTTCAGCAGTCGGATCTGCGCCCGATCACCGCGCCGCGCCCGGATGGTGGGGCCCGGCAGCAGGCCATTGTAGAGCCACGTGGGCACCGACTCGTCACCGCCGATCCCCGCGATGCCGGCCGCCGCCGTCAGCGTCGCTCCCGAGGCCGCGAGCGAGCCAGGTGCCCGCAGCGGCGATCGTTCCCCTTGCCCGTTGCGGGGTCCCGTGGCATCGCCGCAGCTCAGCAGTAGCGGCACACCACCGCCGGCGGCCGCGGCGGCACCCGTCGCCGCCAGCTGGAGAAAGCGCCGTCGACTCAGCCCGCCCTCGTCCGTCGCCATCAGTGGACCCGAACGGTGCCGGCCATTCCCGAATGGAACTCGCAACGATACTCGAAGACGCCCGGGGTGGGGAACGTCCGGGACGCCGAACCGTCCTGAAGCCCGGTGATGCTGGGCGGTGCGCCCTGGCTGATGAAGGTCACCGTGTGGGGGAGCTCACCGAAGGTCCAGGTCACCGCGCCGCCGGCGCTCACGTCCACCGTCTCCGGCTGATAGGCGAACTGAGGGGCCGTGACCGAGGCGCTTTCCGGTGCATCCTCCACCGTCACCATCACGGCATCGCTCAGGGTAACGGCGTCCACGGTCAGCGACGCCGTGATCTGCGCCGTGCCGACGCCGGCGGCAGAGACGGTTCCGTCCGGTGCGACCGTCGCCACTGCCTCGTCCGTGCTGGAGAAGCTGATCGGACCGACGTCGTCCATCGTCGCCCCGTCCTGATCCTTCGCGACCACCGTCACCTGGAGCGTGTTCCCCGGTGCTGCGCTGAACAGTGTCGCGGTCGCAGGTGTGACTTCGACGGTCGTGAGCACCCTCGGCGTGGGCTCGGAGCCGTCGCTGCCGCAGCCGGCTGCCAGCACGCTATGGAGCAGAAGGGTCGCCGTTTTCGAGCGGAGAGCCCGCATCGGCCGCTTTCTCCTGGGTTCTGGATGACTTTCCCTGGGCTCGGGGCAAGAGCTCCGAGAGGTTGCGAAGATAGATAAGTGCCAAGGTTGCCGGTTGGTAGCTCAGCTGTTGCCGGTACAGCAACCGCTTGCAAGCGTGCGACTACCACTCACTCACCGAGTGCAAGACTCTGCACTCATGGCGCTGGCGGCTTGACAACCGTTCAGTCGGCTGCAGAATGAGGGACGTACCATCCGAGGTGCGGGCGCCGATCAGTCGCATGCCCGTGTCAGCAGTTCGCAATCTTCTACAGAAAATTGGAGGTCCCCTTGCAGCGCTTCCGTCCCTGTCGGGCGGCGCTCGCGGCGTTCGCTCTCGCCGCGTGCGTCGACACCCAATCGCCTGACGAAGCTCCGAGCGATCCCTCCCTCAGTCCCGCCACATCACTGCCCGTCCTGGAAACCATGCAGCTGAAGAAGGCGACGGCCAACGCCAGCAACGCCTACACTATCACGCTGCGCTTCATCAACGAGCCGACGGCCGCCCAGCGCGAGTTCTTCGAGGTCGCCGCGGCAAAGTGGCAGGGCATCCTCGTCGGTGACGTGCCGGATGCTTCCGGCGTCATTCCTGCGCGATCGTGTGGCAACGACTTTTCGACTCCCGCGTTCAGGGGCACCGTCGATGACGTCCTCATCGACGTCCTCCTGCAACCGATCGACGGGCCTGGGGCCGTTCTCGGCGCGGCCGGTCCCTGCCTCGCGCGCAATGCCGATCTGCTGACGCTGTACGGCATCATGTTCTTCGACACGGACGACCTCGATTTCCTCCAGCAGTTCGGGATTCTGGACGAGGTCGTGGTGCACGAGATGGGACACGTGCTCGGGATCGGCACGCTGTGGAACTTCGGCCGCACTCTGCTGCAGGGTACCGCGACGGATCCGCGCTTCGTGGGGCCGAACGGCGTCGCCGGCTTCCAGGAAGTCGGCGGCCGGGGCAACTCCATTCCCGTCGAGGAGGATGGAGGCGGAGGCACCGCGTTCGCGCACTGGGACGACGAGACCTTCGATACCGAGCTGATGACCGGCTTCGTCGGGACGGGAGAGAGCCCGCTCAGCGTGATGACGATCGGCTCGATGGCGGACCTGGGCTACGAGGTGAACAACGCCGCGGCCGACCCATACCAGGTTCGCGGCCGCCAGGAGCGCGTGGACGATGGGGAGACGACCGCTGCGGCCCGCATCAACCTCGCCGCCCGGGAGCGGCTGGTTCGGCCCCTCATGGTCGTGAAGTAGCTCGAGTAATCCGTATTAGCAGAGCGAAGCTCGGCGCCACCGCGGTCAGGTGGCGCCTTTCGTCTGCCGCCGCTTCGGTGCGATGGCGGGGAAGCCGTGCCTGCGGCGCACCACCATCCAGAGCACCGGCGCGACCAGCGCCACGAGCAGGAGAATGATACCGGTGGTACCGTTCGGGATGTCGAACAGCTTGAGCGCCGACGCGAGCAGCACGAAGGCCAGCGCGCGGCGCACCAGCCCGCCCGGCGCGCGTGCCGACAGGTGCGCACCCACCCACACCCCCGGGATGGAGCCGAGCAGGAGAGAGGTGGTGAGGTCGAGCTGGAAGTCGCCGAACAGGAGGTGCCCGAGCGCCGCCGCCCCGACGAGCGGGACCGCCTGGACCAGGTCGGTGCCGACCAGCTCGTTGGCCTTGAGCGAGGGATAGAGCGCCATCAGCGCGATGATGATGAGCGAGCCCGATCCTACCGAAGTCAATCCCACCACCACTCCGCCGACCACGCCCACCAGGATCGTAGGCATCACGTTGAGCTCCACGGTCGGCGGCCCCTGGGGAAGCGGTGGCGCCCGGCCGTCACGGCGGCGGGCGTATTCCAGCAGTCGCAGATAGGCCCGCACGATGAGCCCGATGGCCGCGAGCAGCAGCGCCACCCCGAGCGCCGTACGCACGATCTCCTGCACCTCCTCACCGTGGCCGAGCGCCCGAGCGATGAGCACGCCGCTGAAGGCACCCGGGATCGAGCCGATGCAGAGCCATTTCACCAGCCCCAGATGCACGGTGCCGCGGCGCAGGTGCACCACGGAGCCCACCGGCTTCATGATCGCGCTCGCCACCAGATCGGAGGACACCGCAGTGAGCGGCGGGATATTGAAGAAGAGCACCAGCACCGGAGTCATCAGCGCCCCCCCGCCCATGCCGGTGAGGCCCACGACGATCCCGATGGCGAACGATGCGATGGTGAGTAGCGGATCGATGCTCAAGCGCGCTCCGGAGGAACGAGGAAAGAGGGCCGGTCCCGCCCACTTGTCAACCGAGTAACCCCGCGTACCGCGTGGCGCCAACGCCGCACCGGCGGCGCCGGCGTCCCTCACCGCACCAGCGGGACCAGCGCCCCGACCATCGTGATGATGATCACGATGCCGGCCAGGTCCAGGGCCAGTCCCCAGCGCATCATCCGTCCGAGCGGGATGTAGCCCGAGCCGTAGACGATGGCGTTGCACGGGGTCGAGACCGGCAGCATGAACCCGAGGCTGGAGCCGAACGTCGCGCCGAGCGCCGGCTCCAGTGGATCGACGTTCGCGGCCCGGGCGATCGCGATGACCACCGGCACCACCATGTTCGCCGACGCGGTGTTGGAGGTCGTCTCCGAGAGCACGGCCGCCAGGACCACCGAGGCGGCCAGCAGCCCGAAGCCGCTCTCCAGTTGGAGAAAGCCGGTAAGCCCTCGCCCGACCGCCTCGGCCAGCCCGGTCTTGAAGGAGAGCACGCCGAGCGCGAACCCCCCGCCGTAGAGCAGAACGACGCCCCAATCGATCTGGGCCGCCTCCCGCCACGTGATCGCCGGGCCTTCCTTGCCCGGCAGGACGAAGAGCAGCGTGGCGCCGATCAGCGCCGCCACGCCTTCGGGCAGCCGGCGAGTGAGCCCGAGGTAGAGGCCGCTCCCCTCACCAGCCACCAGTGCCACCAGCCCGGGAGTAACCCAGAGCGCAATGGTCATGCCGAACGCGAGTGCGACCGACCGCTGGCCTCGGGTCCACGGTCCGAGCTGCCCGCGCTCGTGCCGGATGAGGTCCGCGCCCGCCGGGAGCTCCCGCACGCCGGACGGCCCCACGGCGTTGAGGTAGACGAAGAGAAAGCCGAGCATCAAGGCCACGATCGGAACCCCGATCACCATCCAGCGGAAGAACGGCACCTCCACGCCGAGCTGGGAGCGGATGAAGCTGAGCCCGATCAGGTTCGGCGGCGTTCCGACCGGTGTGGCGAGCCCGCCGACCGAGGCCGCGAACGCGGTCATCAGCATGAGGGCCGTCGCGTAGCGCGGGTCGATGGTGACGCCGGATGCGCGTGAGCGAAGTGCCGCGAGGATGGACAGCCCGATGCCGAACATCATCGCGGTGGTGGCCGTGTTCGAGATCCAGGCCGAGATGAGCGCGGTGGCCGCGCCGAAGGCGAGGAGAATCCGGCCCGGGCGCGCGCCCACCCAGGGCAGCGAGAGCACCGCGTAGGCGACCCGCCGGTCGAGGCCGTGCAGGAAGATGCCGCGGGCCAGAATGAACGCACCGATGAAGAGGAACATCAGCGGGTCGGCGAAGGGCGCGAAGACCTCCCGCGCCGGCGCGACCTCGAGTACCACGCACGCGGAGGCACCCAGCAGCGCGGTCACCGGGAGGGGCAGCGCCTCGGTCACCC
>DATABZ010000012.1:0-8292 GCA_036259315.1 Gemmatimonadales bacterium | reverse complement strand
CGCCGTCTTGACCGAACTCACCCGATGTACGAATTTGCACCATTGCCCATCACGGCGGCCTTCGTGGGGTCGCCGTTCGTCCGGAGCCCATTCCAAAAAAAGCCTGCGGTGAACCTCGTCACCGGCCGCTCGCCCGCGCGCGGCCTCCTGCCGAACAGGGTTGCATGCTGAGCGCCACCGAGACCCGCGGCGCTCAGCGGCGGCGGCGTTCCCCCTACTCGGAAAAGCAGCACTACCAGGAGTACATCCTCCAGCGCATCGAGGGCTTCAAGAACTCCATCGATCGCGAGGAGCTCATGCGGCTCGGCGACGAGGCCGCCTCGGAGCTGCAGGCCACGGCCGAGGGTCAGTTCGTGCTCACCGAGGTGCTCATGCTGGAGACGGTGGACCGGCTGATCATGAAGCGCCTCGCCCTCCGCCCGTACCGCCGGTGGCGCGAGCAGTTCCGCAAGCTGCGCGAGGCGCAGCGGACACCGGTGCACTGGGGGCTGGACGGCGGGTGCGCGCTCGCGCGGCTCCTGCCCCGGATCGAGCCTCACGACGTGGCATTGGTGGTCGGGGCCGGGGCCGAGCCGGCCACGTATCTCCTCGCCGCGCACGACGCGGAGGTCACCTTCCTGGCGTGCGACGTGGGCTGCGTCGAGCGGGTGGAGTCGCGCATGGCGGCGGAAGCGCTGGCCAGTCTCTTCGAAGGGTTCGTCGCGCCGCTGGGTCCGGTACTCCCCTGCTTCCTCCAGTCGATGGAGCAGGTGGACGTGGTCGTCCTCGACCCCAACGCGCTGGCCGGCGTGAAGCCACCGGTGCGGGCCGCGCTGATCGCGGATCTGCAGCGGCGCAGCCGTCCAGGCGGGGTGCATGTCATCCTCGGCGTGAGCCGCGGCCTCTCCCCCGACGCCATCCGCTCACTTTATGAGGGCTGGACCATGGAGGAGGAGCCGGTGCGCCGGAAGCGCGCCGCACTTCCCCGCCGCCCCGACGGACTCCTGCTCGCCAAGCCCACGTGTCCCCCGGACGCGGCGGGCCCTCGCATCGCCGCGTCCATCTGACACTTGGCCGCCTCGGCGGCGCCCTCCGAAGTACCTTCTCCACAACGAGTTGCCCATGCGCCCCGCGGGGCACGGGGCCTGCCTAGCTGCGGGGAAGGTGGAGTCGTGGATCTCCCGTCCAAGCGAGGACCGTCACGTGAGCCGCACTTCCGGCGTAGCCGTACCTGCTTCCGCACCCGTCACAGCGCT
This sequence comes from Gemmatimonadales bacterium, assembly GCA_036259315.1. Taxonomy (GTDB): domain Bacteria; phylum Gemmatimonadota; class Gemmatimonadetes; order Gemmatimonadales; family GWC2-71-9; genus CAVVWJ01. The sequence continues at coordinate 7,057 of DATABZ010000012.1, read as the reverse complement.
CGGCATCGTGATCAAGAACGGCGGGCCACCCCCCAAGCCCGTACGCTTCTGGGCGTACCTGTGGGCCGCCGACGAGGAAACCTCGGCCGATCACTGGCACCAGCGCGTGCCGACCGAGCACGCCGCCTAGGCCCTGCCGGCCCACCCTGGGCCCGCTGCGAGCCCGAAACACCGCCCCTGGACCGTGAGGTCGGGGGCGCTTGCACGACCTGCAACAGCGCCCTTGCCCCTCCCATCCGCTGGGTCTAAACTCACTGAAATCACCTCACTTCCGCGGACAACCGGTGGGTAATGGCACAGATAACCGTCAACGGTAAGAGCATCCCCTTCGAGCCCGGCGCGACCGTTCTCGAGGCGGCCCGGGCCTCCGGCATCGACATCCCTACGCTGTGCTGGTACCCCAAGCTGCCGATCGTGGGGAACTGCCGGATCTGTCTGGTGTCGGTCCAGGGCCAGGGAAAGCTCCTCCCGGCCTGTGCTACCCCGGCGGCGGAAGGAATGGTGGTCGAGACCGAGTCCCAGCCCGCGGTCGAGAACCGGCGATCGGTCCTGAGCTTCCTGCTGGAGCGCTATCCGGGCGAGCACCTGCACAACGGCGGACGAGCCCGTCCCCGCAACGAGTTCGAGCGCTACGTCACCCAGTACGATGTCCCCGTCCGCGACCACCGCGAGCTCCCCCTCCGATCCGGCGACGAGCGTCCGGGCGACGTGATGATCCAGCACGACATGAGCACCTGTATCCTCTGCACCCGCTGCGTGCGCGCGTGCGAGGACATCCAGGAGGTCGGGGTGCTCGACGTCGGCATGCGGGGCGAGCACGCGCAGATCATCGTCGGGGGCGACGGCGATCCCGACCACGCCGGCTGCACCTGGTGCGGCGAGTGCGTTCGGGTGTGTCCCACCGGTGCCATCTTCGAATTCATTCCCAAGCAGCGCTTCGGCTCGGAGTCCGTCCGCTCGCCCGACAAGGTGGCCAGGTCGGTGTGCCCCTACTGTGGCGTGGGCTGCCAGATCGATCTCCAGGTGAAGGGCAACGAGATCATGCGGGTGACCTCACCGAGCATCGAGGAGGTCACGCCGAACCAGGGGTCCACCTGCGTGAAGGGGCGCTTCGGGTACGACTTCCCCATGCACCGCGACCGTCTGGTGACGCCCCTGATCCGCAAAGGCTGGATGCACGACGGCGAGAAGTGGGTGTGGACCGGCGAGTGGCCCCGGCACCGCGAGGGCCCGTGGCAAACCATCGAGGAGATGGGCACCCGCCGGAAGCCGCGCCCACCGCAGCGCAGCATCGGCAAGCCGCCGCTCACCGGCGTGACGAATTCGGACGGCGACGACGTGCGGGACCGGGTCGCCACCCCGGCGGGATGGTACAGCGCGTTCCGGGAGGCGACGTGGGACGAAGCACTGAGCCTCACCGCACAGGAGCTGACGCGCATTCGCGATACCCACGGCTCCGGGGCCCTCGCCGCGCTCTCCTCGGCCAAGTGCAGCAACGAGGACAACTACGTCTTCATGCGGATGGTCCGGGCCGGTTTCGGCACCAACAACGTGGACCACTGTACCCGCCTCTGCCACTCGAGCTCGGTGGCCGCCATGAGCCGGGCGCTCTCCACCTCCGCGGCGTCGGGGTCGATGCGGGAGATCGAGGAGGCCTGCGACGTCATCTTCATCTCCGGCGCGAACACCACCGAGACCCATCCGGTCTTCGGCGCCCTGATCAAGCGGGCGGTGGCGAAAGGCGCGCGGCTCATCGTGGCCGACGTGCGCCGCACCGAGCTGGCGGAGCTGGCCGACATCCACCTCCAGATGCTGCCCGGCACCGACGTGGCGCTCTACAACGGGATGCTGAACCACGTCATCGCCGCCGGGCTGGTGGACCGGACCTTCGTGGAGGGGCGGACCCACGACTTCGACAAGGTGAAGGAGTCGGTGGCCGCCTACACGCCGGAAAAGGTCGCCAAGATCACCGGGATCCCCGCGGCGACGATCCGCGCCGCGGCGGAGATGTACGCGCGGGGCCCCCGGACCTCGACCCTCTGGGCGATGGGCCTCACCCAGCACAACACCGGAACCGACATCGTCGCGAGCCTGCTGAACCTCATGCTCGCCTGCGGCATGATCGGCAAGTGGGGCGCGGCGATGCTCCCGATCCGGGGTCAGAACAACGTGCAGGGCGCCAGCGACATGGGCGCCATTCCCTTCGCCTACACCGACTACCGCCCGGTCACCGATCCCGCCAACCGCGCCGAGTACGCCCGGGCCTGGGGAGTGCCGGAGGAATCGCTCTCGCTGAAGCACGGACTCATGGTGACCGAGATCGTGCAGGACGGGAGCCCGATCCGCGGCATGTACGTGATGGGGGAGAACCCGGTGCTCTCCGATCCCAACATCTCGCACGCCGAGCACTGGGTGCGGGGCCTCGAGTTCCTGGCGGTGCAGGATCTCTTCCTCACCGAGACCGCGCGCTGGGCCGACGTAGTGCTGCCGGGCTCGTCCTTCGCCGAGAAGTCGGGCACGTACGTCAACACCGACCGCCACATCCAGCTCACCGACGCGGCGCTCACGCCGCCGGGGCAGGCGCGCCGTGACCTGGACATCCTGATCGAGCTGAGCAACCGGCTGGGCCTCCGGACCGACTACCGCTCGCCGGGGGACGTGATGCGGGAGATCGCGAGTGTCACACCGTCGTGGCGCGGCGTGAGCTACGAGATGCTCCAGCGGCGGCGCTCGATCCAGTATCCCGTGCCCACCCCCGACTCCGAGGGGACGCCGTTCCTGTTCCAGGACCGGTTCCCCACGCCCGACGGACGCGCGCGGTTCGTGCCGGTCGAGTTCCTCAAGCCGGACGAGCTGCCGAGCGACGAGTTCCCGTTCATCCTCAACACCGGCCGCCAGATGTATCACTGGCACACGGGCACGATGTCGCGGCGGTCGGAGGGACTCGACGCCCGGGAGCCGGTGCCCATCATCGAGATGCACCCGAGCGATGCGATCGATCTCGGGGTCGGCGATGGCGACACGGTGCGGGTCACCTCCCGCCGCGGCTCGGTGCTCATCGGCGTGCGCCTCTCCGACCGCCAGGCGGCGGGGCAGGTGTTCATGCCGATGCACTTCCGGGAGGCGGCGGCCAATCTGCTCACCAACCCGCAACTCGATCCCTACGCGCGCATCGCGTCGTTCAAGATCAGCGCGGTGCGCATCGAGCCGGCGGTGCCGAGGGAGTTTGCCCGCCCGGCGGTGGCGGCGGAGACGTCCATCCTTTGGCACTGACCGTCCCGGTCCGCGCCACTATATTCCGCGCGACTTCCATCCTGGATCTGCATGCGCGCTCTGGTGAAGGCAGGACCCGGCACCGGGATGGTGCTCCGCGAGGTCCCCCGGCCGACCTGCGGCTCCACCGAGGTCCTGATCCGGGTCCGGCACGCCGGGGTCTGCGGCACCGATCTCCACATCTGGGAGTGGGACAGCTGGGCCAGCGGGCGGCTCCAGCCGCCGGTGATCGTCGGGCACGAGTTCGCCGGCGAGATCGTGGAGCTGGGGCGCGAGGCCGAAACCGCCGGGCTGCTCGCGGTCGGCGACCTGGTGACCGCCGAGGGCCACATCGTCTGCGGACACTGCCTCCAGTGCCGGCTCGGAGACGCCCACCTCTGCCAGCGCACCCAGATCATCGGGGTGGACCGCGACGGCGCCTTTGCCGATTACATCGCGATGCCGGCGTCCAACGTCATGAAGCTCGACGGCATCCCCACCGAGGTGGGCGCCATCATGGACCCCCTGGGAAACGCGGTTCACACCGTGCTCGAAGCCCATGTGCCGGGCAGCACGGTGTTCGTGCTCGGCTGCGGGCCGATCGGCTGCTTCGCGGTCGGCGTCGCGCGGGCCGCCGGGGCGTCGCTGGTCATCGCGAGCGACTACAACTCGCGGCGGCTCGAGCTGGCACGCGCGCTCGGGGCGAACGTGACGCTTCAGGCGGGACAGGACGACGTGGTGGCACGCATCCGCGAGCTCACCGGGGGCGATGGCGTGGACCTGGTGTGCGAGATGAGCGGCCATCCCGACGGCCATGCGACCGCATTCGCCGCTGCCCGCCTCGGCGGACGGGTAAACCTGCTGGGCACGCCGAGCCGCATCACCGAAACCGACTTCGCGCGAGACGTGATCTTCAAGGGGCTGACGCTCTACGGTGTCACCGGCCGCAAGATGTACGAGACCTGGCACCAGATGCGGCGTTTCCTCCGCGCCGGTCAGCTCGACCCGCGCCCGGTGATCACCCATCGGTTTCCGCTCGAGTGCATCGGCGACGCGATTCAGGTCATCAAGGCAGGTCAGGCCGGCAAGGTCATTCTGGAGGTGGCCGCATGACCAACCCGCTGGAGCGCCGGCTCCAGGAGGAGCTGGAGCAGTTCATCCGCGACGGTGTGTACAAGCGCCTCAACCTGCTGGACAGCCCGCAGGCCGCGCGGGTCAGGATGGAGGGCCGTGGCGAGGTCATCATCCTCTCCTCCAACAACTACCTGGGCCTGAGTGCGCAGCCCGAGGTCGTCGAGGCCGGCAAAGCGGGGCTCGACCGGTGGGGTGCGGGGACGGCCTCGGTGCGATTCATCTGCGGCACGTTCACCGTGCACCGGGCGTTGGAGGCGGCGTGCGCGCGACTGGTGGGCACTCCGGCCTCGCTCTCCTTCATGAGCGCCTGGAACGCCAACGAGGCGGTGCCCGGCACGCTGCTCGGCGAGGACGACATCGTCATCAGCGATCAACTCAATCACGCCTCGATCATCGACGGGATCCGGCTCGCCAAGGCGATCACCAAGTGCCGGAGCGCGGTCTACCGCCACTCCGACCTCGACGACCTGGAGGAAAAGCTGATCGCCGCGCGCGATCGCCGGGTGCGCATGGTCATCACCGACGGCGTGTTCTCCATGGAAGGCGCGATCGCGCGCCTGCCCGAGCTGGTGGAGCTCTGCCGCAGATACGAGGCGGTGTTGGTGGTGGACGACTCGCACGCCACGGGCGTGCTCGGCGCGACCGGCCGCGGGACGGCCGAGCACTTCGGCATGCTGGGGGAGGTCGACATCATCACCTCCACCCTCGGCAAGGCACTGGGCGGCGCGGCGGGCGGATTCGTCGCGGCCAGTGCCCCGACCTGCGACTATCTGACCCAGCGCGCGCGGCCCCAGCTCTTCTCCAACGCCCTCCCACCGACCGTAGCGTCGAGCGCGCTCGCCAGCATCGAGTACCTCGAGGCTCATCCCGAGAGGGTCACCCGACTGCGGGAGCAGGCCCGATACTTCCGGGAGCGCCTCCTCGAGCTCGGCTTCAAGCCCCTGCCTGGAGAGACACCCATCATCCCCGTGATCCTGGGCGAGACCTCGGCGGCCATCCGGATGAGCGACCTCCTGCTCGCCGAGGGCGTCTTCGTCACCGGATTCGGATATCCGGTGGTGCCCCAGGGCGAGGCGCGCGTCCGCTGCCAGATCTCGGCGGCGCACACCAGGGACGATCTGGATGAGGCGCTCGCCGCCTTCGAGAAGGTGGGCCGCCAGCTGGGGCTCATCTAGGCGTGCACTGAATTGCGCACCACTTCCTTGCACGGCTCGGCCCACCTCTTGCACCCGCACCCTCCTCGACGGGCGGGGAAGTGACCGGCGAGGCTTCTGCAAGCAGCACCGATTCAAGCAGATAACATCGCTCACGTTCCCCCTCCCCTCCCGCGCTTTCCAGCACGATTCCCGCATTTTGACGTACAGCCGCTGGGGACGCGGTAGGCGCCGGGACGACCCGGTGCGGACACCTTACGGAGGCAGTCTGTGATGCGCATGCTCACTCGAAGCATTCCGGTCGCGGCGCTGGCGCTCTCGCTGGGCGCGCTCTCTGCAGCCGCGCAGGAGCCCGGCAACGGCAACTTCCAGTGGTACGTGGGCGGCCAGGGAGGCGTCATGCTGTTCGACACGCCGACCCAGGATCGGAGCGCCATCCCGACTTTCGGCGGCCAGACGCTCATCGTCGCGCGGCGCACCGGGCTGCTCCTCTCGGTCGAGGAGGGCGTGGGTGACGGGGAGACCAGCGCCTACAGCGACTTGAGCGGGACGCAGACGGTCACCTTCAACGACATCCGCAAGTACTCCGCGGTGCTCATGGCATTCCCGATCCGCGCGGCCGCCCAGCCCTACCTGGGCGTCGGTTACGGGATCATCCACACCGTGAGCCCCACCCCGGCCAGCGCGACGGCCTTCCAGAGCGACGCCGAGGAGCTCGGGAGCAGCGGGTTCGGCACCTTCCTGGCGGGCATCACGTTCCAGGTCGGCCGGCTGATGGCCTTCGGGCAGTACCAGATCACCACCAGCCCGGGCAACAGCGTGGTCAGAGACGGCGCGGGGAACCCGGTCGCGTTCGGGCGGCTGCTCACCGGGCCGACGCACACCTTCAGCGGTGGGCTCCGCTTCGGGCTCGGCAGCGCGCGGGAATCGGTCAAGACCGGCGGCTACAAGTAGGCCGATAGAGGAAGGGAAACGAATGAGGGGCAGCGTCGTTCGCTGCCCCTCATTCGTTTCCGCCTGGTGCAGGATCACCATCGCAGTGCCGCTACCGACGCCCGCCTCTCCATCACGCACTCACCGAGGGGATACGCACCCGCAGCCAGGCCCGAGCACTAACGCTGCGGCCGAGAGCCCATCGCTGGCCGGCCGCGTCCCCGTGCTCTCCCGGACACGTGCTGGTTCCCCGCGACCAGAAAGCGCAGCAGCCAGTCCGCCGCCTTGGTGATGCCGATTCGGGGAGTGACCTCGACCTCGACCGGCGACGCGACTGTGGTAGGCAGAACCACCACCTCGGCCCCCTGCATCATGCGGCCGTCCAGGTCGCGCGTGATCCCCAGTGCCTGGCAGAGCTTGCCGGGACCGGAGCAGAGATCGCGGTCGTCCACTCTGCCCCGGCGCTCGCGCATGATCCGGATCCCCTCCACCGGCTCCAGCGCCCGCAGCAGGACGGCGCTGGCCGTGCCTTCCGCTTCGCACACCAGGTTCGCGCACCAGTGGACGCCGTAGGACAGGTACAC
>DATABZ010000011.1:0-9050 GCA_036259315.1 Gemmatimonadales bacterium | reverse complement strand
GTTCCAGATGGCGCTCATGAACCGGCGGCTGCACCCGTCGCTGGAGACCGTGTTCCTCGTCCCCGCCGTGGATCTCACCTACCTCAGCTCGAGCCTCGTGCGCGAGGTCGCTCGCTTCGGCGGTGACGTGAGCGGCCTGGTGCATCCCGCGGTGGGGGCGGCGCTCGCCAGGCGGTTCGGCCGATGAGCTTCCGTGACGACCTGCTCGAGCGCCGCCCCCACCGCGGGATGCACCAGGCCGCTCACGTCGCCGCCGAAGCGAGCGACCTCGCGCACGAGGCTCGAGCTGAGGTAGGTGAGATCCACGGCGGGGACGAGGAACACGGTCTCCAGCGACGGGTGCAGCCGCCGGTTCATGAGCGCCATCTGGAACTCGTATTCGAAGTCGCTCACCGCCCGGAGCCCCCGGACGATCACCGACGCGCCGACCCGCTTCGCGAACTCGGCGAGCAGTCCGTCGAACGACTCCACCGAGACGCGAGGGTCGCCGCCCACCGCCTCGCGCAGCATGGCGAGTCGCTCGTCCACGGTGAACAGCGGCTGCTTGGCGCCGTTGGTGGCGATGGCCACGATCAGCTGGTCCGCCAGGGCGAGGCTCCGGCGCACGAGGTCTTCGTGGCCCTTCGTCGGCGGATCGAACGAGCCCGGGTAGAGCGCGATCCTGGTCATGGGGCGCGGCAGAAGGTGACGGCGGTGTCGCCGTAGCGGCGGGTCTCGTCGCCCGCGACCTGCCGGTCGGCCGGGTGCTCGACCGAGAGAATGCGCGCGAACGGCCGCCCGCGGAAGTGCGCGACCAGCCGGTCGGCCGCGTCGGTGGCATAGGGCGGGTCGGCGAACGCGACGTCGTACGACTCCGCGTCGAGGCCCTGGACGAAGCGGAGGGCGTCACCCCGGTGCACCGTGGTGCGTGGTCCCACGCCGAGCGCCTCGATGTTGGCACGGAGCGCCTCGAGCGACGCCGGCGCCAGCTCCACGAAGGTCGCGGCGGCGGCCCCGCGGGAGAGCGCCTCGAGGCCGAGCGCCCCGCTCCCGGCGAACAGATCCAGCACGCGGGCCTCGTGCAGCTCCGGCGCGAGGATGCTCATCCAGGCTTCGCGCACCCGGTCGGCCGTGGGCCGCACCCGGCCGTCCCGGGGCATGCGGAGCCGACGACCGCCGAGCGAGCCGGAGACGATTCTCACCGGGCCGCGGGCCCGATCGAGCAGAGCCGCGCCTGGAGGCAGATCTGGTTGTTCCACTCGTTGACCTCGAGCCGGAACGCGGCGTCCACCGGGCCGTCGTTGAGCCACGGGACCCGGTCCGCCCACTGGAACCCGATGGCGGAGAGGCGGTAGCGGCCGTCGTCGAGGGTGCCCTTGAGGTGGCCCTGGCCCACCCGGGCGCGTCCCGCCAGCCGCACGCCGCGGACCCCGAACACCGGGCTCGCGTTACCGGTGCCGCAGGGCTCCAGGTAGCGGCAGAGGCGTTCCAGCTCGTAGGTGACCTCGTGGAGTCCGACTTCCAGGTCCACCCGCTGCTCGGGACCCAGGTCCTCGGGCGTGAGGATCTCGCGCGCGATGCCGCCGAACCGCTCCCGGAACGCCTCGAGATTCTGCCGCCGGATGGTGAGGCCCGCGGCCATGTGGTGGCCGCCGTAGCGCTCCAGCAGGTCGCCGCAGGCGAGGAGCGCGGTGTGGAGATCGAAGCGGGAGATGCTCCGCCCCGAGCCCTTCCCGATGTCGCCGTCGAACGCGATGAGAAACGCGGGACGCCCGTAGCGCTCCACCACGCGCGAGGCGACGATGCCCACCACGCCCGGGTGCCAGCCTTCAGCGGCCAGGACCAGGCTCGCGTCGCGGTCCAGATCCGCGATCTGCTCCACCTGGCTCAGCGCCTCGTCGAGGATGCGCTGGTCGAGCGCCTGCCGCTCGACGTTGAGGCCTTCCAGCCGGCGGGCGAGCGCGGTGGCCTCCTCCTGATTGTCGCTGAGCAGCAGCCGCAGGCCGTCCGCGGCGTCGCCGATGCGTCCGGCGGCGTTGAGCCGCGGGCCGAGGATGAACCCCATGTGCCCGGCGCGGAGCTCCTTGCCGGCCAGGCCGCAGGCCTCCAGCAGTGCCCGCACGCCGGGCCAGTTGCTCTCGCCCATGAGCCGGAGCCCGTGCTTCACCAGGATCCGGTTCTCCCCCTGGAGGGGCACCACGTCGGCCACGGTGGCGAGCGCCACCAGGTCGAGCAGGTAATAGGGGAGGTTGACGGGAAGGCCGAGCGCCGGCACCAGCGCCTGCACCAGCTTGAAGGCGATGCCGGTGCCGCAGAGCTGGGTCAGCCCGGAGGTATCATCGGGGCGCTGCGGGTCCACGACGGCCAGCGCGGAGGGGAGCTCGTCCCCGGGCAGGTGGTGGTCGGTGACCACCACGCCGATGCCGGCCGCCCGCGCCTCGCGCACCGTCTCCACCGCGGTGATGCCGCAGTCGCAGGTGATCACCAGCGAGGCCCCGGCCGCCCGGGCCGCGGTGAGGCCCGCGGTGCCGAAGTCGTAGCCATCGCGCAGCCGGTGCGGCACGAAGGGCACCACGTCCGCGCCGGCCGCGTGCAGTGCGCGCGTGAGCACCGCCGTGGCGCACTGGCCGTCCACGTCGTAGTCGCCGTGCACCATTATGGTGCCGCCCGCCCGGACCGCGGAGGCGATCACGTCCACCGCCTCCGCTATGCCGGCCAGCGCGAACGGATCCGAGAGGTCGCCCAGCGCGGGCCGGAGGTAGCGGCGAGCGTCCTCCACGTCGGTCTGCCCCCGCTGCACCAGCAGGGCGGCCAACGCCTCCGGCAGGTGCAGCCGCTCCGCCAGCTGGAGCACGGCGGTCCTGTCCGGCCGCGGGGCCACCACCCAGCGGAAGATCGGAGCCTGGGAGACGCTCACCACGACAGTCTACCCCCGGGCCGGGTCACTCGGCCGACCGCGCCGTCTCTGGCGGGTACAGGATCGCGCCGCACACCTCGCACCCGTCGAGCACGGTACCAGCGCGAATCTGGCTGCGGCGGTTCAGGGGGATGGAGGTGTGGCAGGCACCGCAGGCGCCGCCGATCAGCGGGACGATCACGTCGCCCGTGCGCGACTTGCGGAGCCGGTCGTAGCGGATGCGGAGCGGGCGGTCGAGTTGCGACGCGCTCTCCTCGCGCGCCCGCCGAGCCTCGGCGAGCTCGGCCTCCAGCTCCGATCGGCGGGTCTCGAGGCGCTGGCGCTCCGGACCCTGCCCTTCCGCCACGCCCGCCACGTTACGCTCCTCCTCGGCCGCCTTGAACTGCGCCTGGGTGACCGCGTCCGAGCTGCGGACCCAATCGTTCTCCTCCTTCGCCATCACCGAGCGCGCGAGGTCCAGGTCCGCCATGAGGGTGGACGCTTCCTTCGGGTTGCGCACGTGCTCCAGCCGCTGCTGCCGGCGCTCCTGGAGCACGCGATAGCTCTCGATCTTCGCCTCCAGCTCGTCCCGCCGCCGGGCCGCGTCCGCCGCCGCGCGGCGCGCCGCCTCCATGACCTCCCGTGCGCGGTTCAACGCCTGATCCAGTACCCCCGTCTCCTCCCGCAGCGCCTCCAACCGCTGCTCCACCTCCGCCACCGCAGAGTCCTTCGCCTGGAGATCGAGCAGTTTGACCAGATCAGCGTGCATCGACATCCCCCCGTCGCAGTTTGCGCTTGAGCAGCTCCTCGGGATATCGCGTGGAGATCTCCCGGGTAAGCCGCTGCCTTTCCCGGACCAGCGTTTCGAACTCCTCGGAGGTCAACTCGCCTTCCGGCTTCGTGCGCCTGAGTGCCGCGAGCTGCCTCCGAAGTGGGCGGACTTCCAGCGCCCGGCAGGCGGCGACGTAGGTGGCATCCGGCTCCGGCGAGCCGTATTTCGCCTCGAATCCGTTCAGCCAGGCCCACGCCCGGCGACCCTCCGGCGAGAGCTGCTCCAAGAATATTCCCGACCCGACGTTTTCGGGACTCCGTCGGAGCGCTTCGTACACCTCCCGCAGCGCGGCGGTCTCGAACCACTCAGCGGGCACCTCGTTCGCCGCGCGAGCCAGCCACGCGGGCTCCTTCATCAGCACCCGCAGCAGATCCCGCTCCGCCCCCAGGTCTTCGGTCCGGCGGCGGCGTGTGGTCCGCACCGGCTTGCCTCGATCCGGCGTGGGCGACTCGGGTGGTGGCGCGGCGGCAGGTGCGGCCGACCTCGCGGCGGCCTGCTCCCGCAGCACCTCGCGGCTCACCCCCGTCCGCTCGGCAACCGCGTTGAGGTACAGGTCCCGGGTGATCGGATCCGCCGCCGCGCGGATGGTGGGCAACAGCCGGTCCAGCGCCTCACGCTGGTGCTCCACCCCCTCGAACCAGCCCTTCCGTTCGAGCAACTGGATCTTGCGCTCGAGCAGATCGATCCCGTCGTCGAGGATGGGTTGCAGTGCCGCGGCGCCGCCCTTCCGCACCAGCGTGTCGGGGTCCTCGCCCTCCGGCATCGTCGCCACCCGGACCCGCACGCCGTGGCGCAGCAGCTCGTCTCCGGCACGAAAGGTGGCCCGGAGTCCCGCGGAGTCGCTGTCGTACAGCAGCGTGGCCGAGCGCGCGAACCGGCGGAGCAGCCCCGCCTGATCGGCGGTGAGTGCGGTGCCGAGCGGCGCCACCACGTGCTCGATGCCGCCCAGCACCAGCCGGAGCACGTCGAAGTAGCCCTCCACCAGGACGACCGACTCCTGCTTCCGGATGGCGGTCTTCGCCTGGTGCAGGTTGTAGAGCTGCTTGCCCTTGTGAAAGACCGGCGTCTCCGGAGTGTTCAGGTACTTGGGCTCCCCGGGCACGAGCAGTCTGCCGCCGAAGCCGACGACCCGCCCGCGCAGGTCGTGAATGGGGAACAGCAGCCGGGACCGGAAGCGGGGCACGATCCTGCCATCCTCCCGCTGCGCGCTGAGTCCGGCCTCCAGCAGCACCTTCTCCTCCAGGCCGAGCTCCTTCATCGCGCCGAGAAACGCCCGGCCCGGTGGCGCGTAGCCGAGCCCGTACTGCCCGGCCGTGTCCAGCGGGATTTCCCGGCTCTCGAGATAGGCGCGCGCGTCGGCGCCGTCGGGCGACTCGAGGAGCTGGCGGGTGAACCAGTCCTGCGCCACCGCCACCGCCTCGAAGAGCGGCTCCCGCGGATCGGGCCCCGAGCGGGACGGCCCTTCGGGGATCACGATGCCTGCCCGGCGCGCCGCCTCCCGAACCGCCGTCGGATAGTCCATCCCGAAGCGCTTCATCAGCCAGGAGAAGACGTCCCCCGACGCGTGGCAGACGAAGCAGTAGTAGCGGTTCTTCTTGGGGATGACGGCGAAGTTGCGGTGGGTTCCGCCGTGGAACGGACACGGGCCCCGGTAGTCGGAGCCGGTGCGCTTGAGCTCCACCGCCTCCCCGACCAGGGCGACGAGATCGGCGCCCTCGCGCACCTGATCCACGGTCTCGTCCGGGATCATGCTCATGCGGAGAACTCGACGATGGTGACGCCGGTGCCCCCCTGGTTCCGGGGCGCGAAGCCGAACTTGCTCACCCGGCGATCGCCGGACACGACTCGCCGAACCCGCTCGCGCACCACGCCCGTTCCCATGCCATGGATGATGCGCAGGAACGGCTGCTCCGCCAGCACCGCGGCATCCACCGCCGCGATGGTCGCCAGCTCCGCCTCGTCACCGGAGAGGCCGCGGAGATCGATCTCGAGCGAGGCGGTAGCGGTGTCGGAGGGCGTCGAGGCCTTCGGGACGGCGCGCTCCCGCTCCTTCGAGGCGGCACGGCCGCCCGGGAGCGGTGTCAGCGCGGAGGCCTCGAGCACGATCTTCATCGCGCCCGCGGCGACTACCGCGGTGCCGTCGTCGCGCAGATCCAGCACCTCGCCGGTGCCGCCGGTCGGCAGTCTCACCCGGCTCTTGACCGCCAGGGCCGGCAGCTCCGCGTCCACGGCCGCGCCGCCCTCACCGCGCCGTGCACCGGCGCCTGCGCTCCGCTGACCCGCCTCCCCGTACTCCCCGATGCCCTGCTCCACCGTCCGGCGCGCCTCGCGGGCAGCGGCCTCGTCGCTCGCGGCGCCCGCCGATCGGGCCGCGGCGATCGCCTCCTCGACCAGCCGGCGCGCGTCCATCAGGTACTGCCTGGCCTGTCGCCGTCCCGCGCGATCGGCGTCCTTCTCCCGACGCTTCAGCTCGTCCTCGCGCGCTCGCTGGCTCTCCTCCTGCGCCGACAACCGCGCACCGAGCGTCTCCAGCTCCGCGGCGCGCTGCTCCAGACGGGCCTGGGTCTCCCGCGCCTCGCGCCCACGCTCCTCGACCGCGGCGAGCAGCGCGTCGAGGTTGCGCTCCGCATCCGGCACCCGCAACTCGGCGTCCGCGAGCACCGCCGGCTCGATGCCGAGCCGGCGCGCGATCGCGAGACCGTAGGAGCGGCCCGGCACACCTTTGAGGAAGCGGTACGTGGGCGTCAGGGTGGCGGCGTCGAACTGGAGCGAGGCGTTCACCACGCCCGGGGTATGAGTCGCCAGGTCCTTGAGCGCACCCAGGTGCGTGGTGGCCAGCGTCAGCGTGCCGCGGGCCGTGAGCGAGGCGAGGATGGCAGCCGCGAGCGCCGCGCCTTCGGCAGGGTCGGTGCCGCTCCCCACCTCGTCGAGCAGGACGAGCGAGGCCGCATCGGCGTCGGCCAGGATCCGGCGCAGCATCGCGACGTGGGCGCTGAACGTGGACAGGCTCGCCGATATGGACTGCCGGTCGCCGATGTCGGCGAAGAAGCCGCCGAACGCGGGGAGCCGGGAGCCGGCTCCCACCGGCGGCACGATGCCACTCTGGGCCAGCGCCGACGCGAGCCCCACCGCCTTGAGCAGCACGGTCTTGCCACCGGTGTTGGGTCCGCTGATGAGGAGCGTCCGCTCCCCGGCATCCATGTCGAGGTGGAAAGGCACGACCGGCCCCCCGCCCGCCAGCAGGAGCGGGTGACGGCCGTTCACGATGCGGAGGCCCGCCGGTGCCGACACCACCTCGGGCACCTCGCCTTCCACCGAGACGGCGTAGCGCGCCCGCGCGACCAGGTCGTCCACCGCGACGCACATCTCGACCGCGCCACGGAGCGCCGGCAGCTCGGGCCGGAGCATGCCCGTGAGCTCTCGGAGCACCCGCAGCGTCTCGCGCTCCTCTTCGACCTCCGCCTCGCGGAGCGCGTTGCCCAGCTCGATGGCCTCGGTGGGCTCCACGAAGAGGGTGCCCGCGCTGCCCGACTCGTCGTGGACGATGCCGGCCGGCCGGCTGCGGGAGTCGCGCCGCACCGGGATGACGTAACGCCCCCCACGCACCGTGACCGAGGCGTCCGCGGAGGCGGCGGTGGAATCGAGCCCACGGAGCAGGGCATCGAGTCGCCGGAGCAGCCGCTGCCTGGCCTGCTGCACCTCCCGTCGAGCCGCGGCGAGCCCCGGGCTCGCCGTATCTAGGAGCGAACCGTCAGCATCGAGCGATTGCTCCAGCCGCCGCTCGAGCGCCTTGTCCGGAAGCGGGTGGGCGAGCGCGGCGGCCAGAGGAGCCGTCCCCTGGACCCGCCGGAGATCCGCGTGCACCCGGCGCGCCGAGCCCAGAGTGCGCTGGATGGCGACGAGGTCGGTGCCCTCGAGGACGCTGCCCTCGATGCGGAGCCTCGCCAGCGCGCGCGAGACGTCCGGCACGGGCTCGGCGAGCAGCCCGTCACCCCGCCGGAAGAGCGCGGCCACCTCGCCGACGCGGGCGAGCTCGGCCCGGATCCAGTCGAGATCGACGGTCGGGCGGCGGGCCCGCACCCGTTCCGCGCCGAGCGGCCCGGCGGCGTATCCCGCGACGACGTCGAGCACCGGCGCCAGCTCGATGGCCTCCAACCCGTCGCCGCTTCGGTCGTCCGGCAAAGGAGACGGGGTGCCGGCCTCTATGTCGGTCGGCACCCCGTCTGGAGAGAGAGGCTCCACCACGTCCATCACCCCGCCTGCAGCTCCTCTCGCACGATCTGGTTGATCACCTTGCCGTCGGCCCGCCCCTTGTAGCGCGGCACGATCTGACCCATGACCTTGCCCAGATCCTTGGCACCACCGGCGATCACCTCGCGGACCGCCGCGCGGATCTCCTCCGGGTCCACCGCGGGCGGGAGGAACTCCTCCAGCACCGCGATCTGGGACTGCTCGACGTCCGCCAGATCGTTCCGGCCGCCGGCCCGGTACTGCTCGACCGCCTCGCGGCGGATCTTGATGCCCTTGCGGAGAACCTCCACCACTTCCTCGTCCGTCGCCGGCCTGCGGAGCTCGATTTCCCGGTTCTTCAGGTTGGCGATGATGGTGCCAAGGACCAGCGTCCGGTCCTTGTCCTGCGCCTTGCGGGCGGCGTTCATCGCCGCCCGCAGGGTTTCGGCCACGCTAGCCGCGGGCGACACGCGGGCCCCGGCGGTTCTTGCGGACGGCGGCGTTCATCTTCCGCTTCCGCTTCTCGCTCGGCTTCTCGAAGTGACGGTGCTTGCGGAGATCCGACAGGATCCCGGCCTTCTCGCACTTCTTCTTGAAGCGCTTGAGCGCCCGCTCGAAGCTCTCGTCATCGTGAATGATGACTTCCGGCATGCAGTGTATCACCCCTCTCGGCCCTTGCGGGCGTAAATGGTACAAGCACGGCAATTTACGCTATCAGCGCGGCGCGGGCAAGCCGGGCCGTCAGCCCGGCGGCCAGCTCAGTTTGCGCCCGCCGAGGACGTGGAAATGGAGGTGGTCCACACTCTGCCCGGCGTCGTTGCCGGTGTTGGTCACGATCCGGTACCCCCCGGGGTCCAGACCCTGTTCGCTGGCGACTTCCGCGGCGAAGCGGAGCACCCGACCGAGCATCGCCTCGTCCTGGGCGCCCTGCACGTCGCGCACGGCCGCCACGTGCCTCGTCGGGATCACCAGCACGTGGGTCGGCGCCCGCGGGTCGACGTCCCGGAACGCCACCGCGTCCCCGGAGCGCTTCACGATCGTGGCCGGGACCTCGCCCGCCACGATGCGGCAGAACAGACAGTCAGCCATGGCTCCCCCGTAATCGTCCGGCGG
>DATABZ010000010.1:0-10903 GCA_036259315.1 Gemmatimonadales bacterium | reverse complement strand
GCGCGCTCTCGCTCGAGGCGAGCACGAGGAGCCGCGCGTGACGCTCGCGGCTTGCCGTCATCGCGGCTTCCCGGGCGCTCCAGCGCTCGAGTGCCGGAAGGAGGGCGAGCGTGGTCGCGAGGGCCAGCGCCACGACCGCCGCGCCACCGGCCACGAACCTGCGCTCGCGGCGGCTAAGGCCGCTCAGCCAAGCGGAAAGCGAGGGCAAAGCTCTCATTTGCTCCTTCTCCTGCGCGCGTGCGGCTAGTGGCTCCCAGTACGCGAACGTCGGCGAGCTCGGGCGCGGCGCCGAGCGCCTGGGTGACCTCGGCGGCGCGCGGTGCGAAGCCCTCCACCTGCCACTCGCCGCCGGCGAATCGCAGGGCGCGCAGGTAGGCACCCGCCGGAAGGCGCTCGGTGACGGTGAGCAGGACGCGCAGCGGGTCGGGACGCTCGGCGGCGGCCTGGAGCACGCGCCGAGCGCGGCCGTCCAGCAGGGCGAGCTGCTCCTGGAGCGCGAGCGCGGGTTCGGCCTTCGGCTCCAGCGCAGCGATCTCGGCCGTGAGGCGATCGGCCGTGCGGGCCCGCCAGGCGTCCAGCGAGCTCAGCAGGAACGCGCCCGCGACCCCCGTCGCGAGGACCGCGACCGCGAGGCGCCGCCGACTACGGGCCACGAGGCGGGCGCGCTGCTCGTCCGGCAGCAGTGTCTCATCGAGGCTCCCCTTTGTGCTCAGTGCCGCGCCGTATGCGGTCAGGAAAGGCTCGGGCACGGCCACGTCCGGAAGCGGGGCCAGCTTTGTCATCGCGGGAAGCGCCGCCCCCCACTCGGCCGCGCGCTGCTCGGTCCAGGGCGACAGGTAGCGGGGACGCTCGTCGCCCGCGACCGCCTCGGCGACCTCGGTGGGAGGACCGTAAAGCCGGCGCACTCCGCTCACGCCGCCGGCCTGGAGGTCCACGAGTCCCGTGCCGCGCTCGCGGTCATCGAGGGCGACGACGGCGTCCCGAATACCCGCCGTGCCGAGGGCACGGGCCAGCGCGACGGCGCCGGGCTCCACGCGCTCGACGGGCCCGAGCGCTTCAAGGGCGCGGGTCCACGCACCGATGTGGTCCTCGCGCGCGGCGAAGACCAGATCGTCCTCGCGAACCGCCACCACGAGATCTTCCAGCCGCACCGGGAAATACCGCTGCGGCTCCAGGCGGAGCGCCTTGCGCCGCTCCGCCGCCGGCATCGGCGGCAGTCGGACCCGCTTCGCGAAGAGCAGCGGGAACCGGAGCGCCACCGCCACCCGCCTCGACCGGCCGAAGCTCTCCCGCAGTGCCTGGACGGCCTCCGCCGGCGCGTCGGGGTTCCAGGGGACCTCCAGGGTCCGGACCGGCCGTCCGCCGCGGCCGTCCAGCCGCACCGCGCGGAGCGAGTGGCCGTCCAGCTCGATGCCGAGAGAGCCGTTCATCGCTCCGCCTCCGCCCGGAGCCGGTACAGCTCGAAGCGCCCTCCGCCCGGCATCGTGACGGTCACCTTCACCAGCCCGACGCCCGGCTGCCACCCGCTGGTGGCCACCTCGCGATTCCAGCCTGCGGGCAGTTCCTCGAGAGCGTGCGGGCCGGAGGAGATGGGCGCAGTCTTCGCCCGCTCCATCGCGTCGGTCGCGTAGCCCACCGCGTGGGACCACTCCCGCGAGCGGGCGAAGAGGTGGTGGCCGCCCTGGAACAGCCGCAGGTAGCCCACCACCAGCAGGCTCAGGATCACGAGGCTCACCATCACCTCGAGCAGCGCAAGACCGTCCGTGCGGAATCTCCTCACACGCTCACTCCAGGCTCCCGTCCGGCGGCGCCGGGGCCGAGCCCGCGTCGGAGAGCCTCACGGTGAGCGGAGGGCCGAACGGCCGCTCTCCGCTCCAGAGGGTGATGGCGACGGCGGCCGGCAGCACCGGCGAGGGCACCCACGCGTCCCGCCAGTTGGTGGCGCGGGGCGCCAGCACCCGAACTTGCCACCCCGTGACGTGTGGGAGCCGCAGCTCGGCGTGCGAGACGGGGCCGCGGCCGAGTGAGCGGGCGGAGATCGCAAGGCCGTCGTTCCCCGGTCGCATGTCCACCAGCCAGTCGTACTCGGGATCGAGCGGCGGGGCGCCCGCGGCGGTGAACGTGAGCCGGTCGCCCGCGAGTGCGAAGCCGGTATCGCCGCGGATGCGGGGCGGCCGCACGTTGTGCAGGAGGTCGAGCAGCATCTGCCGTGCCGCCCGCTCGCCGCGCAGCGCCGTCAGGTCCCGCTCGATGAAGGCGGCGGACTCCGCGGTCACCCGCGCCGCCGCGAACGCCAGCATGGCGACCAGGCCGGTCAGCACGGTCGCGACCATCACCTCCAGCAGCGTGAACCCCGGTGAGCCCCGTCCGGATCGAAGGCTCATCGACCGATCACCACGGAGAGCAGAAACTGCTCGCGGGACTCGTCGAGGCCGAGCACTTCGCTCTGCAGGCGGTCGAACACGCCGCCAAAAGGCCGCGCGGCCAGGCCGAGCGCCGTGGCGGCGAGGACCAGGTTCTGGGAAACGTGTCCCGCCTCGGCCACGAGCATGCGGTAGCCGCCTTCGCCGTACTTCCGCTCGTGACGAGGGAAAACGCCCGTGAGGCAGACCATTGCCGCCACGCCCGCCACCATCTCGCGCTCCATGGGAAGCGCGGCGCGGACCAGCAACTCGGGGTCCACGGGCCGGACGACCGCGAGCTCGGCTGCCTCCGCGTCGAACCGGAGGACCCCTGGCTCGAGGCCCTCCACCCTGAGAACCACCGGATAGATGCCGACCGCATAGAGAGCACCGCTCGAGGGATAGGCCCGCAGCTTCACCTCGCCCTCGGCCCAGCGGAGCTCGCCGGTCACCCCGCAGGCGGTGTGCAGAAGGCTGTCGAGCTCCTCACGGGAGAGCTTGCCGCCCCGGTAAACGCGGGACGACCGGCGTGCGCGAGTGAGCGCGTGGAAGGCGCGGAGGCGCTCCGGTACGACGGCTGTCAGGGAGAGACGGGCGAGGCCGTCGGGGGCGCGACCCGCGCCGGCGCCGGCGTGGCGCAGGACGTCGTGGTCCTCGAGCCCGCCAGCGGGAATGACGCCCTTTCTCGTCGCCCATTGAAGAAAGCGACCGAGCGGCCGCCCCGATGTATCCACCACGCCGGCTCGAACGAGTGTGCCCACCACGCGCCCGGCTCTCTCGCGTTCGTCGCTCGGCACGGTGGTGAGGATTTCGCGCCACGTCGCCCGGCCGTCCATCGCCGCGAGCAGTCGCCAGACGAGGTCGGTGTCCTCAGCTACCGCGACCTCTCTCGAGGTGCGGCGCAGGAGCGTGCAGGCACCGTCCACTCGGACGTCGGGCTCGTCCGCCGGCGGGACAAAGCGGATTCGCCCGTCGCGGTCGAGCCACGTGCGTGTGGTCGGGACCAGCAGAGGGCGGACCTCATCCGCAACCACAGGCGGCTCGTCGGCGTATCGGATGATGCGCCGGGAGCGCGGGCCGTCCAGCAGCAGGTTGGGATCGAAGGCGTAGTCGGTGACCGTCTCTTCCGTCACCACGATCGCCTGCGAACCCATGTCGGCCTCAGCCGCGACTTCGGTCCCCTCCGGCGCGCCCCGCCCACCAGTGACACTGTCCAGCTCGGCGCGGAGCATGGCGAGCAGCTGGGCCACGTCTTCGTTCTCGGGAAGCCTTTCCGCCATCGCCACACCTTGTCGCAGCCAGGCGGCCGCGAGGTCGGGCCGGCCCCCTACGCCGAAGCAACGCCCGAGTCGCCCCAGGATCACCGCGTGACCGAGACTCGGCCCGCGGCCGAGTCGACGGCCGGCGGCCGCGATTTCCGGCGCTCGCCGGGACAGCTCCCGGAGATCGCCGCGATCCGGAAGGAGCTCCCCAAGCACGCCGTACGCGGCCCAAGCCTCCGCGGACGTCGGCTCGAGACCTTGCGCGATGCCGAGGGCCTGCCCGGCAGCATGGCGTGCCTCCTCCAGGCATTCTGGCCGGTCGCGGAGCAGCTCGGCCAGCGTGACCAGCAGCGCCGCGAGCCGGAGCGAAGGGCCCGACCGGCGGTGCCCCTCGACGGCCGTGCGGCACCACTGCTCGGCCCGGTCGAGCCGTCCCGCCTCACGGTGCAGCTCCACCAGCTCGGCCCAACTCCGATCCGCCGTGGCGAGGTCGCCCTGCGCCTCCCGCAGGCGAGCCGCCTCTGCGTAGTGGCGCTCGGCCGCATCGAGATCGCCCAGCCTGCGGTAAACGCGCCCGAGCTGGTGCCAGGCGACCGCCTCCACCGCGGGCTCCTTCAGCTCCTGCACCGCGGCGAGCGATGCCCGGTACCGCTCCAGCGCCTCCACGGTGTCACCCTGCGACAGCGCCAGCGCGCCGAGCCGGGCTTGGTCTATGCCCTGTCCTCGCGCGTCTCGCAGCTCGCGCCCGATCTCCACGGCGGCGAGGTAGGCGCGGCGCGCCTCCGAGGCGCGCCCAGCCGCTCGGAGCGCGTCACCCTGCGTGGAGCGGACCGCGCGACGCAGGCGGCGGACCTCGTAACTGGGCGCCAGCCGGCCGACCACGTCGAGGGCCGCACGGAGGCGCTCGATCGCCCGGTCGTGCGCCCCGCCAATGAGCAGCGCACGGCCAAGCCGCTCGAGCACGACTACGCGGCCGTAGCTCGACTCGGGGCCGAGCTCGGTGAGCACCCTCTCGAACGTCTCGACGGCCTCGGGAATCCGGCCCTGGTCCAGCAGCTCTTGGCCGCGCTTGCCTCCGACGACGTACGAAGGCTCGGGCGCCTTCACACCGAGCATGGCGCCCCTACCCGTTCACGACCCGAATGTGGGCGTTGAAGGGAACGCAGATGCGCGGCCGCCCGCCCCGATAGAGCCGCACGCTGTGCTGGAGATAGCTGGGAAAGAGGATGACCATTCCTGCCTCGGGTCGGACCAGCCGCGCCGAAGGGAGGGCGCCGGGAAAGAAAGTCATGGCCGCGGCGGTAATCGGATGGGTGAACTCGAGCAGGCCGCCGCCGCTCTCGGGGGGCTCGTCACCTGGGTCCACATAGTACACTCCGGACCAGGTCGCCATCGGGTGCACGTGCACGGTGTTGTAGTGGCCAGCGCGGTTGACGGCCGCCCACCCGGAGAGGTGGAACTCCGCGCGGAAGGTCGGGGGCAGGGGCAGCCGCGACGTCGCGGCCTCGACGGCCGAGCCCGCCAACCGCCGCAGGGTGGCGATCGCCGGCGCCTCCCAGTGAAAAACGTCGGTCGGCGACTGCCAGCCTCCGGCATTGCTCTTGGTAGCCGAGGGCGAGGCCCGCTCCTGTGCCAGGATCAGCTCGCGGAGCTCGGCGTTGAGCGGTTCGGCGTTCCTGCAGACGTACCAGAAGATCGGTGTCGAGAAGAGGTGCTCGGTGCCGCCGCTCCGCGCCATGTCACCGGCCGGATCGAGCGAGGGCTCCGGATGGATCGTCGTCGTCATTCGTACCTCCAACATCAGCATGTCCCCACGGGCTGCCGCTCCGCAAGGCCGACGGTACCACCGTGCCGGGCGACGCGAAGGAGGGCATGACCTCGGCCATGCCCCCTCGGTTCTACGTCGCTCGATGAGGTGGTGCGGTCTACGGCCTCAGCGTGTATTCCGGCGCGACGGTGTTCTGCCCCACGTAGCAGCAGGATCCCAGGAAGTTCGGCCGATATGGGTTGGCCTCACTGTTGAGCCCCTTGGGCAGCGGTCCGGTCAGCGAGGGACCGTTGATGCGCTCGAGGACGCGCTCGCGTGCCCGTTCCACCTTTCGCACCAGGCGCTCGACGTCCCAGCCTACCAGCTTGCCGCTCCGGACTTTGAACCGACCCGCAATGAGCACGTGACGCACGTGGGCCTGATTCATCATCGTCACGACCGATCCGGGCGCGTTGTTCATCGGCGAGATGTTGAGGTTGCGGGAGTCGAGCACGACAATGTCGGCTTCCTTGCCCGGCGTCAGCGTGCCGACCTTGTCCAGCACACCACTGCCCGCTGCTCCCGCGATGGTCATCATCTCGAGGACTTGCCGGGAGGTGACGAGCTGGGGCGCGACCAGCCCGTTGGGATCGCTGATCGGGAAGGCGAGATCGTTCGCCAGCGCGCGCTGGAGGGTGAAGGCGCTGCGCATCATGGAGAACGGATCCGGCGTCATGTTGGTCTCGACGTCCGGGCTCAGGCTGGGGAGGATGCCATGGTTGAGGCAGAGCTGAAAGGGCGGCATCCCGTGACGCATCTGCTGCTCGATGAGGGGAGCGATGGAGGCATGGCCGCCCCGCTCCGAGAACACTTCCCACGCACGGGAGGTGACGTTGTCCACCCCGATCTGCGCCACCGGCTCATCCTGCCAGCGGACACAGTGGACCAGGGTCACATCGGACCAGTCGTCCCCGTTCCGCGGGTCGGCCGCCGCGTCCAGCACGGTCTGGATGCCGCCGACGTTATGGTTGTTGATGTGGGCGCCGAACTCCCGGGCGAGCTGCCAACCGGTGTAGTCTCGGGTTTCCCCGGTCTTCGGGTCGGTGACCGGTCCCGGCCCCGCGCCCAGGCCGAGGGTCACCAACTGGTCCTTGGAGTTGAAATAGGTGGTCGCCAGGCGCCCGATGCCGTACGAGGTCTCCCCGATGGCACCGGGGTACTCGAAGGGCTGGTCAGGGAACTGAGCCGAGCGGTTGGTGCCGCTGGAGTAGTCGAACAGTACCCGCATGCCCGAGTCCATGATGCCCTCGATCATGGCGTCGGTGTATTCCGGCGTGTGGGAGGACTGCGACGTATCCGTGCTCATCGTGATGCCCTGGGTGATCTGGCCCAGGCAGGCGACGAGCTCGGCGATATAGCAGTCCTCAGGATCGTAGGGCGAGCGCCCGAGGTCCCAGATGTAGCTGCCCGGGGTCTCAGGGTCCGGCAGGCGACCCGACGTCCAGATGCCCTGCACCACCGTGCTGTAGGCCTCATGAGGCCAGGTCGAGGGCTGTTGCTCGGGATCACCCGGGAAGACGATCAGGCCGTCAGCGATGATGCTCCGCTGGAGGATCTCGTACTGGTGGTTGTGGGTGCTGATGAAGCCGGGCACGACGACGGTGCCCCGGCAGTCTATTTCCTGGCCGGCGACCCGGCCGACGTTCGGGCCCACAGCGGCGATCTTCTTGCCCTCGATGACGACGTCAGCCTTCGCGAAGTCTCCGACCTTGGGGTCGAGGCTGAGCACCACGCCTCCGCGCAGCACCTTGCGCTTCGGGTCGTGAACGTCCACCCGAGGCACCCGTTCCACCTTGTCTCCGGCCGCGAGCACCTTCGGGCCGACCGCCGCGGCAACCACTCCCGCCGCGCCGGTCTTCAGGAAACTTCTGCGTGACTTTCCCCGCGCCGCCGGGTCGCTCTCTGGGGGAGCGCCTTCGGCGGGAGGATCACGATCTGAGCTGCTGTCCATGACATCCCTCGCTGAGGATGGACTGCGGACTGAACTCCAGGGATAGGCTACGGCTGCGCGTCGTCCGGCCAGTCCTCGGCGTCGTCCAGAGGCGACGTGTCCGGCGGCGCCTCGACGAGGCGCTCGCCCGCACCGGGGAGCAGGGCTCCGGCCGCGAGTCGCGCCGCGTGCTGTCCACCCGAGGTGAGGAACTGACGCCGGGATAGGCCCGGCGCGGTGATCCGATCCCGTTCATCGCTGTATTTCATGCGGTCTATTGGAAAGGAGGGACTGAAGCCGTTCTACGAAGAACGTGGAAGCCGAATGACGCGACTCCATGGTGGGAACATTCATGCAAAAACGCCAACAACTTCTGATCCCGGCTGCTACAACCGCGACGTGTGGCTCCCCACGTGGGTGTCCAGCCACCAGATCAGGAAGTCGGCAATCTCGAGGTGGTTCGCCTCCATCATGAGCATGTGGCTGTTGCCGTTGATGCCGATCTCCGGAAGCATGACGTGCCGCGCGGCACCGCCAGCCGTCACGAGCCGCTCGGCCAGCTCCCCGCACTCCTCCGCGAAGGGCTGCCACATCGTGCCTTCGAGGTAGTCGCCGAACACACTGAGGAACGGAATTTTTGCCAGAGCGGGGAGATCCGCTTCCTGGTAGTGGGCCCGGCAGCCGATCGGCTCCAGCTCCACGAGTGCCGCGAACAGCTCAGGGCGCCGGACCGCCGCCGGCAGCATCGCGTTCCCTGCCCGGGAGTGACCAATCACCACCGCCGGGCCGATCCGCTCCAGCAGCGCGATGAGGGCATCCGCCGTCGCGAGCTCCGACGCCTCGAGCAAGGCCTCGGTATTGGGCAGGAGCTGGGCGTAGTAATGCTCGACAGCGGCCAGAGGGAACTGGAGGCCGGGAAACGCCACGCCGGGCGAGGGCCCGAACCGAAATCCGGTCCACACTTCCTCGTGCGAGAGGTAAAGGAAACGCGGGACCAGCCCGGGAGCGGACTCCTCGAGCGCCTGGTGCAGACGTGAGGGGTCGAACCCCGAGCGCCCCCGTCCGGCCCATTCGGCCACATACACGGGAAATCCCCGGCGCACGAGCCAGGTCCGCCACCCCTCTCGGCCGTCCGGCGTCTCGTCCCAGGCCGCGCCGGTGTGGCACCCGCCGGGCAGCAGCACGATCGGATGGGCACGACGGCCGGAAGGCAGTGGGATGTCGTACTCGACGTACATCTGCGCGACGGTCACCGTGCCGCCCCCGTACCGGGTGCCGTGCCGTTGATTGACGAAGAACACGCCGTGCCGTTCCACTGTAAGCGGGGAAACCGCCGGATCCGTCATGCGCACTCTCGATCGCCGAGTGACAGCTGCAGCCCGGGCTGGACCGGGCAAACCGACTATGACACTATTCTAGTCCTCCTTTGTAGTGCATCCGCAAATCGAACGAGCCGTCAGTGGAACTCCGGCACCTGCGGTACCTGGTAGCGATCGCCGACGAAGGCAGCTTCTCGCGCGCCGCTCTGCGTCTCCACGTCGCCCAACAAGCGCTCTCGCGACAGATCGCCGATCTCGAGCACGAGATCGGCGTGCGGCTCTTCGAGCGTCACGCCCGGGGTGCGCGGCTCACGGCCCGCGGGGCGGCCTTCGTCGAGGATGCCCGCCTGACGCTGGAGCACACCGATCGAGCTCTGGCCCGAATACGTGGCATGGGGGAGGAGACGCAGGAATCCGTGCGGGTCGCCTACACGCCGGCAGGGCGAACCGAGGAGCACTTGGCGTTCCTGCTGCGCCACTTCGGCGCGGCGTTCCCGCGCCTTGCAGTGCAGTGCGACCCGATGAAGTGCGAGATGCAGCACCGCGCGCTCGAGAACCGGGATATCGACGTCGCTCTGACGTTCGTCGAGCCGGATACTGACCGTCTCCACAAGGCGGTGGCGTGGACGCTCCTGTTCGACCACGTGGCCCTTCCGGCCGATCATTCACTCGCGTGCCGCGAGCCACTCCGTCTCGCCGACCTGGAAGCCCACGCGATGCTCTGGTCACCGCGGGAGCCCTACCAATCCATTTTAGCGGGGTTGGCCGAGCGGGGGATCCGCCCTGGGTTCGCGGGCTTCCGCGTCTCACGGACCAGCGGCGCGCTCGTCGCAATTACCGGCGCCTGGGCGCTGGTGCCGGGAGAATGCCCACCGGAAGCGGGGTCGGTGACGCGCCGCTTCGAGGACCCGCCCCTCGCCATCCCTCAGTGGGTCGTCTGGCGGAGCGACGAGTCGGCGGAGTCGGTCCACCAGTTCGTGGCGGCCTGCCGTGCTTCAGGGGTCACGCAGACGTCCAGCAGCCCGCCTCGGCCATCTCTCCTCACTGCCCGCACGCTGAGTTGACTGACACCTGCCGCGGCACCCGCTTCAACGGGAAGGATCAGCGGAGAGGGATCGCCCTGGTCGTCGTGCTCGGTCTGCTCCTGGTGCTGGGGACCCTGGCAGCGGAGATCGCGCGCGCCGTCCGGCTCGAAGCGCATACCGTTGCGAGTCTCCGGGCACGGACGGTCGGGCGCTATGCCGCGGAGAGCGGCATCGCGCTGGCGGAGCAGCGGATCCGCAGGCTGCTCGATTCGGTGACTGCAGGCTCCGAGAGGGTCGCGGCGCTCAACGACCTCGCGTCCTGGCTCGCGCCGCTGCGCGAGGTGGCACTCGGTCCGGCCCGATTCGGCGTCACCGTGGCGGACCTCAATGCCCGGCTCGATCTCAACCACAGCGACGGTGCGACACTGCGCAACCTGTTCGGGCGGTTCACCAGCGGGCGCCGCGCGGCCGAGATCGCCGCGGCGATCCGCGAGGCGCCGCTCGCACGGCTCGGAGAGCTGAGCACAGTCCCGGGAATGGACACCGCCCTGGCGATCGCGGTCGCGCCCTACGTCACCGTCTCCGGCGACGGGGGGGTCAACGTCAATTCAGCGCCGGAGCCGGTTCTCGCGTCCCTTCCCACGCTTGGAGAAGCGGGCGCCCGGGACCTGATCCGGCGGCGGGAGAACGGCGAGCGATTCACGAGCTTCGCCGACCTGCGGCTCGGGGTGGAGCGCGGGATGCCCGCGCCGGAGGAGCGGGATTTCGCGAGCGTCACCCGAGACGCGGCGCCACCCGCCGAGCGCCTGGATGCTGTGATGATGCCGACGCGACTTCTGGTCATCAGCCGCGGATGGCAGGCGGGACACCCACTGACGCACGAGATCCGCGCGGTGTACGCGATCGTCGGCACGGGTCTGAAGCTGCAGAGCGTGGAGGAGCGAGATCGCTGAAGGCCTGTTTGCCGCTGCGCCGGGGAGCGGCTCCCGTGTGACCTGGAACGCGGCGATCCGCGGTGCCTGCCGTTAACCTGCGGACAGCAGAGCGGGAATCGCTCTCCCGCTCCTCACCAGCGATTCAGCGAGGTAGAAATGCTCGTACGGCAGGCACGGCTTCGAGAACCCTTCAGCAGCTGCTATCCGGACATCACCCCCGGCG
>DATABZ010000009.1:0-11935 GCA_036259315.1 Gemmatimonadales bacterium | reverse complement strand
CTGCCACGAGCTCGGCGTCCCGGCCCGTGGCAGAGCTGGTGCGCGGCCTCGGTGGCGCGGGCGGCGATGCGGTCGACCTCGATCTCGCGCAGGCCAAGATCACGGACAAGGTCGGTGTTGAGGACGCGGTGATCTACCCCGGTCCACCCGATGACCAGGAAAATGGCCGCCGTGCCGATGAGCGCGGCGATGGTCATCCCGGAGATCGGATTGGCGCTCACCCCGATCTCGCCGGTGATCCGCGACGAGACCACCACGAAGAAGAACCCGAAGACGACGATGAGCACCGCGCCCAGCAGGTTCACCGCGAGCTGCGGGAGGGTGGTGAGGACCAGCGCCAGCACCACCGCGCCGACCGGAGTCACCCAGATCGGGATGTCCACGTCGGTGCGGACGCGGGACAGCGTGTCACCCACGCTGCCTCGGAGGTCCTCGAAACCCGAGCGGAACGCGGACACGATGGTGGGGAGCGCGCGCACCAGGGCGATGATGCCGGCGGCCGCCACCGCGCCCGCCCCGATGTAGAAGACGAAGTAGGAGCGCACCTCATTCGCGCTCATCTCGCCGATGAGCTTGGGCTCGAAGAAGATCGGCTCGGTGAGACCGGATCCGAAGAGCTTGATGGCCGGGATGAGCACCATATAGGCCAGGAAGCCCCCGGCGAACAGGTAGCCCGCGATCCGCGGCCCGATGATGTACCCGACGCCCATCAGCTCGGGCGAGACTTCGGCCGAGACCGACGCGCCCTGGTACGTGCGGGAGGTCCAGCCCGGGTACTCCTTCCACCCGCGAAGCCCCGCCATCAGGAACTTGTACCCGAACGCGATGCCGAATGCCTGGAAGAGCCGCCTCGCCTGCAGCCCGCCCCGCTCACCCGCCACCAGCACCTCGGCGCAGGCGGTGCCCTCGGGGTAGGGCAGATTGCCGTGCTCCTTCACGATGAGCGCGCGCCGAAGCGGGATCATGAGCAGGACGCCGAGAACGCCGCCGACGACCGCGACGACCGCCACCTTTCCCACCGTGAGGTCATAGCCCAGGAGCAGAATGGCCGGCAGGGTGAAGACGATCCCCGCGGCGATCGACTCGCCGGCGGACCCGGTCGTCTGCACCATGTTGTTCTCCAGGATGGTCGACTTGCCGAGCGTCCTGAAGAACGCGACCGCCAGCACGGCGATCGGGATCGAGGCGGAAACCGTCAGACCGATCTTGAGGGCCAGGTACACGCTGGAGGCGGCGAAAACGATGCCGAGGATCGCGCCCAGTACGACGGCGCGAATGGTCAGCTCGGCCGGGGATTGGGTCGCCGGGACAAAGGGCTTGAATCCCTGGGCCTCGGGCTTCGGGCGGACGACGGTTGCGGTGGCCATGCGTTCCGGTTGGGTGGAAGGTGTCAGGATAGTACGGCAGTGCAGGGCCGCTCGGAAGTCGGCACCCGGGAGGCGTCACGCACCCCGCCCGCTCGGCGTCATCGGCGACGGGTGAGGGTCATCACGGCGCCCAAAGCGGCTTCCCGCTAGCATATGCGGGTTCGCCGCACCGCCGTGTCCACTCTCTGGGAGGCCGGTATGCTCTGGACGATCTTCGTGATTCTGCTGGTGCTGTGGCTGCTCGGAATGGTTTCGTCGTATACGCTGGGCGGGTTCATCCACATTCTGCTGGTCATCGCGCTCGCGATCATCCTGATTCGCGTCATCCAGGGCCGCCGACCGGTATGAAGCCGGCGGCGATCGTCGGCATCCTCCTGATCGTGCTCGGCGTCGTCGGCCTCGCACTCGGAGGGTTCTCCTTCACCCAGAAGGAGAAAGTGCTGGACCTGGGACCGATCGAGGCGACCGCGGAGGACGAGGAGACGGTTCCGATTCCACCGCTGCTCGCCGGTCTCGCGCTCGTGGGTGGCGTGGTGCTGGTCGCCGCGAGTGCCCGCCGGACGTAACGCGAAGGCCGCGGGCGCTCGCCCGCGGCCGGTCTCAACCTCTCGACCAACGCTCCAACCTCACCACGACGAGGCGCTACGACGCCGACGCGCTGTCCGCTTCGCCGCCCATCTGTACCGGCGGCGCCGGGACGCTGTCGGTCGGAATCACGACGCCGTTCGCGCCCAGCTCGCGGAAGAGCTTCCACTGCGCCTGGCGGGCGGCCCAGGGGCGGCTCCCGTTGTACATCAGGGAAATGAGCAGAACTCCGTCCCGAGCGCCCAGGTACCCCGCCACGGTCGAGACCTGGCCCAGGGTACCGGTCTTGGCTCTGACCACGCCCTGCTCGGGAAACCCGGTGTTCAGGCGGCGGAGCGTACCGGTGCCATTGGCGGGAAGGAGCTGCGGAAAGTTCTGGCCGGCCGCCGTGCCCGGGAACCTGGCCAGGTAGGCGATGAATGCCGACGGTGCGACCCGGTCCTCGTAGGACAGGCCGCTGCCGTCCGCCAGGTAGACCCCTTCACTGGTTCCGATGACCTCGCGCACGTGCTGCGTGAGGCGCTCGTGGGCGCGCTCCCGTCCGCCGGCCCACTGCAGCAGCAGCTCGGCCCCCAGGTTGAGGCTCCGGCGATTGACTTCGCTGGCGATGGAATCGAGGGGAGCGGAAGCGACCTCGGCGAGGATCTGCGGCTCGCCGTCGGGCGCCGGGGTCGTGGAGGGCGTGCGATTCCAGGCGATACCCGCCTTCGCGAGCGCGGAGCCCCACACCGCATTCAGCACGACCTTCGGGTCCGACGCAACAGCCGTGAGCCGGCGCGACGAGGCCCGGACGCCGATCGTGCCGGAGACGATCCACCCACCGTCCTTGCGCCGGCCGAGCCGGAGCCGCGAGCGACGTCCCGACCGGGTCGTGGCGGTGACGGTCACCAGCGACGTGATGCCCTGTGGTGCCGTCTCCACGAGCCGAGCCTTGCGGCCCACCTTGGCTCCGGGCCGCACGGTGATCCACACGATGTTCTCGTGCAGGGTGAGGGCCCCCACCGGCGGGGCGAACAGACGTCCGCGGTGGCGATCGGACCATGCCGCGGGGTACACCGCGTTCGCCGGCCCTTCGGCGCTCTGCACCTGGAGGGGGCCGCGCAACTTGCGGATGCCGCCGCTCGCCAGCTGGAGGGCGAGGTCGTAGAGCGATGGCCCGGAGCCCTGGGCTCGCTCGAGCGTGGGATCACCGTTGAGCTCCAGGGCCCAGCTACCCTCCCATGCGCCGGTCTCGGGATCGAGGCCGCCGACGCCGATCACCCGGGTGGACCGCCGCGCGCCGCCGCCGAGCACGCTTCGGGCAAAACCGGTAGTGAAGAGCTTGACGGTCGAGGCGGGCACCAGAGGCTCGTCGGGGTTGACGCTCCAGAGCATCCGGCCGCTCTCGTCGGCCACGGCGATACCCCACTGGCCCGGCGCCCGCAACGAGGCCGTCTCGTACCAGGCGGTCAGGCGGGCGGCAAGGGCGTGCTCCGTTCCACGCTCGTCCGCGGCGCCCTGGGCGAGCGCCGGATCGGTGGGCAGGAGCAGCGTGGCGGCCAGACCCAGGGCCGGGGCAAAGCGACCGGTCATCGGTAGCGACAAATACGATCCCTCGAGTGGCGATACTTGGCAGCGTGCGAAAAAATCTGGGCAGTCAGGCCCGCCATGGCGGGGATGCCACGACGGAAGCCCGCCGGAATCTCTCAGCGATCGCCTGGATGTCAAGCTTAAGCCAAGATCCGGTAGCGGGTTAGAACCACGAGAGCCGGTTCCGGGCCGCCCCGGGCGCGCTCCGACACGGCGCACGCATCGATCAGGTCCGCAAGTCCCAGGCCGGGCGACGCTCGCCCCCGTGAGCCAAGTCACGGCTCCGCATGGCGCCGGCCGCTACAGTCCGACACGCGCCGGTGTCCGCCTCACGGACCGGCGGCGTCACCGATGACGATTCCAGGGGAGGTCGTATGATGAAGCGTTCGACCGCAGGGCTTGCCGCCATGGCTATGCTGTTCGGCAGCCTGGCATGCGCCGGCGGAATGGCTCGCGAGGACGACACCGCCGCCGCGGCCCAGCAGGATACCACCGACGTCGCGGCCCAGCAGGACACCACCGAGGCCACCACGCCTCCGGGCTACAGCGGGATGGAGCAGGACACCACGATGGCGACCGACAGCGCCCCGACGGCCGTGGACACGTTCCTCAACGAGCAGGGCACGGGCGTCCCGGCGGACACCGCGGGGTACGGCGGGTTCGAGCAGCCCGACACCAGCGGGGCCGCCACGCAGGACACCGGAACCGGGATGGACACGACGGGGACCGGGATGGACACCGGCACCGGGGCGGACACCACCGGCACCTCGGGCTGGGCCGACACCACCAGTACCACGGGCATGGACACCACGGGAACCTCCGGCTGGAGCGACACGACCGGACAGTCCAGCTGGGATACCACCGGCCAGCAGTAAGACCAACCGGCCGATTCGACTCGGTGACCAAGCAGACGGGGGCGCCACCAGCGCCCCCGTCGTCTATCCGACCACTCTGTCGTCCCAGGACCATTTGCGGCCGACGCACAGCGGCGGTGATCGCACAACACGTCGGCTATCGCAGCATGCTCTTGGCGATCGTCTGCAGCTGCATGTTGCTCGTGCCCTCGTAGATCGTTCCGATCTTGGCATCCCTGTAATACTTCTCGGCCGGATACTCCTTAGAGTAGCCGTACCCTCCGAAGAGCTCCAGGCAGTTTGAGGTGGTACGGTCCGCCACCTGGGAGCTGAAGAGCTTGGCCATGGCGGCCTGCTGCTGGAACGGCTGACCGGCATCCTTCAGCCGGGCCGCGTTGTAGACCATGAGCCGGGCCGCCTCGAGGTCGGTGGCCATCTGCGCGAGCTGGAACTGGACGCCCTGGAACTCCGCGACCGCCTTCCCGAACTGCTTGCGCTCCTTCACGTAGGCCGTGGCTGCCTCGAGGGCGCCGGCGGCCACGCCGATCATCTGGGCCCCGATCCCGATCCGACCCTCGTTCAGCGTCTCGATGGCGATCTTGTATCCCTGGCCCACGGGGCCGAGCACGTTCTCATCGGGGACGACGCACTGCTCCAGGATCAGCTCGGTGGTGCTGGACGCACGAATGCCGAGCTTGTTCTCCTTCTTGCCGACGGTGAAGCCGGGGAAATCGCGCTCGACGATGAACCCGGTGATTCCCTTGTAGCCCTTGGCGAAGTCGGTGTTCGCAAAGACGATGAAGAGCCCGGCCTCCGCGCCGTTGGTGATCCAGAACTTGGTGCCGGTCAGCTCCCAGTGCTCGTCTCGCCGCTCCGCCTTCGTGGCGAGGGCAAAGGCGTCGCTGCCGCTCCCCGGTTCCGAGAGCGCGAAGGCGCCCAGCAGGTCCGTGGTCATCCGGGGGAAATACCGCTCGTGCTGCTCGGGGTTGCCCCAGCGGAGCAGGCAGTTGTTCACCAGCGTGTTGTGGACGTCCACGTAGATTGCGGCGGAGGCGTCCACCCGCGCGAGCTCCTCGATCGCGAGCACCGCCATGAAGATCGAGCCGTCGGACCCGCCGAAGCGCTCGGGTATCTCGATGCCCATGAGCCCGAGCTCGAAAAATCGGGGAATCAACGACGGCTCGAATCGGGCGGCCTCGTCCATGGACTGCACCAGCGGTCTCACTTCGGACTCGGCGAACTCCCGCACCGCGTCACGGAACATGGTCTCCTCTTCGGAGAGCGTCGTGAGGGCGGGAGGCGCTGCGGAGACGGTGTCGCTCATGGACGGGCTCGGCTCGAGGTCATCGGTGAAGGCAAGATACCGGAGCGGCGGGAAAGCGACAAAGGCCTTACGTTTCGCCACCCGATGACTACCAGTTCCGTTCCCGGCCGGAGCTCCGTCGTCCGCCGACTCACGGAGGATCGGCCGCTCGTCGCGGTCGAGCTTCGCCCTCCCCGGAGCGGCATGTCCTACGACGCCAGCGTGGAAGCCTGGATCGACATGTATCACTCGATCCGCCGCCTGGCCCGGCAGGACACCCTGATCTTTCTCACCGACAACGCGGTGGGCCAGGCGGAGGAGGAGAACCTCGCCCATCTCACCGCCAACCTGGCCGGCGAGCTGGCGCCGGCGCGCATCGTTCCCTTCCTGACTGCCAAGCATTCGCTGGACTACATCCAGCTCTACGCCGCCCGCGCGGCGTCCCACGGCTTCGAAGCGCTGACCGTGGTGGGCGGCGACCCCGCCGGCGGGCTGCCTCGGTGCTTTCCTCATGCCTATCAGCTCCGGCAGTGGCTCCGCCGGCGGGTGCCCTCGCTCGATCTGGGCGGCTGGGTCAACCCGCTCAAGGAACCGGTTCAGCAGGTGGATTTCCTCCTGCATCCCGAGTTCGAGGCGGAGTTCTACCTCACCCAGATCGTCTCGCACCACTCGGTCGAACAGGTGGAGCACTTTCTCGCCGAGGCTCGACGGCGCGGCGTATCCTGTCCCGGCGTCTTCGGCGTCTTCCTCTACCGCAGCGCCAATCCAAGTACGCTGCGGCAACTGAGCGAATTCCTTCCGGTACCGGTGGAGGGGATCACGCGAGAGTTCGAGGCCGGACTGTCGGCGGAAGAGATCTGCGCGCGCAGCATCAGGGCGTTGCGGGACGTCGGTGTGGACAAGGTGTACGTCAGCAATCTGGGCTTCCAGCGGCCCGAGGCGCGCTATCGCCGGGTTCTCGAGCTGCTGTAGAGCGGTCGCACACGTACCATCGACGCTTGCAGCAGGATGAAACATGCTCGAGCGCAACAAATGGCACACAGCGAGGGCGTGTCAGCCGTTCCACTAGCGGCCGGCACTTCTTCTTTGTAGATCAGAGTATTGCTGTACCCTCAAACAGACCAGTGGAAGAACATCCGCCATGCTTTGGCTCCGCTGGCCGAACGACGGACTTCACCTTCCACCGGCAGAGTCTCCATGCCGCTAGCCCCCAGATTCTTACGGCGCCGTCTCCTCGCGCTGCCCGTGTTGCTGGTGGCGTGCAGCGACTCCTCCCCATCGGATCCCGGCGGATTGCGGCCGGTGCACGTCGTCGGACAGGTCAAGGATCCCGAGGGCAGCCCGGTATCTGACATCCAGGTCACCTGGGAAGCGTGGCCAGCGCCCGACCCGCAGTCGCTCAGCGCGACCGGCTTCGGCCGCACTGATGACGAGGGACGTTTCGCGGCGGATCTCGGCGACTACGACGGGAGCCACCTCGACAGTCTGGCAGTCAGGATCGGCGGCACCGACTGCTGGGGCTTCGCGCCGGTGGAGTTCATGGAGCGCGACCTGGAGATCGGGCCGGGCACGGACACGGTCGCGACCTTGGACCTGACGCTCCAGCGCACTGCGGCCCGCGGGCGCCTCGCGGTGGGGACGGTCTGCGCGGCGATGGTGGAGCATTTCCCGGGCTTCACGGCCGAGGACCATCTCACGCTCTGGATCGACGAGGTCGGAGATTCCGTTCGGGGCCGGTGGGACATCACCTACAGCTGGAGCCGGGGCGACGATTGGGGACACTTCTCCGGAGCGGTGGAAGGGAACACCCTGGTGCTGGACCTCCGGCACGACGAGCCTTTCGAGACCTGCACCGGTTACGCAATGGAGATTCCGATCGAGTCAGGGAACTCGCTCGGCATGGCGACCTACAGCTCCGAAGGCTGTCCTCACGGAACGGATCCACTGCGCTTCGTAGAAGGTGCCCACCGTGAGTGGCCCTTCGATTAGGCCGTGAGCTGTCCCAGTGCCTCCAACGCCACGTCGATGCGGCCCCCCGGCGTGCTCACCTGCACGCCCTGAACCATCCCCCGCACCGCCTCCAGTACCTCCTGGGCGATCCGGATGCCTTCGGCGTGGGCCGCCTCCGGCCCCGCGGCTTCCGCTCGCCGCATGCGCTCCAGCACCGCCTCGGGAACGTGGGCGCCCGGCACCTCGTTGGCCAGGAACTCCGCGTTCCGCAGCGAGGTGGGCGGCCAGATGCCGGCGATGACGGGAATACGCCAGGGCGCGATCCGCTCGAGAAACTCCTCCAGCTCGCCGGCGTCGAACACCGGCTGGGTGACGGCGAACTCGGCGCCGGCCTCGACCTTCCAGTGGAAGCGCTCCAGCTCCCGATCTCGATCGATCGCTCCCTGGTTCGCGGCCACACCGATCACGAACCGGGTGGGCTCGCCGATCGTGGTACCGCCGGGATCGAGCCCGTGGTTCAACCGGCGCACCACGTTGGTGAGCCCGATGCTGTCGATGTCGAAGACCGCCGTCGCATCGGGGTAGGGCCCCGCCGTGGGCGGATCGCCGGTGACGATGAGCACGTTCCGGAGGCCGCCCGCCGCCGCCCCCAGCAGGTCGCTCAACATGCCGAGCATGTTGCGGTCGCGGCACGTGTAGTGAAACACCGTCTCGATGCCTACCTCGCGCTCCACCAGGAGGGCGGTGGGGACGACTCCCATGCGGCTCTGCGCGCGCGCCCCGTCCACCAGGTTGACCGCATCCACGCCTGCCTCGCGCAGCGTCCGGCACTGCTGGAGAATCGCCGACGGGTCCCAGCCGCGAGGTGGCACCACCTCGACGCTCCGCACGAACACGCCGTCCGCGAGCTTGCGTCCCCACTCGGAGCGCCCCGCCAGCGGTACGGGCTGTGCTCCCGCGGGCTCGGCCTTCGGGCTCGGCGACACCGCTACGGCCACCCGTCTGGGCCGCGCCTCCGCGAGGCACTCCCTGATGCGCCGAATGTGTTCCGGGGTCGTGCCGCAGCAGCCGCCGATGAAGGACGCGCCCGCCGCGCTGAGTCGGCGGGCGTACTGCGCCATGTAGTCCGGGCTGGCCAGATAGATCCGCCGGTCTCCGACCGCGCGCGGCAGGCCCGCGTTGGGCTGGGCCGACAGGGGCGTCGTGGAGACTTCGGCCATGCGCTCGATGGCCTCGAGCATGGGCGCGGGACCGACGGAGCAGTTGAGCCCGACCACGTCGGCGCCCCACTCGCTCAGGCGAGCGGCGATCGTCTCCACCGCCGTGCCGTAGGAGGTGGCTCCGTCCTCGCCGACGGTCATCTGGGCGAGGACGGGGAGCTCCGGCGCCACGGATCCCGTCGCCTCCAGCGCCGCATGAATCTCCTCGAGATCGCTGAAGGTCTCCAGGATGAAGCCATCCACGCCGCCCTCGGCGAGCCCGGATGCCTGGCGGGCAAAATGGGCGACCGCCTCGGTCCGCGCGGTCGGGCCCCAGGGCTCGATCCGGATGCCGAGAGGGCCGATCGCGCCCACGACGAGTGCGCGGCCGCGCGCCGCCCGATGGGCGAGCACCGCAGCCGCCCGGTTGATCTCCTCGGTGCGTTCCTCGAGCCCGTAGCCCGAGAGCTTCACCGGGTTGGCGCCGAAGGTGTTGGTCTCGAGGATCTCGGCACCGGCGCGGACGTACAGCTCGTGGACCTCCTGCACCAGCGCGGGCTGCTTGAGGGTCAGCTCGTCGTAGCAGACGTTGACGAATACTCCCCGGCTGTAGAGCATGGTACCCATCGCACCGTCGAGCACGTGCACCTGGTGATCGGTGACGAGGTCGCGAAGCGCCCTCCCGCTCATCGCTCGTATCCCAGATTCGGTGCCAGCCAGCGCTCCACGTCCTCCACCGCCATGCCCTTGCGCTTCGCGTAGTCCTCCACCTGATCGCGGCCGATCTTCCCCACGCCGAAGTAGCGGGCCTCCGGGTGCCAGAAGTAATAGCCGCTGACGGCGGCGGTCGGGCTCATCGCGAAGCTCTCGGTCAGCGTGATCCCCGCCTTCCGCTCGACGTCGAGCAGGTCGAACAACGTTCGCTTCTCCGTGTGGTCGGGGCAGGCGGGATAGCCGGGTGCGGGCCGGATTCCCTGGTAGGACTCGCGGATCAGGTCCGCGTTGTCCAGGGTCTCGTCGCCCGCATAGCCCCAGAACTCCTTCCGCACCCGCTCGTGCAGTCGCTCGGCGAACGCTTCCGCCAGCCGATCGGCGAGCGCCTTGGCGAGGATCGCGCCGTAGTCGTCGTGCCGAGCCTGGAACTCCGCGACCAGCGCGTCGAGCCCGTGCCCGGTGGTCACCGCGAACGCACCCACGTGATCTGACACTCCGCTCTCCCGCGGAGCCACGTAGTCCGCGAGCGCCAGGTTGGGGCGCCCGGGAGGCTTGTTCATCTGCTGCCGCAGGGTGTGGATCGTGGCGAGCGGCTCTCGCCGGTCGTCCTCGCTCCGATAGATCTCGATGTCGTCGCCCACCGACGACGCCGGGAAGAGACCGAATACGCCCCGCGCCCGCAGCAGACGCTCGGCGACGATGCGGTCCAGCAGAGCACGGGCGTCGTCGAAGAGGCTCCGCGCGGCGGCTCCGACGACGGGATCCTGGAGGATGGCCGGGTAGTGGCCCGCCAGCTCCCAGGTCTGGAAGAACGGCGTCCAGTCGATCCGGTCCACCAGTTCCTCCAGGGGATAGTCGTCCAGCACGTGTACACCGGGCGCGCACGGCGTGGGCGGTACGGTGGTGCGCCAGTCGATCGTGAGGCGGTTCGCCCTGGCCTGGGCCAGGCTCGCCTGGCGCTCGGATGGGCCCCTGCCCGCGCGCTGCTCGCGGATCCCGCCGTACTCGTCGCGAACCTGTCGGACGAACCCCTCCTTGAGGCCCGGGCTCAGCAGGCTGCCGGCCACCCCTACCGCGCGAGAGGCGTCGAGCACGTGCACGGTAGGGCCGTGGTAGCGCGGCTCGATCTTCACCGCCGTATGGACCCGCGACGTGGTCGCCCCGCCGATCAGGAGCGGAAGCTCGAAGCCCTCGCGCTGCATCTCCCCGGCCACGAAGCTCATCTCCTCGAGCGACGGGGTGATCAGGCCGCTCAGTCCGATCAGGTCCACCTGCTCCCGGCGCGCCGTCTCCAGGATTTTCGCGGCGGGGACCATCACGCCCAGGTCGATCACCTCGTAGTTGTTGCACTGAAGCACCACGCCGACGATGTTCTTGCCGATGTCGTGCACGTCGCCCTTCACGGTGGCGAGCAGCACCTTGCCGTTGGAATGCGCGGCCGCCGACGGGTCTCGCTCCGCCTCGATGTACGGGATCAGGTGGGCCACGGCCCGCTTCATCACCCGCGCGCTCTTCACGACCTGGGGAAGGAACATCTTGCCGGCGCCGAAGAGGTCGCCCAC
This sequence comes from Gemmatimonadales bacterium, assembly GCA_036259315.1. GTDB lineage: Bacteria > Gemmatimonadota > Gemmatimonadetes > Gemmatimonadales > GWC2-71-9 > CAVVWJ01. Next base: position 832 of record DATABZ010000009.1, on the reverse strand, counting down.
GACGTTCATGCCCGTCATCAGCGGACCCTCGATCACGTCGATCGGCCGGGCGGCCTGGCGGCGCGCCTCCTCGGTGTCCTCCACCACGTAATCCGCGATCCCTTCCACCAGCGCGTGGGCCAGACGCTCGGCCACCGGCTTCTCCCGCCAGGAGAGGTCGGCGCTGGGTCCGACGGCCTGGCCCTTCACCGTATCGGCGATCTCGAGCAGACGGTCCGTCGCGTCCGGCCGTCGGTTCAGCACCACGTCCTCGACCCGCTCGAGCAGGTCGGTCGGAATGTCGGCATAGATCGGCAGGGCGCCGGCGTTCACGATCCCCATGTCCATCCCGGCCCCGATGGCATGGTAGAGGAAGACGGCGTGAATTGCCTCCCGTACCGGGTCGTTGCCCCGGAACGAGAAGGAGACGTTGCTCACGCCGCCGCTCACCAGGACGTGGGGCAGCTCCGCCTTGATCCGGCGCGTGGCCTCGATGTATGCGAGGGCGTAGCCGGCGTGCTCCTCGATCCCGGTCGCGATCGCGAAAACGTTGGGGTCGAAGATGATGTCCTCGGGCGGGAAGCCGACCCGCTCGGTGAGGATCCGGTAGGAGCGGCGGCAGATCTCCACCTTCCGCTCGACCGTGTCGGCCTGGCCCTGCTCGTCGAAGGCCATCACGATCACGGCCGCGCCGTAGCGCCGGACCAGCGTCGCCTGGCGGACGAACTCCTCCTCGCCCTCCTTGAGGCTGATCGAGTTGACGACACTCTTTCCCTGGACGCACTTGAGGCCGGCCTCGATGACCGACCATTTGGACGAGTCGATCACCACCGGCACCCGACTGATGTCGGGC
>DATABZ010000008.1:0-5141 GCA_036259315.1 Gemmatimonadales bacterium | reverse complement strand
GGGCTCTCCATCTCTCGCCGGGTCCTCGATCACCGGCTCCTCGCGGCTGCGCGGGCGGCAGGCGCGACCGTGCTGGAGCGCACTGCGCTGGAGACGCTGGTCTACGATGGTGACGACGTCGCTGGCGCGGTGGTGCGCTCGGCCGATGGCCGGCGGGGCAGGCTCGCGGCCAGGTTGACGGTGGGAGCGGACGGTCTCCGCTCGCTGGTGGGGCGTCGGCTCGGCCGACGGCGGCAGGGCCGTCTCCGGCGCATGGCCTTCGTCGCGCACGTGGACGGTGTCGAGGGTATGGGTGACTCGGCCGAGATGTTCGTGGGCCGCCAGGGCTATGTCGGGCTCAACCCCATCGGCCGGGGCCGCACCAATGTGGCGCTCGTCGTGCCCGGCCGCCGGGCGCGCGCGGCGCGAGGACGGGCGACGGAGTTCTTCGGCGAGGCCTTGGCCGACTTTCCCGGGGTGAGCCGCCGGGTCGGTCGGGGACGACTGGTGCGGGAGGTGCTCGCCACGGGACCGTTCGCGACCTGGTCCGGCACGGTGACCGCCGGCGGCGCCGCGCTGGTGGGCGACGCGGCCGACTTCTTCGACCCCTTCACCGGCGAGGGGATCTACAGCGCGCTCCGGGGCGCCGAGCTCCTCGCGGAGACGGCCGGGGCCGCGCTGGAGCGCCCGGGCCGCCTCCCGGCCGCGGCGCTCGCGCCGTACCGGCGCGCGCGGTGGCGCGCGTTCGGGGGCAAGTGGGCGGTCGAGCGCCTGATCGGGTACGGCATGTACTTCCCCGCCCTGTTCGACCGAGCGGTCGGGCGGCTCGCCCACCGGGGGCTGGCCCATACTCTGGTCGGCGTCACGGCCGACTTCGTGCCCGCGCGAGCGGTGCTCAACCCCGTCTTTCTCGCCAGGATGCTGCTCTGACCGTCACCGATGTCGATCCCGCGCAGTTTCGCGAGCTGATGGGCCGCTTCGCCACCGGCGTCACCGTGCTCACGGTGAACGGGCCGGACGACCGCCCGCTCGGGATGACGGCGAGCAGTCTCGCCTCGGTGTCGCTGGTGCCGCCCCTCGTCTCCGTGTGCATCGACCACAAGGCCGAGCTGCACGACACCATTCTCGGAGCACAAGTGTTCGTGGTGAACGTGCTGGAGAGCCGGCAGGAGGCGCTCTCGCGCCGCTTCGCCGACCGCCACGAGGACCGGTTCGACGGCGTGGGCTACCACCGGAGCCCCGAGGGGCTGGTGCTGCTGGACGGCGCCTTGGCCCACATCGAGTGCGACCGGTTCGCCAGCTACCCCGGCGGGGATCATACCATCATCATCGGCCGCGTGATCGGCGGGTCCACCGGCGAGGGCCGGCCGCTGCTCTACTACCGCGGCGGATACGGGTCCCTCGAATGACCGGGCAGCTGGGGCTCTCCTCCGTCGGCACCGAGCTGCTGGACGATCCTGCCGCCGACCCCGCGGCGGTGGTGCTGTCGCTCCGGAACGTGGCGAGGGCGAACCGCTGGTTCGGCGGCGCCGCCGCCGTGCGCTACGGGCTGCGGCGGGTGCTGCGCGGCCTGCCGACCGACCGGCGACTCACGCTGCTCGACCTCGGCACCGGTGCCGGCGACCTGCCGCGCAGCGCCGTCCGCTGGGCCGAACGGCAGGGATACGACCTGCGGCCGCTGGGGCTCGAGTTGAGCCGGCCCGCGGCGGGGCTGGCCGGGCTGGCGGGCGTCCCGTGCGCGTTGGCCAGCGCGGGCGAGCCGCCCCTCCGAGAGAAGTCGGTGGACATCGTGCTGCTGAGCCAGGTGGCCCATCACTTCACCGGCGCGTCCGCGGTCCACCTGTTCCGTACCTGTGACGCCCTCGCCCGGGTGGGAGTGGTGGTGGCCGATCTCCGGCGCGGCCGCCTGGCGCCGCTCGCGTTCCGGGCCGGCGCGCTCGCGCTCGGCTTCGATCCGATCACCCGCGCCGACGGGCTCACCTCCATTCGCCGCGGCTACACGCCGGGGGAGCTGCGCGAGCTGCTCTCGGCCGCCGGGGTGCGCGCCCGGGTCTCGCGGCGTCCGGGCTACCGGCTGGTGGCGACGTGGCGCGCCGGGAGCGGAGCGGGAGTCGAGCGATGAGAACGGTGGACCGCACCCACATGCGGGCCTCGCCGGCACGCGTGCTCGAGGCCGCCGCGGACGTGGAGCGCTGGCCCGAGCTGCTGCCCCACTACCGCTGGGTCCGCATGCTCGAACCGCGGCCGGACGGCGGTCTCGTGGAGATGGCGGCGTGGCGCCCCTTCGGCCCGGTCGGCTATCCCACCTGGTGGGTCTCGGAGATGCGGGTGGACCGCTCCACGCCGGCGGTGCACTACCGCCACGTCCGCGGCATCACGAGCGGCATGGACGTCCTCTGGCGTTTTGTCCCGCATGGCGAAGGCACCGAGGTGAGCATCGTGCACGAGTGGACGGGCCCCCGCTGGCCCTTGATCGGAAGGGCCGCCGCGGAGCTGGTGATCGGCCCCGTATTCATCCACGGCATCGCCTCCCGCACCCTCGCGGGCATCAAGCGGCACGTGGAAGCCGGAGTCGGGCGATGATCCCCTCCCCAACGTCGCCGCGCCGCGTCGTGGTGACCGGCATCGGAGCGGTCACGCCCATCGGTCTGGGTGTCGAGGGACTCTGGAGCGGGCTCAACCGGCGCCGCTCGGCCATCCGGGAAATCACCCGGTTCGACCCCGCCGTCTTCAAGTCACGGATCGCCGGCGAGGTGGACGAGTTCCATCCCACCGATCACATCGAGGAGCGTCGGGCGCGGCGGCTCGACCGCTACTCGCAGTTCACCATCGCCGCGACCAGGATGGCGCTCGCCGACGCGGAGCTCGACCTTCGCCGCGAGGACAGCGATCGGGTGGGGGCCATGATGGGCACGGCGCTCGGCGGGGTCGCGCACGGCGAGCGCCAGTACCACGCGTTCCTCACCGAGGGGCCGCGCGCGGTCGATCCCGCGCTGGCGCTCACCGTCTTCGCCGGCGCAGCGAGCTGCAACATCGCGATCGAGTTCGGCTGCACCGGGCCCAACGCCACCAACGGCATGAGCTGCGCCTCCGGCGCCATCGCGGTCGGCGAGGGCTTCCGGGCGATCTCGCGGGGCGAGGCGGACGTGATGATCGCCGGGGGCGCCGAGGCGCCGCTGGCGCCGCTCTGCTTCGGCGCGTTCTCCATCATCCGGGCCATGTCCACCCGCAACGGCGACCCGGCGCATGCGAGCCGGCCCTTCGACGCGGACCGCGACGGCTTCGTGATGGCCGAGGGCGCGGCCGTGCTCGTGCTCGAGGAGCGCGACCGCGCGCTCGCCAGGGGCGCGCCGGTCTACATCGAGATCTGCGGCTACGGCCTCACCAACGACGCGTACCACATGACGGCGCCGCGACCCGATGGAACGCAGGCCGCCCGCTGTATCCGCAACGCGCTGGCGGAGGCGAGGGTCTCCCCTTCGGAGATCGGCTACATCAACGCCCACGGCTCTTCCACGCCGCTCAACGATCCGACCGAGACCTCCTCGGTCAAGCAGGTGTTCGGGGAGCACGCCTACCGGCTCGCCTTCAGCGGCACCAAGGGGTACTACGGCCATGCGCTCGGCGCGAGTGGCGCCATCGAGGCCGCCATCTGCGCCCTGGCGAGCCGGCGCGGTTGGTTCCCACCGACCGTGAACCTGGAGATTCCGGACCCCGCCTGCGATCTCGACCACGTCACCGGCGAGGGTCGGCGGCTGGAGCCCGAGTATCTGGTGAGCAACTCGTTCGGCTTCGGGGGGATCAACGCCGCGCTGGTGTTTCGCCGAGGGGACGCCTAGATTCGCCGCCGGTTCGGACCTCACGGGAGAACATCCATGCCGTCGCTGCTGCACCGCTCGATCGCGGAGCTCCTGGGCACGTTCGCGCTGGTCTTCGTCGGGGCTGGAACGGTGGCCGCGCAGGTGATGCCGGGCGGTGGCACCGGGCTCCTGGGCATCGCAGTGGCCCACGGCCTCGTGCTGGGTCTCATGGTCACCGCCACGATGGGCATTTCCGGGGGTTACCTCAACCCGGCCGTCACGCTGGGCCTCGTCGTCGCGCGGCGGACGGAGCTCCGCGCCGCGGCGGCCTACATCGTCGCCCAGCTCCTCGGTGCGGTGCTGGCGGCCCTGCTGCTGAAGGCGCTCTTTCCCATCGGGAGCGTACGGGGGATCTCGCTCGGCACGCCGACCGTCGCCAACTCGGTCCAGTTCCACCAGGCGGTCCTGCTGGAAGCGGTGATGGCGTTCTTCCTCGTGTCCGCGGTCTTCGGCACCTGCGTCAACTCGGCGGCGCCGCGACTCGGCGGGTGGGCGGTCGGGCTCGCGCTGACGTTCGACATCCTGATGGGCGGTCCGCTCACCGGCGCCGCCGTGAACCCGGCGCGGGCGTTCGGTCCCGCCCTGGTGGCCGGGCAGTGGGTGGCGCAGGCGGTCTACTGGGTGGGGCCGATCCTCGGCGGAGTGGTCGCCGGGGCGCTCTGGGAGTACGTGCTGCTGAGGCCGGTGGACCGAAAGGCATGAGGTCGGCGGGGTAGAGCCAAAGCAAGCGAGGGTGCCCGGGTGAGCAAGACGGACGTCGAACCCCCTACGAGCCTCAGCTCCCTCGCTCCACCCTCCGCACCGCTCGGTTCGCCCTCCTCCACAGCCCGACCGCGTACCCCAGCAGAATCAGTGCGGTGAGGACATAGGCCGCGATCATGTAGCCCCCGTTCTCAGGCGGCATCGAGCTCTCCCTCGCGCTGCTCCTCCGCCAGGGCCAGACCGTAGCGGAGGGTGACCAGCCCGATGTAGAGCACCAGGAACACCAGCGTGGAGACCAGCAGCGTCCTGAGCATCTCCGGCGGCAACGACGGCCGGCTCGGCTTCAGCACCACCGGCTGCGGGTGCAGCGTCCGGAAGAGGTAGACGCTCAGATGGATGAACGGGACCAGCAGCAGGCCGAGCACGCCCACGACGGCGCTGAAGCGGGCCCGCTCGGACGGATCGTGCAGCGCCGCGCGGAGCGCGAGATAGCCGATGAAGAGGAAGAAGAGGAAGAGCGTCAGCGTGAGCCGCGCGTCCCAGGTCCACCAGGTGCCCCAGATCGGCTTGGCCCAGATGGGGCCGGTGGTCAGCATCACC
>DATABZ010000007.1:0-2396 GCA_036259315.1 Gemmatimonadales bacterium | reverse complement strand
CGGGGATTGGGCTCCGCGGGGCGCGATGATGCGGGTATCGTCTCTCCTGACCGGCTGTGCTCGGCGGGAGATGCTCCGCTCCGGGACGGCCGGCGGCCTCGCCGGAGACACCGCCTCACTCCGTGCCCCGGGCCCGCTCCTCGCTTCGGCGTTTGAGCCCGGCCGCTTCTTGCGCGAGGTACCGCTCGTTGAGGCCCCGCATCATCCAGCCGACGACCCGCCCCAGGAGGCCCGCGAACGTCACGGAGAGCGTCACCCGGGAGCGATGGCCTCCTCCCGCCGGCTCCGCCCAGTGGCTCGCTTCGACGGTCGCGCCCGGCGAGCGGCTGACGAGCCGAAACCCTCGGCCCGGTTCGAGCGCCGTGACCGTCCACTCGGCCGGCGGCACCTTCGGCTGCACGATCCGGAGGCGGCCGCCGAGCGCCAGCGGCGCGCCGGCGTCACCGAGGCGCTCGACCCGCGTGACCGTCGGCGTCCACTCGGGCCAGCGCTCGACCTCGCTCAGGACGGCGAACACCACCTCCGGAGGAGCGTCGACCTCTGTCGTGATGCTGAATCGCATTCGTCGTCTCCGAGACCGTGTCCGCGTGCGCGCGCGGGAGCGAACCTCCACCCCCGTTCGGGGTGCAGCCCGACGACACAAGGGTCAGGTGTGCGGGGCCGGCGCGCAAGACAGTCGTCCGGCTGAAAGCATGGACGGCTCGCATCCCCCGCAGCCGATCGTCAGGCCACGGCTACGAGCTGCCGCCTCGGCGGGATCGTCCTCATCCCCACGGCGAGCCGCCGCCAGGGCCGCAGAGGTATGCGAGACCCGCGAGGCTCTCGCCGCCGCTGATCTCCCACGCCTCGAACGTGGGATGCGGCTCGACCTCGAGCACCGAGTCGTCCGCGAACTCGACGCGCAGCTCGCCGGTCCGGCGCACGCGGATCGAGCGGAGGCCGACGCCGAGCAGGCCGAGCGCCGGCGCGAGCTCGCGGGCCTCCTCCGGATCGAGCAGGAGCGGCGCCCTGCCCGCCGGCCGGAGGGCGAACGGGACGCCGACCCGCACCTCCGCCCAGCCGTCCAGCGCCCGCGTCTGGAGCCGGAACGCGCCCGGGTCGACGACGAGCTGCGTCACCGTCCGGTCCTCGAACGTCCACAGCTGCTCGAAGGAAGACCTGGTGAGGACCGCGCTCATGGGGGGTCGCGTACGATGTCGCGTGTCGCCCCGACTCCGGGAGCTTGGCGAAGAACTCTGGAGGAGCGCGCTGATGCGGCCCGCGGCCTAACAGATGACCGCTCAGCCGCAGCACGCTGACGACTGGCGGATGGTACGAGCCGCAGGATACGCTGCCGCTCGGACGAGGCAAGGACACTGGCGCGTGCTGTCGGCCTGCAGCGGTGGGTTCTGCCGCCCGACCTACTTCCGTTCCAGACGCAACTCTGCAAATGTAGACGCGCGTCCCGAATCGCTGACATTGTTGATTGTCCACGACCACGTGTCGCCCTCGCGGTCGTACTCGAACGTGTTTCGGATACCGCTCCCGTCCGCGAGACTCCAAACGAACGGGATTCGGTCTCCATCAGGCTTCCCGTGGCCGACGCCTTCCTCGGCAAAGTTTGTCGTAGCCGTGTTGTCCAGCCACATGACTACGTAATTGGCGTTCTCTGTATCCCAAGCGATGTGAATCCAGGCTTCGTAAGCGAGCCTCCCGTCCTCATCTCGCTCGCGTGACACCTCGTGGATTCGGACGTACCGGCGGCCTAGAATCCACTCAGCATACACGTCGTGCGTCACTCTATCACCAGCTATTGTGCCCGTCATCAACCACTCGCCGACCATGTCGCCCATGAGCGCCTCATGCTCCGGCACCGCAGCTTGTTGTGCCGAGACCAAAGGCACATAGAGGAATGACAGCGCGAACACAAGCGCTGAGCCAAACAGTGTGGAAAGTCGCGCGGAAGCGTTCATAGTCGTCGAGAGTAGGGGTGCCGTTTGTCGTGTTAGCGCTGGCCGTGCCTGGCGGCCTAACGACGCAAGGGTCAGGGGTGCGGGGCCGCCGCGCAAGACTTTTCATCCAACCGAAACCATGCAAGGCCCCGCATCCCCTGCAGTGATGGGATGGACTCCTCCCGTACAAGGTAGCAAGCTACCCCTGGTACGAGACGCCAATCACGAACCGTGACGAAAGGAGCCCATCCCATGAGCAACGTAACCATCGCCGTCGACACCGCCAAGAACGTCTTCGAGATCGCCATCTCCGCGGCCGCGGGACGCATCCAGGAGCGCCGCCGCATGACGCGCCACCAGTTCGAGCGCTTCTGGAGCACGCGCGAGCCCTGCCGCGTGGTGATGGAGGGCTGCTCGGGCTCTCACTACTGGGCTCGGCTGCTGATCGGCCTTGGCTTCGAAGTG
>DATABZ010000006.1:0-9220 GCA_036259315.1 Gemmatimonadales bacterium | reverse complement strand
GCGGCGCCGGAGGTCGCCGGCACGAACCGGAGCGCGACCAGCGATTCGCCGAGCACCGTCCTGGACACTTCCGCCACGACGGCGATCGCGGGCGGAAAATCCATACCCCAGAGCTCGAGGTTCCGCCCCATGGCGAGATACAGCAGTTCGTCGCGGTGAATGCCGTAGGGGGTGCGCAGGTTCACGACGAGATGCAGCAGCAGCTTGATCGCCGCGAGGAGGAGCACCGGTCCTGTCGCGAGCGGCGGCAAGGCTCAACGGTGCGCGGACGTGGCGGGCACCGCCGGCACGTGTAGCCTGGACAGCACGGCCCGCAGCCCCGCAACGAACCGATCGATCTCCGGTCCCCCGATTGCGGTGGAGAGCGTGCCCACCCCGCGCGGATCGATCAGAATTCCCTCGTCGTACAGCCCGAGGAAGATCCGATGCCGCAGGGCGGCGTCCGCGCGCTCGGCGTCACGGACGGTCCGCACCGGCACACTGGTGAGGTGAATGCCGAACAGCGAGCCCAGGCCGGTGATGGAGGCCGGGATCCCCGCATCGGCAAACGCCCGGACCAGCTCCGCACGCACCCGATCGCCGGCGCGGTTCAGGCGGGTCACGGCGTCGCGGGTGAGCAGCTCGAGCGTCGCCAGACCGGCGGCGAGGCTCACGGGATTGGCGTTGTAGCTGCCGGGATGGGGAATGAGCGGCGGGCCGCGGGAAGGATCGAACTGTGCCATGATCTCCTCGCGGCCGCCGAAGGCGCCGAGTGGGAGCCCGCCTCCGATCAGCTTGCCCAGGCAGCACATGTCGGGCTCGATCCCGAAGTGCTCCTCCGCGCCGCCATAGGCGACCCGCAGGCTCACCACCTCGTCGAAGACGAGCACGATGCCGAGGTGTCGGGTCGCCTCCCGGAGCGCTTGGAGGAAGCCGGCCTCGAGCGGGATCATTCCGGCCGAGCCTTGCACCGGCTCCACGAGGAGGGCGGCGATCTCTCCGGCGCCTCGTTCGAGCCTCTCGACCGCGGCCCCGGCGTCGTCGGCCGGCAGGACGACGAGATCCGGATGCACGCTCCCCATCACGTCCTCCGACGTGCCGTGGTACCCACCCTCCAGCTTGGCGACCATTCTCCTGCCGGTGTGCCGTCGCGCGGCCCGGACCGCCATCATCACCGCCTCGGTGCCCGAGTTGGTGAATCGCACCCGCTGGACCGAGCCGATCCGCTCGACCAGATGGCGGGCGAGCCGAAGCTGGACCTCTGTAGGACCGGGAAAGCAGGTGCCCAGCTCGACCTGCCGGCGGATCGCCTCCCGCACGGCTGGTGCTCCGTAGCCGTGGACCAGGACCGAGTGGTTCCCGGTGAAGTCCAGCAGGCGGTTCCCGTCCAGATCCACCACCCAGCAGCCCTCCCCGCGCTCCAGCACCGCGGGATAGGGCGGATAGAAGAGCGTGCTCCGGGAATCGCCCCCTGGGAGATAGCGCCCGAACTCCTCGAACTGCTGCTCCGACGCCGGCGTGCGGGTGCGGTACCGCCGTTCCTCGTTCACTCGAGCTCGATGCCCTCCTTCAGGATCCAGACCTTCATGGCGAAGTAGAGCCGGATCATCATCGCGTGGTCCTCGGGCGCGACCAGCAGCACGAGGGCGTTGCCGTCGGTGCCTCGCGTGGTGCGAACGCGCTCCTTCGCCCGCATCCGGCGTTGGAGACCGTCGAACCACCTGGGCAGATCGCGCCGCTGGTCCCAGCGGATCACGTCCTTGGTCCGGGTTCCGCGCGGGTCTTCGGTTGCGCGGCCACGCGGCGGCACGGCGAGCGAGACCTTGCAGTACAGCTTGCCCCGGGCGTCGCCTTTGGTGGCCTTTTGGAACTGAACCGAGCGGTAGGTCAGCGCCTTCCAGGCTTGGAGGGGAGGCGTGGTCTTCGGCCGGACTTCCACTCGTCCATCGGCTTCGTCGGGCACCCGCACCAGGAACTCCCAACGGTTGCGTCCCGGGAGGTTTCCGTCCGTCACCGTGTAGAGATGCTCGTGTCCCCGCACCGGCGCCTGACGTCCGCCCTTGGCGAAGCTCCACTTGCCCCGCCGCACCTCGCCCGCTTCCACAGCCACCTGCTCCAGCCGATACCGCTTCCGCGAAGCCATCGGTCGCCTCCTGGGACTGGGTGGAAGGAGCTTGCCGACGTCGCCGAAGAATATCCGGCCATGCGGCTCGACCCAATATGCGGACCCGCGCCACGAGGAGCTGTGCCAGGCACACGCCGATGCTCGGACGCCCGATGCCGATGGCCCGAGCCATGCGAATGTAGATCCAGTATGGAGCCGTAGGCCCGGGATGATCAGCGGATGGAGGAGCGGTGGTTCTCGGGATGTGACTTCGCGGGATATGACAATGACCGGCGTGACTCGGACCCGACCTGGTGCGGGACGATGATCGCTGCTCGGCGGCGGGTCTACTCGACGACGACCTCCGCGACCTCGCCACCGAACTCGCTTTCGATCGCGCGCGTGCCCGGCGGGGCCTGCCATTCGCCGCCGTCGATACGAACCGCCAGCCGGTGGAGGCCGGGCGGCACCGGCAGCAGCGTGCGCCAGGCATCCTCACCCCAGGGGCGAAGCGCGACAGGCTTCCAGTCGGTGAAGTCGCCGGCGAGCTCCACGCTGCGCGCGTCCGGAGCCTGCACGACGATCTCGCGCCCGGCGGCCACCGCCGGGCCTATTCTGAACGGCGCGGCCTCCGTGGTCGTCTCGAGGGTGGGCGGCGGCGTCGCGAGCGGCGGGCCCACCTTGAGCCGGAGCCCGAGCGCGAAGTACCGCGCGCCGGGGACGGAGGTCACCGGGTCCGAGCCGGCCCGACCCGCGGCCCCGACGACGGCGAGCGTGGGCGAGAGGTCGCGCGACGCGCTGAGCCCCCAAATCGTGGTCTCTGGGGTGAGACGGCTGAAACGGCGGCCGAACGCGGCATCGAAGTCGATCGAGCGAAACCGCCATCTACCCGACAGCACCGCATCGGTGAGTGCCACCCGGTCCACCCGCCGCTGTCCCGCCGGGGACGGGTAGGCCGACAGCGTGTCGGTCCCTTCGCGGGGGTCCACCGGTCCGAGCATGAACGAGCGGTCCACCGTCGTGTTCGCCAGCGTGAACTCGAGGTGCACCGCACCCAGAGTCGTGGAGCCGCCGACTTCGCTGCGCCGGAGTGGCCGACGCGCGCCCAGCGAGGTCGCCTGCCCGAACGAGCGCCCGATCCACGCCCGCGCCCGCGCGCCGGTCGCGAGGTAGGCGCGCACGCCGCCCGAGAGAATCGTGGTGCCCCGCGCCTGGTAGTGGCTGGTCCATTCAACCCGCCCCATGGCTTCGAGCTGCAGGATCCCGAGCGCGGGTGTGCGCACGAAGGCCTCGGTCCCTCCCTGGAAGTTCCAGCGTCCTGCCGGCGCGTCGGAGTACACCCCGAGCGCGTTCAATTCGAGCGGCCCCTCCCGAAAGCGCAGCGCCGGCGCGATGGACGCGATGCCGCCCGGTATCGCCCGGTCCGGTCGGTACGTCCCCGCGCCCATGTCGAGCGTGCCGGCGAGCTGCGCACCCGCCGGCATGGCCCACCACGCCGAGCAGACCAGGGCGACGAGGGCGCCACGCGCGAGGCTCATCGATCCACCGGCGGGTCGGCAGCGGGGCGGAGCGCCGGGCGGCCCATCGGCTCGCCGGCCGCGCCGCGGCGGCGCACCTGCATCTGCCGGCGGAGCGCGACGAACTCGTCGTCGGGCCTGCCGTCGCGCGCGAGATCGAGCACCGAGCGGGTCGCCTCCTCCGGCGGAACGCCCTCCGCCACGAGGTCGGTGAGCACCGCGATCGGTACGACCAGTGGGCGGCCCGAGCGCAGCGACTGCAGCCGCCGGAGCGCGACGGGAGCGAGCCCCGCGCGGAGCGCGCCCGCCGCGGCCGTGAGCTCCGCGTCGTCGGCGTCGCGGCCCAGCGCGTCCCGGGCACGGTCCAGTTGTCCATGCAGCGCCTGCACCGCCGCCAGGATGCGGTTGCCGTTGGCCCCCAGGGTGCTTCCCTCGAGCGCCTTCTGCACCAGGGGTTCGGTGGGCAGTCCGGCACTCGCCGCCGAATCCACGACCTCCTGCACATCGGATGCGGTGGCGGGATCCAGCCGCTCGGCGAGACGGGCATCCTGTGCGCGCGCGATCGCCGGGAAGGCGAGCAGCACGACGAGCGATGCGATCCGCGTGGCGCGCACCGGTCAGCTCACGGTGAGCACGGAGACGGGAGCGCCGAAGTCGCTCTCCGCCGCCGGTGGCTCGCTCGGGTCGCGCGCCCAGCGGCGCCCGTCGATCAGGAAGGTGTAGTGGTACCGACCCGGCCTGAGCCGCAGCTCCACCACCCAGGTGTCTCCGTCGCCGGAGGGGCGGAGCGGTGTGGCCGCCGGGTCCCAGTCGTTGAAGTCGCCCACCACCGCGACCCGCGAGGACGCGGGCGCCGCCAGGTGGAGACGGACGGGCCGGGCCTCGGCCGGATGCGCCGCGAGCTCGAGCGCGTCGGGAGCGATGGACCGGGGGGCCGGCCGGAGAACGGTCAGCAGCAGCCCGGCGGCGATCGCGGCGCCCGCGAGCCACGCTCCCCAGCGAGGGATCGCCGCCGCGGCCGAGTGCACCGGTACCTCCGCCCGGATGCGCGCCAGGGCGCGCTGATCGAGTGAGGCATCCAGCCGCACCGGCCTCCGCAACTCGGCGATGGCCTGCTGCAGGACCTCGTCCTGCAGGACCTCGTCGTCGGCTGTGTAGTCGCGCTCAGCGGGCATGGACGTCCCTCAGCAGCACTCGGAGCTGATCGCCCGCGCGCTTGACCCGCATCCGCAGCGCGGGCTCCTTCGCGCCGGTCAACTCCGACATCTCGGCGTAATCCAGACCTTCTACGTAACGGAGCAGGAATGCCTCGCGGTAGTGGGGGCGAAGCCGCTCGAGCGCGAGCCCGATCTCGTCCCGCCACTCGAAGGCGTCCGGTCGCTCGCCCTGTGAGGCGATGTCGTCCGGCAGGTCCCCTTCGAAGCGCCGGTCGCGCTGGAGTCTGCGGCGCACCGTGCGGCAGCGGTTGACGACGATGCGGAAGAGCCAGGCGCCGAACCGCTCCGGCTCGCGGCACGCCGCGAGCGAGCGGTAGGCCCGAACGAAGCTGTCCTGCAGGGCCTCCTGCGCGTCTTCCCGGTTCCCCAGCATATGGTGCGCGTAGCGCCCGAACTTGTCGCGATAGCGGGCCATCAGGGCGGCATAGGCCTGGAGATCGCCGCCGAGCGTTCGGGCGACCAGCGCGGCATCGCTGTCGCTCATCCTCGGTAGACCACCCCGGGGTCGTGGCTGTGACAACGGGAGTGCCTGACCCGCCGTGGTCACAGGGGAGGCCGCCGCCGGGTCTGAGGGAACGTAGATCTGACGATTTCCGATCACCGGAGAGGCGACGATGAAGCACTCGGGACTTGCACTGATGGCGACCGTCGCGATCGGTCTCACGGCCTGCGACTCCTCGGAGACGGGGCCGTCCGGAGCGGCGGGTGAAGGGAAGACGGCGGTGTTCCTGACGGATGCCCCCTTCCCCTTCGACCGCGTCGCGCGCGTGGACATCCATATCCTGGAGATCGGGCTCTCGCCCCAGGCGGACACCTCCGAAGGGATCCCTGATTGGGTCACCGTCGCGACGCCGGACCGGGCATTCAACCTGCTCGACCTCCAGAACGGCGCGACCGCACTCCTCGGCGAGGCCGAGGTGCCCCCGGACCAGTATCGCGCCGTCCGCGTGACTTTCGACCCTGCGCGCTCGAGCATGACCGACGTCGACGGCGGGCACCCGCCCATCAACTGGCAGAGCAAGGGGGAAACGCCGACCTTGTTCGCCTTGGTAGAGGAGCCGATGGCGATCGACGAGAACGGGGAGGACATCGTGATCGACTTCGACGTCGGGCGCAGCTTCCTTCCGGACGACACCTCGGGCGGCTTCCTCTTCATCCCCTGGCTGCGCGCGATCACCCGCACGGGGTCCGGCAGCATCGAAGGCGACCTGGTGCACGCCGGGACGGATGATCCCATCGCCCTGGCGGCAGTGAGCGTCCACTACGCCTTCGACAGCACGGGGGCCCTCGGACCACTCATGGCGACGTCGCGCACGAGCGAGTCCGGCGCATTCAAGGCTTCCTTCCTCAGGCCTGGTCGTTATACCGTGGTTCCCGAGGACTTGGCGCGCGGCGCCGTCGGGCCGGCCCGCACCGTGGAGGTGAAGGCAGGGGAGACGGCCGATGCGGGGGAGTTCCGGTTCTAGCCGGGAGTGACGTGGGTCACGACGTGCGAAACCGATTTCGGCTTTCTTTCGGTGGGCGTGGAGCCCAGGAAAGGAGTCGACAGGTATGGCAAGCAGCAAGCGCGGAACCGCGTCGAAGAACCAGAAGAACGACGGCCAGACGAACGACAACACGAACCGCATCAAGGACCCGGACGAGTGGACCACCGGCGACGAACCGATGACCGGCGCCCAGGAGTCCTATCTCCATACGCTGGCCACCGAGGCCGGTGAGACGGTCGAGCCCGAGCTCAGCAAGGCGGAAGCCTCCAAGCGGATCGACGAGCTTCAGGACAAGACGGGGCGAGGCTGATCCACCCACCTGCATCTCCGGCACCGGCGGCTCCGTACGGTGTCGGAGATGGCTCTCCTCTTTCACCGCCGCACGGTGCTGCGGCTCGCCGCGGCGGGCCTGGTCGCCGGGCTGGGCGCCGCGTGCGGTGCCGGCTCGGCCGGTCGGCTTGACCGGGAGACCCCCACCTCGCGCCGGCGACTACACGCGAGCGGCCGTCTGGACGCCCCGCCGCGCGCGGAGGTGGCGGGAGACCCTCACCGCGGACTGCTGCCCCTTCAGCTGAGCGGCTCGAACCGTGATGGGCTGCTGTACGTGCCGGCCGCGTACTCGCCGGGCTCACCCGCGCCGCTGGTCCTCACCCTTCATGGCGCCGGCGGAAGCGGTCACCGGAGCCTGCCGCGGCTCCAGCCCTTGGCCGATGCGGCCGGACTGCTCCTGCTCGCCCCTGATTCGAGGGATCGGACCTGGGACGTCGTCCTCGGCGGCTTCGGCCCTGATGTCGAGTTCCTCCAGCGCGCGCTCGATCTGGTCTTCGCGCGCTACGCGGTCGATCGCCGGCGGCTCGTTGCCGAGGGATTCTCCGATGGCGCCAGCTACGCGCTCACCCTCGGTCTGCTTAACGGCGACCTCTTCACCCACGTCATCGCCTTCTCACCCGGTTTTGTCGCACCCGGCAGGCGCCGCGGAAAGCCCAGGGTGTTCATGTCGCACGGCGTCCACGACCAGGTGCTACCCGTGGATCTCTGCAGCCGGCGCATCGTGCGGGACCTCCGAGGGGACGGCTACCACGTCAGCTACACCGAATTCGACGGCGGACACGCCGTGCCTCCCGGGATCCCGGAGGCCGCGCTGGACTGGATCGCCGGGGGCGGGTGAGCCGCGCCACTTGGTTTCCACCGACGTTCAGTCCATACTGAACGGCTGAACGGTCCCATCGCGTCTTCGCCCCTCGCGTCCGTCCCTGGCAGATCCCGGGAGAACTATGGATCCTCGCACCACCCGCTTCACCGACCGCTTCGCGGCCCTGTTCGAGGACGAGAGGCAGCCGCCGATCGCCGGGCGCATTCTCGCCCTGCTGCTCTTGAGCGAGGGCGCGCTGAGTCTCGACCAGCTGTCGGAGGACCTCGCTGTCAGCAAGGCCAGCGCCAGCACCAACGCGCGCCTGCTCGCGCAGCTCGGCCTGGTGGAAGCGGTCCACCAGCCGGGCAGCCGGCGCGATTACTACCAGGTCGCGGCGGATCTGTTCGAGCGGTCCATGGCCCAGCGCCTCGCCCGCTGGCGGCGGTTCACGGAGGTGATCGGTGAGGGCCGGCGCACGCTGCCGTTGCCGAGTCGCGAGGTCGACGAGCGGCTGGAGCGGTACGAAAGCGCGTTCAGTTACATGGCCGACGCGATCGGGCGCGCGATGGTGCAGTGGCCCGGTCCGCCGTCGCGCCGACTTGCCCGCGTCGGATCCGGCAGGTGAGGCTCGCCGCAGTCGCCTCGACGCTCCTCCTGGCGGGGTGCGTGGGGACTCCGAGCGTCTTGGGCGTGCGCGGCGCATCGCCGCGGCCCGAGGTGCCCTGGACGCCGCCGGCCGAAGCCCTGCCGAGCGTCCTCCCGGCGGATACCTCGGCGCGGGCCGCGGTACCCCCGGACCTCGCGGAGCGGATCCGGCGCCTCACCCTCGCCGAGATCGTGGATCTCGGCCTGCGCGGCAACCCGACCACCCGCCTTGCTTGGGCCAACGCCCAGACCGCCGCGTCCGTCTACGGTGCGGAGCGGGGCGCCTGGCTGCCCGCCATCGATGCCGAGGTGAGCGCCGCGCGGCTGAAGACGGCGGCCAGCCAGGGGCGCACCGCGGTGGAGCAGTCGGTGCTCACCCCAAGCGTGACCCTCAGCTATCTGCTCCTCGACTTCGGAGGCCGGAGCGGGCGGGTGACGAGTGCCCGGCAGCGGCTCCTCTCCGCGAGCTTCCTGCACAACGCGGCGATCCAGGATGTAGTGCTCCTGATCCAGATCGCTTACTTCCAGTATCTCGCCAATCGGGCGCTGCTCCAGGCGCAGCGCATCACGGTCGAGGAGGCCCGCACCAACCTCGCCGCGGCCGAGGAACGGCGCCGGGTTGGTCTCGCCACCGTGGCGGACGTGCTCCAGGCGCGGACGGCCGCCAGCCAGGCTCAGCTCGACCTCCAGACGATCGAGGGCAACGTGCAGACCACCCGCGGCGCGCTCGCCCTGTCACTCGGCCTGCCGGCCAACCTGCCGTTCGACGTGGACTCGAGCGCGGCGATCGCCCCGGTCGCGCCTTTGGCGGACAGCGTGAACGCGATCATCGCTACCGCCCTCCAGGGCCGTCCCGACCTGGCCGCGAGCCGGGCTGAGGTCGAGGCGTCGCTCGCCGGCATCACCGAGGCGCGCGGGGCGCTGCTGCCCTCGCTCGGCTTCAGTGCCACGGGGGGCCGGACCTACGCCACCACCATTCCGGACGGCGCGAACAGCTATACGCTCTCCCTCGGCCTGTCGATTCCGCTCTTCAGCGGCTTCGCCCGGCAGCACGATCTTCGCGCCGCCGAGTTCGCGGCCGAGGCCGCGCGATCCCGGACCGAGGTGCTGCGGCAGGAGGTGGTGTTCCAGGTGTTCAG
>DATABZ010000005.1:0-9957 GCA_036259315.1 Gemmatimonadales bacterium | reverse complement strand
ACTAGGACGGGGCCCTCTCAAGGCCCAAACACGGGTTCGAATCCCGTTAGCGCTATCGAGAAACGGTCGGCCCCATCGTCTATCGGTTAGGACGCGACCCTTTCAAGGTCGAGAGAGGGGTTCGACTCCCCTTGGGGCTATGGACCCACCCGCGCCGCTAGCTCAATTGGCAGAGCAAGTGACTCTTAATCACTAGGTTGTAGGTTCGATTCCTACGCGGCGCACTCAACATTACGGCCTGGCTTTCGCCAGGCCGTTTTTTTCTCATCACCCTCAGGGCGTGTACACCTCGGTGTTGTTGGGTTCGTCGAAGTGCGGACCATGGAGGCCGCCTACCGCGAGCAGCTTGGGTTTGCCATTGATCACGACGCGAACCACACCGTCATGTCCCCAGGTAGGGTCGGCGATCGCGCTCCACCTGTTGGTGCCGGGGTTGTATACGTAGGCCTCCAACCCGACCACGACGTACAGCTTGCCAGCCAGGGCGGTTCCGATGGCCGGGCCTGCCTTTGGTATCGGAGCCCGGGTCCTCCAGCTGTCGGTCGCCGGATCGTAGACATCGAGATCGGCGCTGTTGACGCCGCCCGCCACGTAGAACTTGCCGCCGATGACCCCGCCCGCCCCGGACCTGTGGTAGTGCGGCGCCGATTTCCGAGCTCCCCATTTGTTCGTGGCGGGATCGTAGCGATACAGTCGCCGGATGGGCTCCTGTTGGCAGTATCCGGGCCGGGGCCAGCCATTCGCGTCGCAGATACCGGGCAGCACGTAGAGCTTGCCGTTGATGACACCCGTGACCCCTTCGGCCGTGAACTTCGGCATGTCGGCCAGCTGGGTCACTCGGCGGGCTTCCGAGCCCTCCGGGAATGTCAGAGCCGGATCGTACGCCCACACCCGACGGGACAACCCGTCCGCGGGGTCGTGAGTTGTGTAGCCCCCAGAGGAGTACAACCTGCCGCCGATCGCGCCAACGCCGTTGGAGCGCCACACGGATACCAAGAAGGAGCGATCACCGGTCCAGGTATCGGTCGCCGCGTTGTAAATACCGATGCCGGACACGGTGCACTGCCCGACGTCGCCTTCGACCACATCACAGCCTCCGAAGGCGTAGACGACCGACTGCCCAGCCGTGTTGGTCAGGACTCCGACTGAGCGACCGATCACGGTACCGGACGGGTGGGGGCCCCGTTCTCGCCAGATGTCCACAGCCGCTGCCACCGTGGGAGCAGCCGGTGTCATAGCCCCGCTCGACTCGGGCTGGGTTGGGCCGTTCTCGGAGCCGCAGGCCAGCAGCGCGACCGTGGCGCAGGCTCGCAGCACAGTAGTTGTTCGCATCGGGATCTCCTTCTGCCAACCCGCGAACCGACGCAGGTCATGCGGGAACGAGTGGGGATGCCGGTCACCTGCAGGCTCAGCCGAGAGCCCGAAAGTGATGTGCTCGCGGCCGGCGGCCAGGTTGTCGAGGTCGTTACCCTGGTGCCACGAGAACGAATTATTCTAGGCGGGATCTATCAAGCGGATCTCAAGTCGCGCCGAGTACCACGCGCACCTTGCAACCACTAGGTTGAGCTCGGTTCCTACACGGCGCACTCATTACCCACCTCCGATGAATGCCCTCCACGGCCCAGCTGGATGCTCGGCCGTTTCTTTTTCGGCTACGGAAGGCCTGTTCGCCGGCACCCCCGGCTTGACATCCCCTTGAAACCCCCCGGCTAGATCGGCCGGGCATGGTTCGCCGACGCGGCCACGCAAATGACTCAACCTGTACCCATGCCGCGAGTACCGCATGCGATTCCTAGCTCTGCTACTCCTCCTCCTAGGATGTAGTGACCCGACGACCCCGGATTACCGGGCGATCGACTCGGAGCACCCGGCGATCGCCCGTAACGCGTGGGTTCGGTTCGCCGATCTGCCCACCCCCCGACGGGGCGCGGAACTGGCCGCCGTGCCGAAGCCCAACGGCACGACCCGCCTGTTCGCCATCGCGGGCAGCCTGCGAAGGCTGCGAGTCTCTCGCGGAGACACGAGCGTGTACAGTGTGCCGGTAGGGACGGTGACCGAGTACCTGCCCGGCACGAACAGGTGGGTGCGACGGGCCGACGCCCCGTACGTGTGGCAGGTCGTCCCCCAGGCAGCCGTGCTCGACGGCAAGATCTACATGCCCGGCGGCCTGGTCGGAACCGGGGAGAACTACTACGCGACCCGAACCATGGCCGTGTACACCGTCGCCACGAACAGCTGGACGACCGTCTCCATGCCGCAGTACATGACGGCGCACACGACCTGGGCGAGCAACGGGATGCTCTACGTCTTCGGCCGGTGCCTCGACGCCGACACCGAGGACATCGACGATTTCGGTATCGACTGCCGCATGAGCGGCGCTCCTGAATCGTTCCTGCTGCGCTACGATCCCGCCAGGAACAGCTGGACGTATCTCACCCGACCGGTGGTGGAGCCCCGGTACAACCCGGTCAGTGGGAGCCTGGCGGGCAAGATCTACGTGACCGCGGGCGGTGCCGCGGCGCTGGATGCGTACGACCCGGGCACCGGAGTGTGGCAGGGCCGGCAACCCCTCGCCCGTGGCCGGCGCGAAGCGGCTGGAGACGCCGTAACGGGAAAGCTCTACGTGGTCGGTGGACTGATGCTGAAGCCCGATGGGACGTGGGGCATGTCACGCGCCATGAGCGAATACGACCCGAGCTCGAACACCTGGACCAATCGCGCACAGCTCCCCGAGATTCTCCCGGACATCCGAGCCACGAGGGTGAAGATCGGGGGCCAGGTGCGGCTGGCGGTTCTGGGTGACTACGGCACGCACTACCAGTGGGCCCCTTAGCCGTGTGACGGCGCTTGGGATTCTCTTGACGACCAGACCCCAGCTTGGGGCGACACTCACCAGGAGTCCTCATGCCCACCGAACCGACCCCCCTCGAGCCGCCCGGCGAGGACACGTACGACCTGCCGGAGAGCCTCGGCTGGTTCGTGGCAGCCTGCACCTGGGTGCGGGACGTGGTGCTCGCATGCAGGGAGGCACTCGGCCGAGCGCCGCGGCGGCACGGGGCCTATGGCGCCTAGCGATGCTGGTGAGACACCACGAGTCCCTGAACTCAGCAGACGGGCCGCCCCTGAGGCGGCCCGTTTCGCTTCGGGGCCGGGGCCGGCCATGGGACCCTGCGTGGTGAATCGCGGAAGCCCTGGGTCCCACGCGACGCGGAGCCACCTGCTACACTTCCAGCCGGCGCTCCGCGCGCAGAAGTGCAACAACCTGAAGAGGGAGATCCGATGAAGCTGAGCGACGCGAAGGTACTGGTGACCGGTGGCAGCAGCGGGATCGGCCGTGACGTGGCGCGGCTGCTCGTCGAGCAAGGCGCGAAGGTGGCGATCAGCGGCCGGAACGAGGCGCGCCTGCGGGACGCGGCCAGGACGCTCGGGGCGACGGCGGTGCCGGGCGACGTGAGCGTCGAGGCCGACGCCGTGCGCATGGTGCGCGGGACGATCGACGCGTTCGGCGACTACAACGTCCTGGTGAACAACGCCGGCATCGGCGGCTTCGCGCCCCTTCTCGAGACGACCGCCGACGCCATGCGCCGAGTCTGGGAGGTGAACGTCCTCGGCGCCACGCTGGTGGCGCGCGAGTCGGCCCGTCACTTCGTGGCGCGAAGCTACGGCAACATCATCAACGTCGGGTCCACGGCAGGCCTCCGCGCCGGGCCGGGCGGCAGCGCCTACGCCTCGACCAAGTTCGCCCTCCGCGCGCTCACCGAGTCGTGGCGTGCCGAGCTGCGGACGCACAACGTGCGGGTCATGCTGCTCAACCCGAGCGAAGTCGTAACCGAGTTCTTCGGGCGCGCGGGGCACGCCCAGCAAGACAACCCGTCCAAGCTGCACCCGCCGGAGATCGCGCACGCGGTGGTGGCGATGCTCACGATGGAGGACCGCGGCTTCATTCCGGAGCTGAGCGTGTGGGCCACCAATCCGAAGTGAACCTGGTGGACGGCCACCGGAGCGTGTAGAGGCAGGCGGCCGTGGTGCTCGTAGTTTGAGAATGCAGAGCCGATCAGCTGGGTCCCGCGTCCGACGCCCCGTGGTCGAGGCCGCCGCGCCCGGCCCCCTGCACATCCTGCAGACTGGTGTCGTCCGCGGCGAGACCGTCGCCTCCAATCACGCTGAATGAGCCGTCCGGCTCGAGGATGACCGCCCCGACATCGCCCAGTTGACTCAACCCCGCGCCCCGGACGGCAGACAGGACCTCGTCCGCGCCGACCCGCGATCGGCGCATGGCCCCCCGCAGCATCTCTCCACGGTAGACCAGCAACGTGGGATCGCTCTTCACCAGCCGGCGGAACCAGTCGGCTCGCAGGTTCGCCCAGGCCACCGTGTACTGCAGCGCGATGAGGAGGGCCAGCGCCAGCAGCCCGTTGGCGAGCGGCAGCCGGTCGGATGTCACGATCGATGCGAGCGTGGAACCCAGGGCGACGGTCACCACCAGGTCGAACGCGTTCATCTTGGCGAGCGTGCGCTTACCCGACAGGCGCAGGAAGAGGATCAGCGCGGCGTACGCGGTGAGGGCGGAGAGCCCCGTCCACGCCAGACTCCCCCAGCTATCGAAGAACTGCACTCAGCCACCTCGTATCACGGGATGATCCCTCAAATCACTTGCCCATGCAACATAACTGATGTAGCATACGGGTGGACGAGGATCATTTGAGACGCTGAACGTGTGCCAATCTCGACGGCGGGCGCACGGGTCCGCCGCCGGTATCGGAGGGTCTTGGAGGCCGTATGGCGCGACGACGAGAGGCGATCGCGGAAGCGGTACGACAGCGGGTGATCAGCGGGCTCTCCTTCGGAAGCCTCCGGGAAGGCCAGCGCCTACCCAGTGCTCGGGTGCTGGCGCGCGAGTTCGGGGCCGATCCCCGCTCCGTCGCCGCTGCGCTACGCCGACTGGAGACCGAGGGCCTGCTGGTCCGCCGGCCTCCGTCCCGAGCGTACTACGTCGCGCGTCGCCCCGGCGTGGGGAAGATCACCGGCCCGGGGGAGGCTTGGCTGACCGAGGTACTCCTGGGCGCCCTCTCGCGCGGCGTACCGGTTCCCCAGTTCGCCGAGTACGTGCACCGGGCCGTGGCGACCCTCCGGCTGCGGGCCCTCTGCCTCGAGTGCAATCGGGACCAGCAGCAGTGGCTGTGCCGGGAGCTCCACGAAAGCTTCGGCCTGGATGCGGCGCCCCTCGAGGTCGCCCAGGCGGAGGACCAGGCCGGCGATCTGCAGCGCGCCGACCTGCTGGTGACCACGGCGGCCCACGCGGACGAGGTCCGCGCCCTCGCCGGGCGATTCGAAAAGCCCTGGATCGTGGCATCCCTGCGGCAGGACCTCGCCGACGAAATCCGGCGTCTGCTCCGAACGGGCCCCCTGTACTTCGTGGGCACCGATCGCCGCTTCGCCGACAAGGTCCGCCGGGACTTTGCGGGCGTCCCGGGCGCGGAGAATCTGCGGACTGTCGTGCTCGGCGAGGACGACCCGACCGCGATCCCCGCGGGGGCGCCGGCCTACGTGATGCGCACGGCGCGCGAAGAGCTCGGCGGCCCTCCGGCGCAGGTGCGCGCGCTCGCGACACTGCGAGCGTTCTCCACCCAAACCGCGCAGGCGATCCTGAGCTTCGTCGTGCAGGAGAACGTCAGAGCCGCCGCCGCGCGCGGGGCCACCGGCGGCATTTCGGGGCCCCACACGGGTGCGGCGGCGTGAAAGGAGAAAAGTCATGCCGTCGTGGACCGACCAGGAAGGGCGGCAGTACGAGCATATCAAGGAAGGCTACGAGAGTCGGGGGACGCCCCATGACCGCGCTCAGGAGATCGCCGCTCGGACCGTGAACAAGGAGCGGCGGGAGCAGGGCGAGACGCCGAACCGGCGGACGCAAGGCACCGGTAATCCGCGCCACGGATTGGAGTCGCGCACCAAGGACGAGCTGGAGAACCGTGCGCGCGAGCTTCACATCCGGGGACGCAGCAAGATGAAGAAGGATGAGCTGGTCCAGGCGATTCGCAGGGCCGAGCATTAGGCCGGCGGCTCCCCGACCGCATGGAAGGAGGACGGACATGAGAACCGAGACACGTTCCGGCGCGCTGCACCGACTCAAGGACAGCGATCTCAAGCTGGAGGACCCCCGGGCCGATATCCGGGGGCGAACCGTGAAGGACAGCGGGGGTGAGGAGATCGGGAAGGTCCATGACCTCCTG
Source organism: Gemmatimonadales bacterium (assembly GCA_036259315.1). GTDB lineage: Bacteria > Gemmatimonadota > Gemmatimonadetes > Gemmatimonadales > GWC2-71-9 > CAVVWJ01. Next base: position 3,727 of record DATABZ010000005.1, on the reverse strand, counting down.
GTGGATGAGCGGGAACGGAAGGTGCGCTTCCTCGAGGTTGCCTCCGGCGGCGTGCTGGGGATCGGGCAGACGAAGATCCTGCTGCCGGTCGAGACGGTGACCCGCATCGAGGATGAGGTCGTGTGGACTAACCAGACCCGGGAGACGCTACGGGGCGCGCCCCGCTACGATCCGGAGCTGGTGGAGCAGCCCTATCTGGGCGAGCTCTATGACTATTATGGGTACCGCACGCCGTTCTGGGACGCGGCCTACGTATACCCGCGCTACCCCTACCTGTAGCGCTTGATACTGTCTTGACGCGGCAGGCCCATCGTCTGCCCCGTCACCGGCAGTCGGCCACCCGCTCAGCCGGAGCCGAGCAGCGCAAGGCTGGTCCTCGAGGTGCCGAGTTTGGTGGGCCAGGGGAGCTCACCCAGGGGCAGGACCTCGATGGGCCAGCCCGCGCGCTGGAGCCGATGCACTGCGCGCTGCGGCCCGTCGATGACCTTCCCGTCGGGCCACAGCGGACGCAGCGCGGGGAAGAAGTCGTGCAGCAGCAGGAGCCCACCCGCGCGGAGCCGCGCGAGGGCGAGAGGGATTTCCGCGGCCACGGTCTCGAGCCGGTGGTCCCCGTCGAGAAAGATGAGATCGTACCGCTCGTCCGACTCACCGAGCACCTCCAGCGAGCGGCCGATTCTGAACTCGACCAACCTGTCGTAGCCAAGACGGCGCATAGCGTCGCCGGGTGATTGAGGCAGCTGGAACGAGCGCCAGGCCGCCGTCTCCGGATGGTTGACGTCCTTGATGTCGACCGTGAGGAGTCGCCGCTCGGCAGGCCCGGGGTGAGCGTCCGCCAAGCCCGCTGCCAGGTGGACGGTGGATGCGCCGGCCGAGCGTCTCGATCCGTGCCGCCGTCGCTCGCCGGTCACGCTCAAGGTCCGGCGCCGAGAATACCCGGGGCAGATCGAGCGTGCCGAGTGGAGCGGCATTCCTGGCGACAGCGGGCCGGTCCGGCCGCAGCAGGATCCGCAGCCGTTCCGCCAAGTCCCGAGGCGCGTGCGAGCGCGCGATGTCCGGCCCACTGGCCCTCCCTGGAAGAGGCAGGTGGGTACGCAACATGCAAGCGGCCTCGCCGTGGGTCCAGCTACGAAGCTGGATCGCAGACGGGAGCGTGCTCTCTGGCCTCCCCGGCGTCGGATGGTAAGTTGAGACCGGAGGCCACCCTGATGAACGGTCACCAGCCTTACGATCGCAGCAATCTCGGCCGGGTCGAGCTGGCGCAGATCCGTGCGCACGGCGGCGAAGGCCTCATTCGATTCGCGCGTCTTGCCGATCGCGGGTCCATGGCCGGCGGGTGCAACTTCATCGACCTCGCCGAGCTTCCACCCGGCACGAGCATCGGCAGGCACACGCATGCCGAGACCGAGGAAGAGTTCTACCTCGTGCTCCAGGGGCGGGGCGAGATGACCCGGAACGGGGAAACCTTCGCCGTGGAGCCCGGCGATCTCATTCGCAATCCTCCAGGCGGCACCCACTCCCTTCGCAATACCGGCTCCGAGGAGCTCAAGATTTTCGTCTTCGAGCTCCGAGTCAGGCCGTGACCACCGCGCTCGTCATGGCGGGCGGGCGTGGCGAGCGCATGCGCGCGAGCGGGACGGTGACCCCGAAGCCGATGGTGGTGGTGGGCGGGCTGACGCTGCTGGAGCGCAACCTCCTGGCGCTGCTCGCCCGCGGCATCGGGGACATCGTGGTGGCCACCCCGGCCCACAGCCCGGAGATCACGGAGTTCGTGCATGCCCGTTGCGGACCCCTGGTGTCCTCCCGCGGTGGTGAGCTGCGGGTGTACGAGGAGCGGCAGCCGCTCGGCAACATCGGAGCGGCCGCCGAAGTCGAGTGCCGCGGGCCGGAGCTGCTGGTGGTATTCGCCGACAATCTCACGGCGCTCGATCTCACCGCTCTCATCCGGCATCACCGGCAGGCCGGGGCCTCGCTCACGACCGCCGTGCACTACGAGCCGTTCCGTATTCCTTTCGGTGAGGTCGAAGTGCGGGACGGGCTGGTGGTCGCGTACACCGAAAAGCCCGCGCATCGAGTGCTGGTCTCCAGCGGCCTGCTCGTGCTGAGTCCCGCCGCTGTGGCCCGGATTCCGCGCGGCCGGCCGACCGGGATCTCCGCACTCGCGAACCAGCTCCTTGCCGAGGGCGAGCGCATCGCGGCGTTTTCCCACGACGCGCCCTGGATCGATGTGAACGACTCCAGTGCGGCCGAGCGCGCCGCACGCCTCCTGGCCGAGCGCACGACCGCCGGCTGGCCTGGTGTGGGGTCGTAGTGCGTTTGCGGATCGCGTCGCTGATCGGAGACCTGGGATTCGGCGGGAGCCAGAATCGGCTCTTCTCCTTCGCGCGCAATGTCGACAAGTCGCGCTTCGATCACCTGGTGATCACACTGTACCGGGGCGAGGCGCGGCACGAGCGGCAGGTGGGCTCGCTCCGCCCCCGCTTCGCCGAAGCAGGCGTCGAGATCGTCGACCTGGGCGTGGAGCCGCGGGTGCGGATCCGCCCATCGCTGCGGCCCGAGCATCTGCTCGGGGCCGGCGCGACGATGAGCCGCCTCATGCACCGGTTGTGCCGTGTCATACGGGACCGAGACGTCGATCTGATCGACGCTCAGCACGCGACGGCCACGCTGTTCGGTGTCGTCGCCGGCAGCATCACCGGCCGTCCCACCACCATCACGCAGTACTTCCCGACCTACTTCGACCGCCCCGGCATGCGACTGCTCGGCCAGGCCGTCTATGCCCGCGCCGATGCCTTCATCTGCGACTCTAGGGCACACTCCGACCTGATCAACCGCTGGCTGTTCCGCCCTCATCCCCGGTCGGTCGTCATTCCGAACGGCGTGCCGGTGCCTGCGGTGACCCGCACCAACGCGGACATGCGACGACTCCTGGATCTTCCACCGCAGCGGTCCGCGAGGGTAGTGGGACAGGTGAGCCGGCTCATTCCGTACAAGGGCCATCCCGTGCTCCTGAGGGCTGCACGTGAGGTCCTCGCACACGCGCCCGACACCTACTTCATCTTCACGGGATACCCGAACGAGGACCCAACGTACGTCGAGACCTTGCGGCGAGAGGCGGAAGCCCTCGGTGTCGCAGAACGGTTGCGCATCGTGAGCTGGCCAGGATCGATCGGCGACATCTGGGAGGTGATCGACGTCCACGTGCACGCCTCGTTCCACGACTCGCTCCCCATCGCCATCACCGAGGGCATGTCCCTGGCCAAGCCGGCGGTCGTGACGAACGTCGGTGGAGTGGAGGAGATGGTGACGCACGAGGAGACCGGTCTGATCGTGCCGGTGAACGATTCCGGAGCCCTGGCGGCGGGGATTCTCCGGCTCCTGCGCGAGCCGGAGACCGGCCGGCGACTGGGCGCGGCGGCGCAGGACCGGTACCATCGGCACTACCGGCCCGAGTGCATGAGCCGAGCCCTGGAGGCGCTCTTCGTGGACCTGATCGGCCGCCGCCGTGCCGCTGCCTCCTGAGCACCGACCGGGACTCAGCGGCGAGACCGTGCTGGTGACCGGGGCCGGCGGCTTCATCGGCTCCGCGCTGGTGGAGCGCCTCGTGGCGCGCGGCGCTCGAGTTCGCGCGCTCGCCGCCGCTCCGGGGCAGCCCACCCGGGAGCTCCCGAGCGGGATCTCCGTGGTGACCGCCGATATCGGGGACGGCGAGGCCCTGGCCGGCCTCGCC
>DATABZ010000004.1:0-11622 GCA_036259315.1 Gemmatimonadales bacterium | reverse complement strand
TCGAGCGAGACCTCCCGGTGAGGCACCAGCAACCGGCCTTCCTCGAGCTCGGCGTACAGCCCCGAATCGAGGAAGGCCCGATAGTGCCCCTGGAAGACGCGATTGACCTGGCGGTAAAGCGTTCCGTCTCTGGTGTAGACGAACCCGCTGGGGTCGCGGTAGGAGGCGCCTAGCGCTTCTGCGCCCATCGGCGCGGCGAAAGCGAGCGGAAGAAGCCCTTGAGGCCCTCACGGACCCGGCTGAACATGGCGACGGCGGAGAGGGCGCCCGCTGCGAGCACCTGAAGCACCAGGCTTCCGGCGGTTGGGTCTATGTACATATGTCCTCGGCAGTTCCAGTGTCCGGTCGGCCCGCTGAACGGGCCACGGGCGCAGCACGATCTAAGGATAATCCCGCGTGGTGCGATGGGGTGTGCGCCAAATCACGCCACCCACACGGTCTTGATGTTGACGAACTCGCGAACCCCGTAGGGGCTGAGCTCGCGGCCGTAGCCCGACTCCTTCACCCCGCCGAACGGCACCCTCGGGTCGGACGCCACCATGGCGTTGATGAAGACCATCCCCGATTCGATCTCGGCGATGAACCGGTCCCGCTCGGCTTCGTTCCGGGTCCAGACGCTCGCCCCCAGGCCGAAGGGGGAATCGTTCGCCACCCGGATCGCCTCGTCGGTGCCCCTGACACGCAAGAGCAACGCCACCGGTCCGAACACTTCCTCGTGGTACACGGGCGAGGTCGGGATAATACCGCCGAGGACGGTAGGGGGATAGTACCAGCCAGGGCGATCGAGCTTTCGTCCGCCGGTCAGCACGGTGGCGCCGGCCCCGACCGCGCGCTCCACCTGATCGGCCAGCGTCTTCACCTGAGACTCGGTGGCCAACGGGCCGATGTCGGTGCCGGGCTCCATCGGATCCCCCACCTGGAGCGCCTCCATTCCCGCCACGAAGCGCCGCTCGAACTCGTCGGCCACCGACTCGTCCACGATGAAGCGCTTCGCCGCGATGCAGGACTGCCCGTTGTTCACCACCCTCGCCTTCACCGCCGTGCGCGCCGCCGCGTCCAGGTCCGCATCCGGCGTAACGATGAAGGGATCACTGCCGCCCAGCTCGAGCACGCTCTTCTTGATCACCTTCCCTGCCGCGGAGGCGACCTGGCTGCCGGCCGCGTTGCTGCCGGTGAGGGTCACGGCCGCGACGCGCCGGTCCTCGATGACGGAGCGCACCTGGTCGGTCTCGATCAGCAGGGTCTGGAACACGCCTTCCGGGAACCCGGCGCGGCGGAAGATGTCCTCGATGGCGAGCGCGCACTGCGGGACGTTCGACGCGTGCTTGAGCAGGCCCACGTTCCCCGCCATCAGCGCCGGAGCGGCGAAGCGGAACACCTGCCAGAAGGGGAAGTTCCAGGGCATGATCGCGAGCACGGGGCCGAGGGGCTGAAACGTCACGTAGCTCCGGCTCGCATTGGTCTCCACGACCTCGTCGGCGAGGAACCGCTCGGCGTTCTCGGCGTAGTAGCGGCAGCCCCAGGCGCTCTTTACCGCCTCGTCGATGGCCGCCTGGAGAGGCTTGCCCATCTCGGTGACCATGAGCTTCGCGAGCGTCTCATTCTCCAACTCCAGGATCTCGGCGACGCGGAGCATGAGGCGCGACCGCTCCGCGAAGCTCGTGCGGCGGTGGCGCCGGAACGCGTCGGCGGCGCACTGGAGTCGCGCGTCGAGCTGGTCGGCGGTGAGCGGGTCGTAAGTGCGGAGGGTCTGTCCCGTGGCCGGGTTGACGCTGGCGATGGGCATGAGGGGAAGCTAGTCGGAAGGGCCGGGCAGCGGTTCCAGTCGCCCTCGAACGGTCACTTACCGAGCATAGGTGCCCGCATCCCACGGGTGCCCGCAGCCCAACCCTAAATACCCGTTCTGCCCGGAGAAACCGTAGCAGAAACTCACCAGTCGGCGTGAGCCGTGTGGCGCTGCACGCAAAGAGAGCAGCGCCCGCGCAGTGATGGATGCTACCCGTGGCTAGGGCCGCCGAGTATGGTCGACGTTGTCGCGCTTCCGTCCCAGTAGACCCGCGAGCCCGAGCAAGCCGAGGAGGCCCCAGTCATCGAATCCCTCATCATTCACGTCCGCCGTCTCCTGGGACACGGCTGTCTGGACAAATGCCGGAGTGCTGATCGCCGTGAACGATAGCAGGAAAAACACCCGTCCTAGCTTGGCTGCTCCCGACATTGAAACCTCTCTCTCTGGTGGGATACCCACCCACACATGGTCCGCTCATTCCGGGTTACCCCGGGCCTCCGGTTGGGCCAGAGCACTCCGCCCACCCTTTTCGGAGGGTGCAGTATGTACGCCGGGCACGCCGAGGATCGTGACGGGTGTCACCTACCCGGAGCAAACCGATCGGCGCGTCGGATGCGGGGTGGCCACAGGGCGTGGGGAGCACGTGGATGGGGCGTGGCTCGACCGTGCTGGCGCGTGATCGACGTACGAGCCCGAGAGCGCCCGCTTTTATGCGCTCTCCGGATCCAGAGAGGCCAATGGAATACGCTGGTAGCCTGCGATCGCGGGCCCTGCGCCCCACGATTCCGGGCCGGCGCGCAACATCTCGAGCGAGCCGGTCAGCGTCCAGGAGGGTCGACGCAGGTCTCCTGAATCTGAGCGCTGGGCGTCAGCGGTCGGGGCGATCGAAACGCTCGCAAGCAGTCCGGCAAAGGCTGCGCAGCGCAGCAAACGACTGGTTCGCATACCATCTCCTCGGCGGGCTGGGACTTGAATTGACTGCGGGCGTGCCTGGGTGAGGATCGTCCGCCGGCCCAGGCGAGGCTCCGCGCCGGGCAGCGGCTCCGAGGGGCTCCGTCGACTCCACCGCAAACAGGGATTCGTTCACCTTCACTGGGCATTTCCGGGGGAATGAGCGCCAGATGAGGACCCCATGAGCGGGACGTGAGCCCCGCCGATTAGCGTAGCGGTCAGACTCGCCTGCCCGGAAGGCAGCTCGCAGTCAGCAACCCTCACGCCTGTTCGGAGATTCCTATGTGGCTCAACCTTACTCGTCTCGTGGGAGTCCTCTCCCCGTTCCCGATCCTCATCGGCTGTGCTTCAGCCGGCACCCACGAGGCCAACGTGATCACCGCCCCGGAGCTCAGCCGTAGCACGGCTCGGACTGCCTACGACGCGATCCGTCGGATCCGCCCCGAAATGCTCCGGACCCGGGACCCCGGCGCCATCGTCTACTTCAAGGCCCGCCAGCCCCTTGTCGCCGTGGACAACACCGTTGTCGGAGGGGTCGAGGTGCTGCGAACCCTTCCCACCGGCAAGGTGGCCCGGATCGAGTACGTGAGCTCCTGGGTTGCGGCCAAGAGATATGGGACGGGATTCAGGAATGGAGTGATGCTCATCGAAACTCGGGCCGATTCGACACCCGAGTTCGCAGCCGGGCGGAGCAAGTAAATGAGCGCGGCCTGACCGAGCTTGAGACAGCCTACCGCGGGCTTCGAGAGAGGTCCTGCAGCCTGACGACGAGCGCCTGCGGCGTGAACGGCTTCTGCAGGAACGGCGCGCCCGGCGGGATCAGGCCGCGCCGTACGACCTCCTCGCCGCTGTGGGCGCTGGTAAAGAGCACCGGCAGGGTCGGTCGCAGCTCGGCCAGGCGCTTCGCCAGGGTACCTCCTCCGACGCCGGGCATCACCACATCCGTCACCACCGCATCGATCAACTCGCCGCGTTCCTGCACGATCTCGAGCGCATCCACGCCGTTGGTCGCCTCTACGCATTGATACCCGTACGCGGCCAGCACCCGGCAGGCGAATTCCCGCACCATCGCCTCGTCTTCCACGACCAGCACCGTCCCGGTGCCCCGCTGGCCCCGAGGCACCTGGCGCTGGCCGTCATTCGAGTCCACGTCGGCCGGTACCTGGGGCAGATAGATGCTGAAGGTCGTGCCTTCACCGGGGCTGCTGCGCACCCGGACCGTACCCCCGCTCTGGCTCACGATGCCGAAGACAGCGGCCAGCCCGAGCCCGGAACCCTGGCCGACCGGCTTGGTCGTGAAGAAGGGCTCGAAGACGCGGGCGCGGGTGGCCGCATCCATACCGTGGCCCGTGTCGCTCACGGTGATTCTGACGTAGCTCCCGGGGGGCAGCTCCTCGTCCCGGGGACGCGCTCCATCGCGGCTCTGCAAGGTCACGCTGCGGGTGGTGATCGTGAGCGTGCCACCTGCCGCCATCGCGTCTCGGGCATTGAGGGTGAGGTTCAGCAGGACCTGCTCCAGCTGCCCGGCATCGGCTCGCACGCTCCCGAGCTCATCGGCGAGATCCATGACGAAGCCCTTGTCCTCGCCCAACACCCTCCGGAGCATGTGCTCGGCTCCCCGCATCACCTCATTCACATCGATGACCTGGGACTGTTGCGGCTGCCGGCGACTGAACGCGAGCAACTGGTTCGTGATCGTGGATGCGCGGGAAGCGGCTCGATGAATCTGGCGCACTTCGGCGGCATGCGGTCCATTGCCCAGCGCATCGAGCAGGAGGGTGCTGAAGCCCAGGACAACGGTCATCATGTTGTTGATCTCGTGCGCCACCCCGCCGGCGAGGTGGCCCACCGCGTCCATTCGCTGGGCTTGGACCAGACGCTCCTCCGCGAGCTTGCGATCGGTCACATCGACGGCGGCCCCCGTCAGATACTCCGGAGCACCGGAGGCATCCCGCACCACCTCTCCATGGTCCGAGAGCCAGCGAATCGTTCCGTCGGGCCAGACCACGCGGAACTCCACCTGCATCTCGCCACCGTCCTGTACCGCCTGCTCGAAGGCGGCAGCGACCCGCTCGCGATCGTCGGGATGGACGTGCTCCCGAAACTGCTCGAAGCTCTCGACCACCTCTCCGTCGCCGAGGCCCAGCAGGCGCGCCATGCTCCCGTCCACGCGCTGAGTGTTCGTGGGCAAGTGCCACCGCCATATCCCCATATGGGCGGCCTGGAGTGCGACCCGGAGACGCTCCTCGCTTTCCCGCAGCCGGTCCTGCGCGATCTTTTCGTCGGTCAGGTCCCGAAACACCTTGCTGAACCCGATGAGTCGGCCCGAGGCGTCGTTCATGCGCGCGGTGATCCCGGTCGCCCAGAAGCGACTCCCATCCTTCCGCACGAGCCAGCGGTCGTCCGAGGCGCGGCCCCGCTCGGCCGCCGTCCGCAGCTCGCGCTCGTGCTCCCCGCTTTCCCGGTCCTCGGGGGTGAACAGGAGGGTCCCGGGCTGACCGAGGAACTCGCCTTCGTCGTACCCGAGCAGACGACGCACACCTTCGTTCCAGGTCGTGTGACGGCCCTCCGGATCGACCATGAAGATCGCGTAGTCCCGCACCTGCTCCACCAGGGTGCGGAAGCGGTGATCACTCTCCACCCATGAGTGAATCTCACCTTCCTGGTAGGCCGTCACTCGCGATCGATACCAATCGACCGCTCGCCCGCTTTGCAGGAGCCGGTGCAGCACCCAACCCGCGAGCCCTGCGAGGGGCAGGGCGACCCCGCCGATCGTCAGGAAGGTTCGATCGAGCGGCTCGTACTGTGCGGCGTGGCCGGCGTCGGTGAGCAGCCAGCCGAGGTACAGCAGGGCGACCAGCCCGCTCGCCAGCCCGGCCTTCCAGCCGCCCAGGGCAGCCGCGTAGACCACCGTGATCAGCAGGAAAACGGTAGGGGCGGGTACGGCATACGCGGAGGAGGCCAGCGCCGCAACGAGCAGGGCGAGGGCAATGGTGAGGGCGGGTCCTGACCGAAGGGCACGCAGCCCGACCGGTGGCGACTCACGCTTGGCGGGATCTGTAGTCACAGGGATTGCGGCGGTTTGGGAAGGGTGAAGGCCGCTCCCACACACCGACTGCGGGCCGGCCTAGAGAGTGTAACCCAAGTTCCTGCGACTACCGTGAGCAGCTACCGGGTCATTCTACGCCTTTGCAATGTCATACAGGGTGACATGGCTCACGTCTGCCCGTTCCCGATGAACGGTCGCACCACCGCCCGCAGTTCGTCCGCCGTGAACGGCTCGCGGAGGATGGGTACGTCGCTGGGCAACCGAGCTTCGATTTCCGGTGAGGACCGGCCGACATTGGCGATGTACACGATGGGCATCATGGGTAGCCGTCCGCGGAGCTGAAGAATCAACTCGACGCCGGGCGGACCCTCGACTCTGGTGTTACTGATCATCAGGTGGCACATGTCCAGCGAGAAGGCCAGCTGAACTGCGAAGAGAGCGTCGTAGGTGTGGAAGACGGCGTTGCCGTCCTCGCGCAGGGTGCGGATTACGAACGCGACCACGGCGTGGTCTTCGTCAGCGACGACGACGCGTGGCCGATCGAGCTGGCCGTCTACTGCAAACACCATTGTCGGCAGGAAACCGGGAGACGTCCGGGAGTGGCAGGCGGGCAAGCGGGAGCAGATCTGAATTTTACGCCAGAGCGGTGGCTCACACCACTCGTGGCCATGCCCGCCGTTCCCCCACTCCACCGCCCCGCCTACAATTCCCTCATGTCCGCCCTCCACACCCTGCTCCGCGACAGCATCGACTACGCCGGCCTGTTTCCGCCGGCGGGGCTCGGCATGGCCGAGACGGTGGCGAACTACGCTTCGTATCGTGAGGGCCCCCAGCGTTGGGCACTCGGCAGGTTGGTGGTCACCGCAACCCGGCTCGCCGAGCTCGAGACGGTCGCGGAGGAGCTGCTCCCGCCGAGCCCGGCGCCGCCCTGGCGCGTGGCGGCACTGCTGGGCGCGGATCCCATGGCCGACCTCGAGGCGATCGGCGAGCTCAACTGCCGGCATGCGGCCGAAGGCGCGGGCGCACTGACCGTGGACGTGGTCGAGGGAAAAGCCGAGACGCCGGAGGCGGCGGAGCGGCTGCTGGGGCAGGTTCCGAAATACCTCCAGGCCTACGTCGAGATCCCGATCGGGGGCGATCCCACCGCCCTGGCCGCCGCCGTCGGCGCTGCCGGTGGGCGCCTCAAGGTCCGTACCGGCGGCGTCACGCCGACTGCGTTCCCCGCCCCGGCCGATCTCCTCCGCTTCATCCGCGCCGCCCACGATGCGAACGTGGCGTTCAAGGCAACGGCCGGCCTCCACCATCCGCTCCGCGCCGACTACCGGCTGACCTACGAGCCCGGGAGCGCCCGCGGCACCATGTTCGGATTCCTGAACCTGTTCCTCGCTACTGCGCTCGTCGTCGCGGGCGCGGACGACAGGGAGGCAGGCCTGCTGCTGGAAGAGCGTGATCCGCGCGCGTTCCGCTTCGACGCTGACGCCGTCGCGTGGCGGCGCCATCGGCTCGATCTCGAGACCATCCGCCGGGCGCGCGAATCGGGCGTCGTCTCGTTCGGCTCCTGCTCCTTCACGGAGCCGATCGGCGACCTCCAGTCGCTCGGGCTGCTGTAGGCGCCGTGGACCGGACGCACGATCCCTCGCTCAAATCGTGGGTGGAGTCGGCGAGCGCCGGCGACTTCCCGATCCAGAACCTGCCTTTCGGGGTGTTCCGTCCGATCAATTCGGCGGAGGGGGCACGGGTCGGCATCGCGATCGGCGAGATGGTTCTCGACGTCACCGAGTGCCACGAGGCGGGGCTGTTCACCGGCGCCGCGGTGACCGCCGCGGCCGCCTGCTCGATGCCTGCGCTCAACGGCCTGATGGCGCTCGGCGCCGGACCCAGGCTCGAGCTTCGGCGCCAGGTCAGCGAGCTGCTCGCCATGGAGTCACGCGCCGCGCGCGACGCCAAGCTCCGCGACCGGATCCTCGTCGCGCAGCGGGATGCGGAGCTGCTCCTGCCCGCTGCGATCGGCGACTACACCGACTTCTACGCCTCGGTGCACCACGCCACCAACGTGGGGAGCATGTTCCGGCCCGACAACCCGCTGCTCCCCAACTACAAGTGGGTGCCGATCGGGTATCACGGGCGCGCGTCCTCGATCGTGCTCAGCGGCACTCCCATTCGGCGGCCTTCCGGCCAGAGCCGCGCGCCGGACGCGGAGGCGCCGAGCTTCGGGCCGAGCCGCTCGCTGGACTACGAGATGGAGCTGGGCCTCTTCATCGGTCCCGGCAATCCGTTGGGCGAGCCGGTGCCGCTCGAGCGCGCCGAAGAGCGGATCTTCGGCTACTGCCTGGTCAACGACTGGTCGGCGCGGGACATCCAGGCGTGGGAGTACCAGCCGCTGGGGCCCTTCCTCGCGAAGAACTTCGCCACGACGGTCTCGCCCTGGGTAGTGACGCCCGAGGCGCTGGAGCCGTTCCGCGCGCCCGCGTACGCGCGGCCTCCCGGCGACCCCGCGCCGCTCCCTCACCTCGATTCGCGGCGGAACACCGAGTCGGGCGCCGTCGCGGTGACCGTCGAGGTCCATCTCTCCTCCGCCCGGATGCGCGACGGCGGCATGGAGCCGGTCCGGCTCAGCCGCGGGAACGCGGCGGATCTCTACTGGACGCCCGCGCAGCTCGTCGCCCACCACACCAGCAACGGCTGCGATCTCCGTCCCGGCGACCTCCTCGCCACGGGCACGATTTCCGGTCCGACCAAGGAATCGCGTGGGTGTCTACTAGAGCTGACCTGGCGCGGCGCGGAGCCGCTCACGCTCCCGACCGGCGAGACCCGCAGGTTCCTGGAAGACGGGGACGAGGTGCTCCTGCGCGGGTATTGCGAGCGGGAGGGTGCGGTTGGGATCGGCTTCGGAGAGTGCCGCGGGTTGGTTCTGCCGGCAGGACCGCCCAGTGATATCGAACGCGAAACGGCTGCCAAGCAGAACTAGTACGTCGCCCACACCCCGGGTGTGGCAAGCTCCACAAGGTGCTCGTCGGGGTCCCGGAAGTAGAGGCTGACGCCGCCGCGCGGCCAGGTAACCCGACTCTCGATGGGGACCCCTTCAGTCTCCAGCCGCCGGACCCAGGCTTCGAGGTCCCCCACCGCAATGGCGAACGCGTAATGCAGCGTTCCGCGGCCGTCGTGCCCCGGGATTGCCCCTCCGGGGATATGCACTGTCTCCGCTGTGCCGCCCCTGCGGAACAGCAGCAGCACCCCGTGTCCGGGGACAGCCAGCGCGCAGAGCCGGTCGTCTTCGACCAGCACGGAAAATCCGAACAGCCGCGTGTAGAACGCCCGCGACCGGCCTACGTCCTCCACGTAGAGCGCGGTTTCGAGCAACCCGGTGACCGGCGGCGTCAGCCCTTCTCGACGATCCGGTTCAGCACTTCCTTCGCGTAGTCCTTGTCCCACTCGGCCAGATTCTCCCGCGCGGTCACCTCGACCTTCGTCGTGGTGGCGGACTCGCGGTTGATGTCGATGGTGATGTCGAGCTCGCCCTGCTTGCCCTCGAGCACGTGCTTGGCACCCTGGTTCTCCGTGCTCTCACCCTCCTTGACGATTCCCATCTCGCCCATGACCGCTTCGGCGCGGCCCGCCACATCGTCCACCGAGCCTTCGATCACGGCCTCTGCGCCGCGGGTGGTGAGATAGACCCCGCCGGCGGCTCCGGCGGCGGCCGCGGCGAGGCACCCCGTGCTGAGCAGTGCGGCCGCGAACGGGAGGAGGAGATGACGACGCATGGACGTGCCTCCACGGTGGACGGTTGGCCTCGAAGGAACTAAAGGATTGTACCCGCCGACCTGCGGCTCTTCCACCGTCTCCGTCACCCTTCGGCCGTGCTCCCGGCCGCGGGCGTGCCCCGCGCACCAGCCCGGGCGCCGGGCGACTCCCCTGTCCAGCCGGGCTCCCCACCGTCTCTCCGGGCGAGCGCCCAGCCCAGGAGGATCAGTCCGAGCCCGCCGACGCCGAGAAAGAGCCAGTCGTAGAGCGGAACGTGCACCGGGAGATCGCGGACGTGGTGCAGGTCCAGGAAGTGGTGGTCTACCAGTCCCTCGATCAGGTTGAAGATGCCCCAGCCCAGGAGGAGCAGTCCGGTGAACGGACCAGCGGCAGGCAGACGGGCTCCTCTTCGAGCGTCGCCGAGCAGCAGGTACACGCCGAGCAGGGTGATGAGCCAGACGCCCGCATGGAAGAGACCGTCCCATGTCATGTTGAGCTGGAGGGACTCCAGCGTGGTCGGGGGCACGACGGCCGACCCCATGTTGTGCCAGTGGACGATCTGATGGAGCAGAATCCCGTCCACGAACCCGCCCAGGCCGATGCCGAGGATGATGCCTGCGCGCCAGCTCGGGCGCGGTTCAGCCGAGTGCATATGGTCCTCCATGGGTGCCGGAGCTCGCCCGGTGCGCCCGCGGGCGAGGGCGCGCCGGTTGCAATCCGGTGGGAACGCGTGCGTGTCGCGGTGTCGGCAGTCACAGGTGCCCTGCATTCGCCCGCCGCCATGGACATCCGGCCTGCTCCCCGCGCGTTCACCGCCGTCTTCCGTCGCCATTCCGCCGACCGCATATTTCGCGAGTCCCCAGACCCGAGCCGGACCGTGACCACCTTCGTCAAGCCGACCCAGATCCCGATCGACGGCGCGCATACGCTGCCGCGCGAGTACTTCACCTCTCCCGACATCCTGGCCGAGGAGCTGGAGCGGATCTTCTTCCGAAGGTGGATCTGCGTCGGCCGCGAGGACCGCATCCCCAATCCGGGCGACTACTTCCTGCAGGAGATCGGGAAGGAGAGCATGATCGTGCTGCACGATCGCGCCGGCGGCTACCGGGCGTACTACAATGTCTGCCGGCACCGCGGTACCCGGCTCTGCGAGGAGCACACTGGGCGCTTCTCCGAAACGATCCAGTGCCCGTACCACGCGTGGACCTACGGGCTCGACGGGCGGCTCATCGGCGCGCCCTCGACCGCCGACATCGAGAACTTCGACAAGGCCGACTGGCCCCTGCACCCGGTCGCCGTCGCCACCTGGGAGGGGTTCCTCTTCCTCAACCTCGCGGAGCACCCGGAGCCGTTCGAGCGGGCATCCGAGCCGCTGATCGGCAGGTTCAGCCGCTTCAACCTGCCGAACCTGAAGGTTCACCGCACCATCGACTACGACGTCCACTGCAACTGGAAGCTCCTCTTCCAGAACTACTCGGAGTGCTACCACTGCGGACCGGTGCACCCCGCGCTCTCGAAGCTCACGCCGCCCACCAGCGGCGAGAACGACTTGTACGAGGGGCCGTTCACCGGCGGATTCATGGTGATCAACCGGGGCCACGAGAGCCTGACGATGAGCGGCAAGTCGTGCGGCGTCGCCGTGGGCGATCTCCCCGAGGAGGACATGGATCGCGTCTACTACTACGCGATCTTCCCCAACATGCTCCTCAGCCTCCACCCCGACTACGTCATGTTCCACACCATCTGGCCCAAGGGGACGGACCGGAGCCTGATCCACTGCTCCTGGATGTTCCATCCGGCCACGCTCAGCGATCCCAACTTCAATCCGGACGACGGAGTGGAGTTCTGGGACATGACCAACAGGCAGGATTGGCACATCTGCGAGCAGAGTCAGCTCGGCATCGAGTCCCGGGCCTACCGGCCGGGACCGTACTCCGGTCGGGAGAGCCTGTCGGTGCAGTTCGATCGGGAGGTGCTGAGGGCGCTGGGGCGGTAGGCGGACGGGCGGACGGGCGGACGGGCGGACGGGCGGACGGGCGGACGGGCGGACGGGCGGACGGGCGGACGGGCGGACGGGCGGACGGGCGGACGGGCG
>DATABZ010000003.1:0-16946 GCA_036259315.1 Gemmatimonadales bacterium | reverse complement strand
GAGCCGAACGGATTGATGGTGTCAGAGGGCATCGGCGGTCCGGAATGGGGTGGCTTAAGGCAATATAGGCGGACGGGCGGACGGGCGAACGGTGGACGGGTGGTCAGGTGGACAGGTGGAGGGAGAGTGGCCCGTCATCCGAAATGCGATAGGACCCGCAACGGCTCGGTGCCGCCCCATCGACCTATCCGCCCGTCCGCCTGTCCGCCTGTCCGCCTATATTGCCTTAAGCCACCCCATTCCGGACCGCCGATGCCCTCTGACACCATCAATCCGTTCGGCTCTCGCGCGACCCTGAGGCTGGGGACCGAACAAGCCGTCGTCTACCGACTCCCCGAGCTCGCCCGCCAGGGCCTGACCGAGCTCGACCGACTGCCCTTCTCCATCCGGATCCTGCTCGAGAACGCGCTCCGCCATGCGGGACGAGGTGTGGTGACGGAGGACCACGTGCGGCAGCTCGGCGCCTGGAGCCCGGAAGGCCCCGCCCGCAGCGAGATCCCGTTCATGCCCGCCCGCGTGGTGCTCCAGGACTTCACCGGCGTGCCCTGCGTGGTGGACCTCGCCGCCATGCGGGACGCGATGGCCAGGATGAACGGCGATCCGGACCGGATCAATCCGGTGGTGCCCTGCGATCTGGTGATCGACCACTCGGTGCAGGTGGACCACTACGGCTCGGACAACGCGTTCCGGCTCAACGTGCAGCTCGAGCTGGAGCGCAACGTCGAGCGCTACCAGCTCCTCAAGTTCGCTCAACGGGCGTTCCGCAATTTCCGTGTGGTGCCGCCGGGCACCGGGATCGTGCACCAGGTGAACCTCGAGTATCTGGCGCCGGTGGTGCAGCTGCGCGAGCAGTTCGGCGAGCCGACCGCGTATCCCGACACGCTGGTGGGCACCGACTCCCACACGACCATGATCAACGGGCTCGGCGTGATGGGGTGGGGCGTGGGAGGCATCGAGGCCGAGGCGGTGATGCTGGGCCAGCCCTACTTCATGCTCATTCCCCAAGTCGTGGGAATGAAGCTGACCGGCGCCCTTCCCCTCGGCACCACTGCCACGGACCTGGTGCTCACCGCCACCCAGATGCTCCGGAAGAAGGGCGTGGTGGACAAGTTCGTCGAGTTCTACGGGCCGGGGCTGTCGAGCCTGGCCCTGGCGGACCGTGCCACCATCGCCAACATGGCGCCGGAGTACGGCGCGACCATGGGCTTCTTCCCTGTGGACGCCGAGACCCTGCGCTACCTGGAGCGCACCGGACGGAGCCGCGAGCTCGTCGAGCGGGTGGAGCGCTACTGCAAGGAGCAGGGTCTCTTCCGGACCGACGCCACGCCCGACCCGGTGTTCAGCACCACGCTCGAGCTCGATCTGTCCACCGTCGTGCCCAGCCTCGCCGGTCCCAAGCGGCCGCAAGACCGGGTGCCGCTGGTCGAGCTCAAGCGGAATTTCATCGTGAGCCTGCCGAGTCTCATGAGCCCCACGGTGCCGACTGCCCGCAAGGAGCTGGCGGAGAGCGCGTACTCGCGCTGGGTCGGCGAGGGCGGGTCCAACGTGACGATCGGCGAGCACGGCGCCGAGGCCGAGGACTCCGCGCTGGACCCGGACGCGCCGCCCGTCGTCTCGGGCGTGCTCGATGGGAACGACATCTCGCTCCACGACGGCGCGGTGGTGATCGCGGCCATCACCAGCTGCACCAACACCTCCAATCCCTCGGTCATGATCGGCGCCGGGCTCGTCGCCAAGAAGGCGGTCGAGCGGGGGCTGGAGACCAGGCCGTGGGTGAAGAGCAGCCTCGCGCCGGGCTCCCGCGTGGTCACGGACTACCTCGAGGGCTCCGGCCTGCTGCCGTACCTCGACAGGCTGCGGTTCAACGTGGTGGGATACGGCTGCACCACGTGCATCGGGAACAGCGGGCCCCTGCCGGAAGTCGTCGCGCAGCTCATCGACGAGCACGCGCTGGTCACGGCGGCGGTGCTGAGCGGCAACCGGAACTTCGAGGCCCGGGTCCACCCGCAGGTGCGTGCCAACTATCTCGCTTCGCCCATGCTGGTGGTGGCGTTCGCGCTGGCTGGCCGGGTGGATATCGATCTCACCCGCGAGCCGCTCGGCACCGGGCGGGACGGCCGGCCGGTCTATCTGCGCGACATCTGGCCCTCGGCGGAGGAGATCCAGGCGGCGATGCGGGCCTCGCTCAAGCCGGAGCTGTTCGAGCGCCGCTACGGCTCGGTGTTCGAAGGTGACGAGATCTGGCAGGGGCTCGAGGTGCCCGAGGGCAGCCGGTACGTCTGGGACCCGGGCTCGACCTACGTCCAGGAGCCGCCCTTCTTCGTCGATCTCCCTGCCGAGCCGCCGCCGCTTCGCGACATCACCGGCGCCCGGGTGCTCGCCGTCCTGGGTGACTCGGTGACGACCGACCACATCTCGCCTGCGGGCTCGATCCCCAAGAACGGCCCGGCCGCGCGTTACCTGCGGGAGCACGGAGTGGAGCAGGTGGACTGGAACACCTTCGGCTCCCGCAGGGGCAATCACGAAGTCATGATGCGGGGCACTTTCGGGAACGTGCGGATCAGCAATGCGCTGGTGCCCGACAAGGAGGGGAACTGGACTCTCCACTTCCCGTCCGGCGACGTGGTCTCCATTTACGACGCCGCGATGCGCTACCAGGCGGAAGGCACTCCGCTGGTCATCCTGACCGGCAAGGAGTACGGCACCGGGTCCAGCCGCGACTGGGCAGCGAAAGGCCCGTCGCTACTGGGCGTGAAGGCCGTGATCGCCGAGAGCTACGAGCGGATCCACCGGAGCAACCTGGTAGGGATGGGCGTGCTGCCGCTGGCCTATGAGCCCGGCACCAACCGCCAGTCGCTCGGCCTCACGGGCCGGGAAACGTTCGGCATCAGCGGGATCGCGGCGGGGCTGGCGCCGGGCGGACGTGTGACCGTGACCGCCCGCGACGAGTCGGGGAAGGAGACCGTTTTCCCCGCGATCGTGCGCCTCAACTCGGCGGTGGAGCTCGATTACTACCGGCACGGCGGGATTCTGCAGCGCGTGCTGCGGCAGTTCCTGGGGACGTAGCTCCCTGCGGGGTGCCTCGGCGGCTCCATCCCTCGACAGATGGCGCGGTGCAAGCGGAGCGCCCGTGATTGCAGCGCAAGATGGCGAGCGTAAGCGCGCCTAGCCGGTGTAGATCAGCAGTCCGGTGGCTGCCGCTGCCGCGATGAGCAGCGGTTCCGGCACTCTCCACCTCCAGAGCAGGAGCACACTGGTCAGCGCGATCAATGCGGTCGGCACATCGATGATGGAGCGACGGCCCAGCACCACGACGGCCCCGGAGATCGCACCGATAGCCGCGGCAGTGACGCCGTCTACGAATGCCGCGATGCTCGGCTGCTTGCCGTATTTCCTGAAGTATGGCGCGGGAATGATGGTCAGAAAGTAGGCAGGGAGAAACGTAGCCACTGCCGCGACCACTGCTCCAGGCAGGCCTGCCAGGAGGAACCCGATGAAGCCTGTGGTGATCACCACGGGACCCGGTGTGATGAGCGCCACGGCTACTGCATCGAGAAACTGCTGGTCCGTAAGCCAGGCATGCTCCTTCACCAGCCCGCCGTATAGAAACGGGACGATGGCAAGTCCGCTCCCGAAGACGAACGCCCCTGCATAGCTAAAGAACGCGAGCATCCGCCCGAGCAGCTCGAGGTCCAGTCCTGCGTTGCCCGGGACCCCAATCGGGGTAAGCAGCAACGTCGGCAGATTGCCGCGCAACCAGCGGAGGTTTGGTGGCGCCCGGACCATCCAGACGACCACGCCCGCTGCGAGGAAAAGGAGGACCTCCTCCGATTCGGTGATCACCGTAACGGTTGCCACGACCAAGTAAATGGCCCAGAGTAGCCGACCGCGGCCGATTGCCTTCAGAGTCAGCCTGTAGGCGCTATGGGCGATGATCCCAATGACCGCGGCACCTACGGCATAGAACACCGCCTGCACCCAGGACAGGCCCCCATACCGCACGTAGGCCCACCCCAGGCCCAGCACCATCACAAATGAGGGCAATACGAAGGCGATTCCTGCGAGGGTAGCGCCTACGATGCCGTAATGTACGAACCCGATGTAGATCGCGAGCTGAGCGGCGAGTGGCCCGGGCGCCAACTGCGAGAGTGTCAGACCGTCCCGGTAATCCCCGTCAGTAATCCAGCCGCGGCGCTCCACGAGATCCCGGTGCATGTATCCGACCAGAGCGACGGGCCCGCCGAAGCCGATCGTACCCAGCTGCAGGAAGTACGCGGTCAGCTGCCACAGCGAGTACGGCGCGGGGGGCTCGGGCACCACCCCGCGGACCTCACTTGGCGCCCGGACGTGCATGGGATTGCTCCTTTATCGCTCCCCACCCGCCATAGCTCTGGTCGAGATTCAACTCCCAGTGGCACTCGCGGCTGACGCTGTCGAAAGCGTCCTGGCTCGGCCCCACGAAGCGCTCTCCAGGTGGTGCGGACAGCGCACGAAGGCACTTCTCGAAGCCAGGCGCATTGAAAGCGCTCGTCGGTTCACGGATCCTCGGTGGCGCGTCCCGGAGCGGTGCTCGCCGATCAGGACTCCGGCTTCGCGATACTGTTCCAGATATCCAGCTGCATGCGCCAGCTGTCGCCCTGGCGACGCCAGACCACCACGTACTTGCCGCGGACCGGACCCCAGGCGGTGCCGTCCCGCTCCCCCGCGATCTCGTACGTGCCGTAGTCGTACGCGTGCTGCCCGTCGACGACGATGCGGCTGGGCGTGAGCCGGTGGTGGGTGATTCGCCGCCCCGGGGCCGGCGTGAAGTAGCGCCGGATCGCCTCACGGCCCTGGATCCATTCGGACTGCTCGGGGAAGATTACGCCGTCCGGGGTATAGAGGGCCGCCATGGCGGCCGCGTCGCCCCGCATGAACGCCGCCGAGAACTGTCGGGCGAGCTGCTGAATCTCGAGGGTGTCGGCCGGCCGGGCCTGGGCGCTCAGGACCGGCGCGCTGAAGAGCGACAGTGCGAGCAGGACGAGTAGACGTGGCCATCCGGGATCCGACAAGGGCCTACAAGTCCTCACGCGAGCCTCCCCATAGTCTCCCCATACTGGCACGCGCCGCCACGACGAAAGCGAGCGTAAAAAGGAAATGAACGACCAGGAACGCGGTCGCGATCCGTCGCGCGTCTCCGCTGAACACTCCCCATACGTCCACGGCAGTTACGCAGCCGAATCCCACGATATTGGCCAGGACGATGGCCCTGCGCGCGGGTGAAGGCTCGGCATTCCGCGCCATCCAGTTCAGAACGGCGATCCCCAGGCAGGGGCCGCCGAAGATCCGGAGAAAGGCGATCAGCGCCGGCGGCGGATTCGGTGGAACGGCGCCGATACCAAAGTACCGCGGGACAAACATGACTCCGAGGCCGATGAGGCCCAGGTATATCGCCGAGGCTACCATCACTGGCTTGAGCTTCATTGAAAAGTTCCCTCCGAACCCTGCGTGCCGCACCGGCGCGTCGCGAGCGACGGTCGTCAAGATGGCGGCAAACCTGGCCCGCGGCCAGCGTCAGACGAACGGCTGATCGATCGAGGAAATCCTCGCTTCTGCAGCAGCGCCCCTACGTCCGGGTCCCGTCGTGCCGAGCCCCGGGGTAGTCGACCTCGGAGAGCAGACCGTGCAGCGCGTGGCCGAACTCGTGAAAGAGTGTCTGTGCGTCGTCCAGGGACATGAGGACCGGCTCTCCCGGTGCGGCCCTCGCGAAGTTGTTGTTGTTGGAGACGATCGGGGTTCGAGTGACGCCGGTGAAAGTCTCGTGCCGCTGATACCCCGTGGCCAGGCTCCTGAGCGTTTCTCCGAGAGGAATGCCGGCAGCACCATCCGGGTGCGAAGGGCCATCTATACCTCCGTATTCAGCCGCGGACACGCCGTTGGCTGACAAACGAGAAAGGCCCCCGGCGCTGGTGGCCGGGGGCCTTCCTACCTTCCGTGACGTTCTAGGCTACCAGGTCTCTGAGCCGGTCTCCCGTCTCGCCCTCCCGCAGCCGGAGCAGCGCCCGGTCGCGCAGCTGGCGGATACGCTCGCGGGTGACCCCCATCATGCGGCCGATCTCCTCGAGCGTGCGGCTGTTGCCGTCGTCCAGCCCGAAGTAGAGCCGCAGCACCTTGGCATCCCGGGGCGGGAGCGCCGCGAGGGCGGCCTCGATGTCCCGGGTCTGGCTGTTCGCCATGGTGGTCATGTCGGTGCTTTCCTGCTCCCCGCTGGTGAAGCGCTCGATCCGCTCGTTGCCCTCGCCGTCCCGGGTGGGGTGGTCGAGGCGCACCGCCTCGGAGTTGAGGGCGCTCAGGGAGCGAACGGCTTCCACCGTCAGGCCGGTGGCCCGAGCCAGCTCCTCGGTGGTCGGCATGCGGCCGAGCCGGTCCTTGAGGAGCGTGGTGGTGCGACCCAGCCGGCTCAGGTCGGCGGTGCGGTTGAGCGGGACCCGAACGGGGCGGCCGTGGCGCGCGATGGCCGCCTGCACCGCCTGGCGGATCCACCACACCGCGTAGGAGATGAACTTGACCCCGCGGTCGGGGTCGAACTTCCGTGCCGCCGTCATCAGGCCGAGGTTGCCCTCGCCGATCAGATCGACCAGCGGCACACCACGATTCTGGAATTTCTTGGCCACCGAGACCACGAAGCGGACGTTGTGCCGGGCCAGCTTTTCCTGGGCCGCCACACTGCCCTTGAACGCCTTGCGGGCGAGCTCCATCTCCTCTTCGCGGCTGAGGAGCGGAACCCGGCTGATCTCGTCCAGGTACAGGTCGAGACTCTCACGGCCTTCGTCGATTGCACGGGCGATCTGCGCTGGTCGCACCGGCCGACGCTTGCTGCGCGCCTTCATCGTCACGCTGGTTGCCTCCTCGGACTCCCGTCCCCCGCACGGATACCTGCAATGAACCCGGGGCCGCCCCCAGGTCGAGACGCGCGAATATAGCACCTAAGATGCGAAAATTCAACACCTTAGGCTAAATCGTAGCGGGATGGCAGTTTGCGTGCACCTGACCTGGGCCACTACACCTATGTGATGTGCGGCCAATATAGGCTGCAACTTTGGCAGGCAGAACTTCCCAGTGGCGCCTTCATGGCGGTAAAGCGATAGGACCTCCCCCTATTTCGATGGCCCTCCCATTCCCGGCATCTCCTGCGGAGTCTCAGTGATGGATGACTTGGCCCCCTCCCCGCTCGCGGCCAGGTTGAGTTCGAAGTCCTTGCCCTTCGACTTGACCATGATGAACGGCCGGTCGGTCACGATCCAGGTGTCCGCCTTGTGCTTGCTGTCGTGATAGCGCTTGGCCTTGAAGGTGCCGGCGGGAACCGTAACCGTCTCCTCCCCGGCCAGGGTCACGCCCTCACACAGGTTGCCCAGCACCGAGTTCTTCTCCAGCTGTCCCCGGATCATCTTCATCATCATGCCGTTCATCTTCATGGCCTGCTTGTCGCCTGGCTTGAAGACGATCTCCTGGGCCTGGTCCATCTCGGCGGGGTTGCCGGGGGTGAGGACCTGATAGATCATGTTCTTGTCCTTCTTCGTGCCCTCCATCTTCAGCTCCAGCCACTTCATGGACTTCCCTTCCCGCTCCTCGGCGCCGACCACGGCGTAGCGGAGGGTGTAGGGCTCCTTGTTCATCACGCCGGTGTACTCGGCCCACTGCCCGACCGCCGGCATCTTCACGTCGGCGAGGCACTCGTTCTGCGCCTGGGCCGCCGGGGTGCTCGCGGCGAGAAGGAGAAGGCTCCGCAGGAAGGCTCCGCGCATGCTGTGCTCCGTTGCGATGTCGAGGAATGGCTTAAGGTAAGCGCTGGTACGCCGGGCGGACAGTAGGCCAGAGTGTGTGTGACGAGCCTTCGCTACCTGAGCGGAGGGAGTGAGGCTTCGCAGGGGCGCGTTAGAACGCGTCGCGGAGGAGACCGGGCGCGGTTTGCCCAGGTCCGTAGCAGAGCGTTCTCCAGCGCCCCGGAGGAGCCTCACTCCCTCCGCTCAGGCAAAAGCGGCTTCTCAAACCACACTAGTGCATCCCGACTAGTGCATCCCGCTTCCTCCCGTCATTTGCTTGACCAGATCGCCGATCACGTTCTTCGCATCCCCGAACAGCATCCAGGTCTTGTCCGAGAAGTAGAGCTCGTTGTCGATGCCCGCGAAGCCGGGGTTCTTGCTCCGCTTGATCGCGAACACCGTCCGGGCACGGTCGGCATCGATGATCGGCATGCCGTAGATCGGGCTGCCCTTGTCCGAGCGGGCCGCGGGGTTCACCACGTCGTTCGCCCCCACCACCAGGGCGACGTCCACCTGGGGCATGTCGGGGTTGATCTCGTCCATCTCGACCAGGTCGGTATAGGGGATGTCCGCCTCGGCGAGGAGCACGTTCATGTGACCCGGCATCCGTCCGGCCACGGGGTGGATGGCGAACTTCACCGTGACCCCGCGCTTCCGCAGCTGGTCGTACAGTTCGCGCACCTTGTGCTGCGCCTGGGCGACGGCCATGCCGTAGCCCGGGATGATCACGACCGTGTTGGCCTGCTCCAGCACCTGGCCCGCGCCCTCGACCGATTCCGCCTTGTAGACCCGCTCCTCCCCGGCCGCCTTGGCCTGCTGCACCTGGCCGAAGGCGCCGAACAGCACGTTGGTGAACGAGCGGTTCATCGCCTTGCACATGATGATCGCGAGGATGAGACCGCTCGAGCCGTCCAGCGCGCCCGCCGTGATCAGCAGCTTGTTGTCCAGCACGAACCCCATCGCCACCGCGGCGAGGCCGGCGTAGGCGTTGAGGATCGCGATCACCGTCGGCATGTCTGCGCCGCCGATCGGGATGATGAGCAGCACGCCGAACGCGAGCGCCAGCGCGATGATGGCCCCGAACGCCACGGGCGCCCACCCCGCCGTCGGCTGGAGCACGACCGCCAGGCCGAGCGCCACCGCGAGCACCAGGAGACCGACGTTGGTGACGTTCTGCATCGGGTAGGTCACCGGACGCTGGGGGATCCATTTCACCTCCTGGAGCTTCCCGGCTGCCATGAGGCTGCCCGTGAAGGTCAAAAACCCGAGCAGCACCTCCGCGATGATGGCCGTGGTCCGGAACGCGGTGAGCTCGGCCGAGCCCTCGCCGTACCAGAGGTAGAACTTGGCCGCCCCCACGAGCCCGGCGGCCAGGCCGCCGAAGGCGTGCGAGAGCGCGGTCCGTTGGGGCACGGCGGTGAGCGGGACTCGGGAGAGCGGAATGCCCACCGCGAAGCCGGCGATCACCGCGATGACGATCCATAGGTGGTGCACCACCTCGGGCCGCGCCCAGGTGGCTACCACCGCCAGGGTCATCCCGAAGACCCCGGCGTACACGCCGCGCCGCGCGGTGGCCGGCGCGTTCATCCAGTGCAGCGCGAAGACGAAGAGCGCCGTGGCGACCAGGTAGGCGAGCTGGACCAGATGTCCGCTCATGGGCGGGGGCCCTCACCCGGCCTCTGCTCCGACTTGAACATCTTCAGCATCCGCTCGGTGATCAGGAAGCCGCTCACGATGTTGGTCATGGACGCGAAGACCGCGACGGCGCCGAGGACGCGGATCTCCACCGGGTAGTCGGGCCCGGCCACGAGCAGCGCGCCGACCACCGCGATGGCGGAGATCGCGTTGGTGAGGGACATCAGTGGGGTGTGCAGCAGGCGTGAGACCCGGCGGATCACCCCCAGCCCGATGAACGTCGCGAGCACGAAGACGAAGATCTGGGACCAGATATCCGGGGACTCCGCCGCGGCGGCCGCGGCCGCGGTGGTCTCGGGCGTCATCATGCCGCACCTCGCTGCAGGGCATCCCGGGTACGCGCGTGTCTCACCTCACCCTCGTGGGTGATCAGCGCGCCCTGCTGGATGTCGTCGGTGAAGTCGAGCTGGAAGGTCTTGTCCTTGGTGAACGCCAGGACGAAGGCGGTCAGGTTGCGGGAGAAGAGCAGGCTCGCGT
The DNA here is from genome assembly GCA_036259315.1 of Gemmatimonadales bacterium. Lineage (GTDB taxonomy): Bacteria > Gemmatimonadota > Gemmatimonadetes > Gemmatimonadales > GWC2-71-9 > CAVVWJ01. The sequence goes on along the minus strand of DATABZ010000003.1, from coordinate 6,972 downwards.
GGAGCGGCATCGTGGCGGGCAGGTTGAGCGGCGCCAGGATCGTCACCCCGCCCACCCGCGCGGTGTCCCCCGGGCGGGAAAGCTCGCAGTTCCCCCCGCCGTCGGCCGCGAGATCCACGATGACGGAGCCCGGCCTCATGCTCCGCACCATCTCACCGGTGAGCAGCTTGGGGGCGAACACCCCGCCGATGAGCGCGGTGGTGATCACCACGTCCGACTGCGCCACCTGCGCCGCGAGGAGCTCCCGCTGGCGGGCCTTGTCGGAGTCCGACAGCTCCCGGGCATACCCGCCGCCCGCGGATGCCGCCTCGCCCAGCTCGATGCCGACGTACTTGCCGCCCACGCTCTCGATCTGTTCCTTGACCTCGGGCCGGACGTCCGTGGCCACGACATTGGCACCGAGTCGCTTGGCGGTGGCGATCGCCTGGAGCCCCGCCACGGCGGCCCCGATGACGAACACCTTCGCGGGCGGGACCATGCCCGCGGCGGTCATGAGCATGGGGAAGTACTTGTTGAGCTCCGCGGCCGCGAGGAGGACGCCCTTGTAGCCGGCGATGTTGGCCATGGACGAGAGCGTGTCCATGGCCTGGGCCCGGGTGCTCCGGGGTATGGCATCGGTGGAGAAGGCGGTGATCCGGTGGTGGGCGAGCGCCCGTGCGGCTTCCGGGTTGCGGAGCGGCATCAGCGAGCCGAGGTAGATCGCGCCCGGGCGCATCCAGCCGATCTCGTTCCGCTCCCCGCTCCCGTCCTGAGTCGGCGGGCCGACCTTGAGCACTACGTCGGCCGATCCGAGCAGCGACGCCGGATTCGGTTCGATCGCGGCGCCGACGTCGCGATAGCCCGCGTCCGGAAATCCGGCCGGCTCACCGGCGCCGGCCTCGATCGCGACCTCGTATCCGGCCTGGATCAGCTTCTTCACGGACTCGGGCACCAGCGCGACGCGCCGCTCGCCCGGGGCGGTTTCCTTGGGAACACCGATGCGCATCGGGACTCCACTTCGGGATGGGATCGTGCAAACTTATCCAGGCCGGCCGAACCGGCCAGAGGCGGCGGTGCCGCTCAGATGCCGATCTTCGGCAACTTGATGTCCGGCGCGAGCCCGCCGGTGAGCCGCTTGAGCTCCGCCTGGAGCTGCCGCTCCACGTCGTCCACCCGCTTCCGCTCGCCGGCGAGCCGCTGCTCCGCGCCGCTCCGCACGTCGGCGATCTGGCGCCGCACCGGCTCGACCCTGGCCGCCACGACGCTGTCCACCTTGGCCCGCACCATCTTCTCGGCTCGGGCGACCTCCTCGCCGACCACCGCCTCGAGCCGCTGCGCGATCGCCCGGTCGAGATTGCTGCTCACTCGGAGCTTCGGCGAGTCGATCGAGCCGCTCACCCGCGCATCTACCGACAGCTCCTTCAACCCGGAGATCACCCGCCAGACCACCCGCTCGAGGTCGTTCAACCGCTGCCCGGTCGAATCGAGAGCCCACGCCACCTGGTTCGAGGCGATGGACCACCGTGCCGAGATCTGTTCGTTCCGGAGCCCGAAATCGAGGCGGACGGCCCCGCGGCCGGAGTTCAGCCGGACCGGCAGACCCGGCACGGTGAGGCTCGGCAGCTCCACGCCCCTGAGCCGCGCCGAGGCGGAGTCCCTCACCCGCTCGGGGTCCACGTGGTCGATCACGGCGCTCACGTCGATCGCGGCGACCGCGCTTCCCTCCGCCGCGCGGCTGGTGCGGATGACGGTGGGCTTGCCGTAGAGCGTCGGGTCGGAGGTGAGTCCCTCGACGACCGCCTCGTACGCGCCGCGCAGCGGGCTGTCGCCGCCGATCTCCAGGTCGATCTGCCCCAGCTGCACCAGGAACTTGGGCCAGTTCTGCTCCTTGGGAAAGCGGACCGTGCTGCCCGAGGCGCGGAGCCGATCCGGTCCTTCGGTCTCCTTCGGCAGCAGCCCGGGCGGCATGTAGTGGCGCGCCAGCTCGGCGTAGTAGAGCGCCTGCTGAAAGCGGTCGATGCTCACCCTGCCGAAGAACGCCTCTCCGATCTCCGGCGCCGAGAACGTCGGCAGCTTGAGCAGCGACCGGGCGAACGCGTAGTCCTTGCGCCGGGCTTCGTCGAGGCTCTGCAGCCCGGCCCCGAGCGAGCCGACGCCGCCCTGCACCTGCCGCTCCAGCGCCTCGACCCGCTGCCTGGCCGTCTCCAGGCGCTTCAGGGTCGCGCGGACGTCCTCGATCGCGCGCCTGGTGCCGTCCAGACCGAGCTTCCGGGGATCAGTCCCCTCGAGCCGCTCCGCCACCGCACGGGCACTGTCCACGGTTCCCGCAACGTCGAGCTGCTGGAACGACCGCTCCAGGCCCTTGCGGGCGGAGTCGGCCCGCCCGGCCAGCGCCTGCGCCGCCTGCACCGAGGTGAGCTGGGCCGGGTTCAGCACCAGCTGACGGATGGTGTCGATCGGCGTGAGCTCGAGCAGTGGAACGTCGAACTTGTCGGCCCACTCGCGCACGGCACGCAGGGCCTGCGGCGCGAACCCGTCGCCCTCGACCGGCTCCGCCGGCGTCTCACGGGTGGTGCCGAACCGGACCCCGCTCAGCCGGAAGTTCTCCACCACGAACTTCTTTTCCGCCAGTGCGAGGGGGTCGAGCTTGAGCCGGATTTCCTCCGCCTCGACCAGGTTCCGGGCGAGGTCGAACGGATCGGCGATCTGAAGGGCGCGCAGGTCAACGGAGGCCTCGTCGGCGACGATGTCGAGCTTGCCAACGTCCACCTGGGTGCCGAGCAGCTCGGTGGCCACCTCCTCGGTGGTGTCCTTGGCCACCGGCTCCGCGAAGAGCCACACCAGCACCCCGATGATCACCAGGAACAGCGCGAGCGGACCGATCGCCTTCCAGCGGAAGATCTTCACGGCCACGGGCTCACTCCGGACGGAACAGGCGGTACACGTTGTACGCCTTCGACGCGGTGATCGCCTTGTAGAGCTTCGACCGCTGCACCCGCTCGCCGATGGTCGCACGGTAGCGGGTGACGCCCCACCGCGCGGCGAAGAAGATCGGCAGGCCCAGGGCCAGCCAACCCACCACGCTGCCGAGCACCACGCTGTTGTTGAAGTTGGTGTACGGGACCAGCGGCGTGTTGTACATGGCGGTCCAGAGGCCCCGAAGCGACGGCGCCTCCAGCAGACCGAGCCCGAGTGCGTGGAACACCGGATCGAGGATGAAGCCGACCGGCACGAAGAGCGCCCAGCCCAGCATGCCCCCGCCGAACGAGACGTTGAGCAGGACGATCAGGGAGAACACGACCAGGTTGTGGACGTTCATCAGGGGCGTGAGCCCCAGCGCCGCCCCCAGCGCCATCCCCGCGGCCACCTGACCCGGCGTGCCCTCGGAGTGCAGGGTCTTGATGATGGACTGGATGAGCTTGAGGAGGGCGAACATGGGAGCAATGTAGGGGAGACGGCGCAACGGCGGTACGGCGGTATACTTCCCGGATGCCTCGTCCCCGCCGCGCGCCTCACGTGCACAAGTTCGGCGGTGCGTCGCTGGCCGACTCCGCCGCCGTTCGCCATGCCGTCGAGATCGTTCGCCGCCACCGTGCCGAGCCGACCGTCGTTGTCGTCTCCGCGATGGCGGGGACCACGGACGCGCTCCTGGAAGTGGCGCAGCAGGCGGGGCGCGGCGAGTCGCGCACCGTCGCCTCGCTCATCGCCCGGCTCCGGTCCCGCCACGTGGAGGTCGCGCGGTCCCTGCTGCCGGGCGGCCGCATCCGGGCCGACGTCCTGCTGTACATCAGCGATCTCTTCGCCGAGCTCGAAGCCCTGGCCCAGGGGCTGCGGCTGCTCCGGGAGCTCACGCCCCGCACCACCGACTATCTCGTGTCGCGGGGAGAGCGGCTCAGCGCACGACTGGTGTCCGCGGCGCTCGAGGCGGCCGGCACGCGCGCGCGCTACGTGGAGGCGATGGACCTGGTGCACACCGACGCCGCCTTCGGCCAGGCGGCACCGGACTACACCCGCACCGACCGCGCGGTGCAGCGGGTGCTGGCGCCCCTGCTCGCCCGCGGCGTGGTGCCGGTCGTGCCCGGCTTCATCGGCGCCACGCCGGACAACGAGGTCGCCACGCTGGGGCGCGGTGGCTCCGATCTCACGGCCACGCTCCTCGCCCGGGGGCTCGGCGCCGCCAGGGTCTCGCTCTGGAAGGACGTGCCCGGCCTGCTCACGGCCGACCCGCGGGTGGTCCCCGATGCGCGGGTCATCCCGCAGCTGCACGCGCGCGAGGCCGCGGAGCTGGCGTACTATGGGGCCAAGGTGCTCCACCCGCGCGCGCTGATCCCGGTCACCGGGCGGCGCATTCCCGTCTTCGTCCGCCCGTTCGCCGACGCCGAGTCGGCGGGCACCGAGGTCTCGGAGCGCGTGGGCCCGGGGCGGAACCCGGTGAAGGCGCTGACCGCCGCCGGCGGGCAGGCGCTCGTCACCGTCACGGGCAACGGGATGCTCGGCGTCCCCGGCATCGCGGCGCGGACCTTCGCGGCGCTGCACGGCCGGCGAATCTCGGTCTCGCTGATCTCACAGGCCTCGTCCGAGCACTCGATCTGCTTCAGCGTCCCCGAGGCGCTGGCCGACGAGGCGCGCGACGCGCTCGACCGCGAATTCCGCGGTGAGATCGCGCGCGCCGAGATCGACGGGGTCGAGGTGAGCCCGGAAATGGCGACGATCGCCGTCGTGGGGCTCGGGATGCACGGCACCCCCGGCATCGCGGCCGGCGTCTTTTCCGCCCTGGCCGCTGCCGGAATCAACGTGGTGGCTATCGCCCAGGGCTCCTCGGAGCTCAACATCTCGGTGGTGGTGGAGGCCCGGCAGGCGGCGGAGGCACAGCGGAGGGTGCACGGCGCGTTCCAGCTCTCTCGCATCGCCGGCGGGGCGGTGATCCGGCCCGAGCGTATGGAGATCGTCCTGCTCGGCTTCGGCCAGATCGGGCGCACGCTGGCGCAGCTCATCGGTCGAGTGCGCCGTCCCGCGCTCTCGCTGAGGGTGGCGGCCGTGATCGACCGGAGCGGCTTCGTCTTCGATCCGCAGGGGATCCCGTCCCGGCGGCTCGCCGCGCTGGCGGCGGACAAGAAGCGAGGCCGGAGCCTCGCCGATGCGCCGCGAGGGACGCGCGGCACCGCCGAGGAGGCGATCGCCCATATCGCGGGGTACGCGCTGACGCGGCCGGTGCTGGTGGACCTCACCGCCCACGACACGGGCCCCGCGCTGGAAGCGGCGCTCACGCACGGGATGGACCTCGTTCTCGCCAACAAGATCCCGCTCGCGGGGCGGCGGCTCGCCAGCGAGTCGCTCTGGCAGACCGCGCGGGCCCGGGGTCGTCGCATCCTGCACGAGGCCACCGTCGGCGCCGGTCTCCCGATCATCGACACCTATCACAAGCTCACCGAATCGGGCGACCGGGTGGAGCGCATCGAGGGGCTGCTCTCCGGGACGCTCGGCTACGTGCTGACCGAGGTGGGCGAAGGCGTGCCCTTCTCCCGGGCGGTGCGCGCGGCCATGCGGCTCGGCTACACCGAGCCGGATCCGAGGGAGGATCTCTCGGGCATGGACGTGGGACGCAAGGCACTCATCCTCGCGCGCCTTCTCGGCTACCGCGGCGAGTTGAGTCGCGCGGCCGTGGAGTCGCTGGTGCCGAGGTGGGCCCGGACGGTGCCCCTGCCGGAGTTCCTGGAGCGGCTCGAGGAGCTGGATGCGGGCTGGAAGCGACGGGTGGACGCCGCTCGGGCGCAGGGCACCGTGCTCCGCTACGTCGCGATCGTGACGCCCCGCAAGGTCGCGGTCGGCCTGCGCGCCGTCCCGCTCTCGAGCCCGCTCGCCTCGCTCAAGGGGTCTGACAACCAGCTCGTCTTCACCACGGCGCGCTACAAGGCGAACCCGCTGGTGATCCGCGGCCCCGGGGCCGGCGCGGAGGTCACCGCCGCCGGCGTGCTGAACGACATCCTTCGTCTGGCAGGCGCGTGAGCGACGCGGTCACGGCCTTCGCGCCCGGAAGCGTGGGCAACGTCGGGCCCGGGCTCGACATCCTCGGTCTGGCCGTAGCCGGGGACGGCGACGCGGTGCGGGCGGAGTGGCTCGCCGAGCCCGGGCTCCGGATGCTCGATCCGGGGCACGCCGAGCTGCCGGTCGAGGCGGAGCGGCACACCGCCGGGCTCGCGGCCCGCGCGGTGCTGGCGCGCGCGGGGAGCGCGGTCGCGCGCGGCCGCGGGATCGGGCTCACGGTCCGGAAGGGGCTTCCGCTCTCCGGCGGCCAGGGAGGCAGCGCCGCGTCAGCCGTCGCCGGAGCCGTCGCCGTGAACGCGCTGCTGGGCGAGCCGCTCGGCAGGATGGCGCTGATCGAGGCGTGCCTCGAAGCGGAGGAGGCGGTCGCGGGGCGCCACGCCGACAACATCGCCCCTGCGCTGCTGGGCGGGATCGTGCTGATCCGCTCGATGGATCCGCTGGACCTGGTTCAGTTGCCGGTGCCCGCGGAGCTCTACGTGGTGCTGGCGCGTCCGGAGCAGCGGATGCGCACGGCGGACGCGCGCGCGGTGCTGCCGCGCGAGATCCCCCGAGCCGTGGCGCTCCACCAGGCGGCGCAGGTCGGCGCCATGGTGGCCGCGCTCGCGCTCGACGACTACGCGCTCCTCGCCCGTTCGGTGGACGACCGCATCGCCGAGCCGGCGCGAGCGGGACTGCTCCCGGGCTTCGCGGCGGCCAAGGACGCGGCCCTGGGCGCCGGCGCGCTGGGCAGCTCGATCTCGGGGAGCGGCCCCACGGCGTTCGCGCTCGCCCGTGGCCGGGAGAGCGCCGAGCGGGTCGCGGCGGCAATGGCAGCCTCCTACCGCGCCGGCGGCGCCGAGTGCCGGGTGAGGGTAGGGCCGGTCGACCGCGACGGCGCCACGGTGCGCCGGGAGAGCGCTGCGGAGCGATGAGACTCCATACCGAGCGGCCTGCGAGCTGGCAGGTCTG
>DATABZ010000002.1:0-3169 GCA_036259315.1 Gemmatimonadales bacterium | reverse complement strand
GGTGCCTCCCGGGTCACGCGCCGCCGCGAGGACGTGCACGCCCCAGCCCGCGCTGTCGGGGAGCGGAGGCAGGTCGCCTTCGACGACTGCGCCGCCTCGCGCCGTGGCGCCGCCCTCCACGGCCGTGCCGCCCTGCGTGGCTGCGCATCCTGCACCGAGGATCGCGCACAAGCCCGACAGCATCCTCGAGGCCATGCGGATGAGGCGGGGCCGGTCCCGGCCGCCGGTCGAAGGAAGCATCATCATGACGGAGGGTGAGGGCTCGCGGTCGCTATCCGCCCGGAAGACTGCAGCCTGATCCAGTCCACGTGCACGTGCTCGGGCCGGGTCGCGGCGAAGAGCACGGCGTCGGCCACGTCCTCCGGCCGGAGCATCGCGGCCCGTGGCGTGAAGCCGGACCGGTGCTCCGGGGCGAAGGGATCCCAGATGGTGGTGTCCGTGGCCCCTGGCGAGACCAGGGTGAGCCGCACGCCGGTGCCCTGGTACTCCGCCGCGAGGGTCTCGTGCAGGCCGCGCAACCCATACTTGCTCGCGGCGTAGGCGGCGTTCTCCGGAAAGCCGGTATGGTCGGCCACGCTGCCGATGCTGACGAAGATTCCGCCGCCCGCCCTGCGCATGGCGGGAAGGAAGGCGCGGGCCAGCAGGAAGGACGCCCGGAGGTTGAGCCCGATCTGCGCGTCGAACTCGTCCGGCGTGGTGTCCTCGAGCGTCCGCAGGAGGAAGCCGCCGGCATTGTTGACCACGATCGAGGGCACGCCCGGCCCGTCCAGCACCCGGGCGGCGAGCGCGTCCACCTGCGCCCGATCGGTCAGGTCGCACGGCAGGTCCACGTATCGCGGGTCGTCGCCGGGCAGGACGCGCGCGACCCGCACGACCCGGGCGCCGGCATCGGCGAGCGCCCGCGCAACCGCGGCGCCGATCCCACGGGAGGCCCCGGTGATCAGCGCCAGGCGACCTCCGAGTGCACTCACTCCTGGGTGCGCCCGCCGTGCGCCAGGCGGAGGAACTCGACCCGGGTCTTGGAGTCGTCCCGGAAGATGCCGCGCAGCGCGCTAGTGACGGTACGGGAGTTCTGCTTCTCGACCCCGCGCATCATCATGCAGAAGTGCGCCGCCTCGATGACCACCCCGACGCCGGTGGGCTGGAGCACGTCCATCACGGCGTCGGCGATCTGGTCGGTCATGCGCTCCTGGACCTGGAGCCGCCGGGCGAACACGTCCACGATCCGCGCCACCTTCGACAGGCCGAGGATTTTTCCGTCGGGGATGTACGCGACGTGCGCCCGTCCGAAGAAGGGGAGCAGGTGGTGCTCGCACATGGAGTACAGCTCGATGTCGCGCACCATGATCATGCTCTGGTGGCTCTCCTCGAACACCGCGTCCCCGACGGCGTCCTCCACCGACATCCGATAGCCCTGGGTGAGCCATCGGAGGGAGGACTCCACCCGCTCGGGGGTCTTGAGCAGGCCCTCCCGGCCGGGATCCTCGCCGAGCGCGCCGAGTATGTCGCGCACCTTGTCGGCAAACGGCTCGAGCCGAGGCGGCTCGGCCCGAGGGTGCGTCACATGGGTACGATCCTCACGTGCCTTGATAGTCGACATAGTTCCTCGGCGTCTCCCAGAGTCGCAGCCGCAGGGTCAGTGTCTCGGGCAGCGCCGCCCTGAGCTCGCGCCAGCACACGAGGGCGACGTTCTCGGACGTGGGAATCAGCTCCCGGAACCACTCCACGTCCAGGTTCAGGTTCCTGTGATCCAGGCGGCTCAGCAACCGCTCCTCGGCGATGTGCTTGAGCCGGTTCAAGTCGAGCACATACCCGGTCTCGGGGTCGATCTCCCCCTCGACGGTGATCTCAAGCTCGTAGTTATGGCCGTGGTAGTTCGGGTTGTTGCACTCTCCGAAGGTCTCCCGATTCCACTCGTCCGAGTACTTGGGATTGTGCACCCGGTGGGCCGCGTTGAAGTGGACCTTGCGGGTCACGGCTGCTCTGGGCATGGCAGGGAAGATGGCGGGTCCCGGGGGGTGTGGCAACAAAAACGCCGACCTCGATGGAGAGATCGGCGTCTAGGACGGCAACGAAGAGGATTATTGAAGCCCAATGAGAATGCTCGGCGCCCTCACCTTGACTTCTGCCTTCCCCCGAGGGGCATGGCATCCGCCACGGCATTCGGGCCCATCATCGGACCTGTTGGCTCAATAATGTGGCTCCCCGCTACCGCGATGCGTAAGATAGAACTCCGCCGTCGGGCCGTCAACGCGCACGAGCGCTCGCTCCGCTCGAGCCTTCGCCAAGGAGATAAGGAGATGTCGATGTCGCTCACGCTGCTCGCCGCCATCGGCTCGCTGATCGCCTGGATCGTGCTGCTCTTCTTCACCCCGGTCACCGCCGGCGCGATCCATCTGCTGCTCGCCCTGGGCACAACCCTGCTGGTGCGCTGGTGGGCGCTGCGAGCATGAGCCGGTGAGCTCGCCGCTGTAAGCGGTGATCCGCCACTGGCGCAGGCATGTCCCTCAGGGACGGGAATGTAGGCGGTTCACCACACGGGTGCCGGGGACGAGAGACCTCGAAACCACTTGAGGCTAAGCACGTAACGCGCCAACTTCATTGCACTTGCATGGCAGTACAGAGGTCGGTTCCCGGCCCGCCCGGGTGGGCATAGATCGTGCGACCCGCGGAGTCCGTCATGCATCATCGGCTCCAACCCGGATCGGACCATCTCCTCGTGACTCGCCGCTCGACGGAAGCCTTGGTGGAAAGGACAGGCGGTGCCGCCGGCAGCTCGGTGGAGCGTGAGCGTCGTCTCGACGCGCCAGTGCTCGCCGCAGACCGCACGTTCGCGGCCCGGCTGACGAGGGTCGTCAATTTCGTTCTCGCCGCGCTCGCGCTGTTCCTGGCGTCACCGCTGCTGCTGCTGATCGCGCTCGCCATCAAGCTGACCTCGCGGGGTCCCGTGCTCTACACCCAGGAGCGGGTGGGACTGGATCGCCGACTGGCGGGCTCGCGCCCGAATTCCCGGCGCACCCGCGACCTCGGCGGGCAGCCGTTCACGATCTACAAGTTCCGCACGATGCGGGTCGATGCCGAGCGCGAGAGCGGCGCGGTCTGGGCCACCCAGGACGATCCCCGGGTCACCCCGGTGGGCCGCTTCCTGCGCCAGTACCGGCTGGACGAG
>DATABZ010000001.1:0-10614 GCA_036259315.1 Gemmatimonadales bacterium | reverse complement strand
CAGGGTGTGCAGCTCGTCGATGAACAGGATGATCTGCTTGTTCTGGGCGATCTCGTTCATCACCGCCTTGAGCCGCTCCTCGAACTGGCCCCGGTACTTGGTGCCCGCGATGACGGCGGCCATGTCGAGCGAGAGCACCCGATGGTCGCGCAACACGTCGGGGCAGAGACCGTTCGCGATGAGGAGCGCGAGCCCCTCGACGATGGCCGTCTTGCCCACGCCCGGCTCGCCGATCAGCACCGGATTGTTCTTCTTGCGGCGCGCGAGGATCTCCATGACCCGCTCGATCTCCTTGGCGCGACCGATCGTCGGGTCGAGCTGACCTTCGGCGGCGAGCTGGGTGAGATCGCGGCAGAAGTGATCGAGCGCCGGAGTCTTGGACTTCTTCTCCGACTTGGGCGCGGCGCTGGGCTGGCCGCCGGTGCTGCCCGCGGAGGCCTGCGGCATGTCGCTGCCCAGGAGCCGCAGGGTCTCGGCCCGGGACTGCTCCAGGTTGACGCCGGCGTCGGTGAGCACCTGGGCCGCGATGCCCTTCTCCTCCCGCAGCAGGCCGAGCAGGAGGTGCTCGGTGCCCACGTAGGAGTGGTTGAGCTCGCGCGCTTCGGTCATGGCGAGCTCGAGTACCTTCTTGGCCCGGGAGGTGTACGGGAGATCGGGCCCGGCGGCCGCGGCCGCCTTCCCCTTCTTCACCGTTTCCTCGATCTTCTGCTGGATGTCTTCCAGGTCGACGTTGAGATTCGTGAGGACGGCCGCCGCCACCCCCTCACCCTCACGGATGAGGCCGAGCAGAATGTGCTCGGTCCCGACGTATTCGTGGTGCAGACGCGCCGCCTCCTCCCGCGCCATCTGCAGGACCTTACGGACCCGATCAGTGAAGTTGTAGCCGTTCATTGCGGTGCCCCACGTAGCTCACTCCGAATGCCGTCGCCGAGGCTCATCCACGGCGCCCCACTTCGGATTCCAACACCTTGCGCACGAACCGTGCCCGCCGGATCGGCAGATCGGCATCGGTCGGCGCCACTCCCTCCGCCACCGCCAAGTGGGCCGGTTGGGTATACACGAGCAGCTTGTTCAGGGTGTACATCGCGACGTCGGGGATCAGATTGACGCCGACACCCAGCCGCACGCCGCTCAACAGGTTCATGGCCTCCTCGAACGAGAGTGCCCGCGCATAGCGCAGGAGGCCGTACGCACGCCAGACCTTGTCCTCGATGATCGCCGGAGCGTCGCGCAGCAGGACCTGCCGCGCCTGCTCCTCGTAGTCCATGACCTGACGAACCATCTTGCCCAGATGATCCAGCAGCTCGTGCTCGGAGCTGCCCAGGGTCGTCTGGTTGGACAACTGGAAGAAATTGCCGACGACTTCGCTGCCCTCGCCGTACAGTCCCCGGAAGGTCAGCCCCACCTGAGCCAGGCCCTGCAACACCTTCGAGATTTCCTTGGTGAGCACCAGGCCAGGGAGGTGGATGAGCACCGAGGCCCGCAGGCCGGTGCCCACGTTGGTCGGGCAGGAGGTAAGATAACCGAATTCCGGGTGAAATGCGAAAGCAAGTCGTTGTCCCAGTTCGGCGTCCAGCCGATCCACCTCGGCATAGGCCGCCTCGAGCGCGAAGCCCGAATGCAGCCCCTGAATCCGGAGATGGTCCTCCTCGTTCAGCATCACGCCGATCCGGTCCTGCACCAGGACCGAAGCCCCGGAACGCACCCGTCCCTCGCCGTCGAGACCCGCGAGCTCCTTGCTCACCAGGTGCCGCTCGTGCAGCAGCAGGCGGTCGGTGCGCTCGAGCCGGTCCAACCTGAATTTCGTCGCCCGGCGCAGCAGGACCGACTCCCGGGCGGCGCGCTCCACCAGGGCCAGGATGTCCTCGCGCTCGGTCTCGGAGTTCCGCGCCTGGAACACCCGTCCGGCCAGGTTTCGCGCCAACCGGATGCGGGTCGAGAGCACCAGGTGGCTCGAAGGCCCGCTCGCGTCGAGCCAGCCCACCCCGCCGTCGGTCAGCAGGCTCAGGTCGATCATTCCAGCACCCGCAGTCGGTCGCGCAGCTCGGCCGCCAGCTCGAAGTTCTCGGTCTCCACCGCCAGGCGGAGCTGCTCGCGCAGGTCCGTGGTGTCGATCCGGCTCTCCGCGGGCGCACCGCCGCGGTCGGCGTACCGCTCGCCCACGTGGTGCGTGGAGCCGTGCAGCCGACGCAGCAGGTCCCGAAGCGGCGTCTCGAAGGCGCGGTAGCACTCGGGACATCCCAGGCGGCCGCTCTCCCGGAAGTCCTCGAGCGAACCGCCGCAGCGGGGACAGCTGTCCCCGGCCCGCGGCGCCGGCGCGACCTCGGGGAGGTTCTTGCCCATGGCCGCGAGAAAGCTGCCCAGCGGGGTCTTCACCACGTTGCCGGGACTCTCCACCCCCTTCTCCGCCGCGCAGCGCTCGCAGAGGTGCAGGGTCGTCACCTGCTCGTTGACGATCTGGGTGAGATGGATGACCGCCTCACGCTCGTGGCATTGATCGCAAAACATCAGGGCATCGACTCCACGCTGGCGAGCGGCACCAGCCGCCCGCCCTCGAGCGAGAGCACGCGGTCCGCACGGGCCGCCAGGCTTCGGTTATGGGTCACCACCACGAGCGCCGTCTCGAACTCCCGGGACAGCCGGGCGAAGAGCTGGTGCAGCCGCTCGCTGTTGCCCGCGTCGAGGTTGCCCGAGGGCTCGTCCGCCAGCACGACCAGCGGGTCCGCCGCCAGGGCCCGCGCCACCGCGGCCCGCTGCTGCTCGCCGCCGGAGAGGGCCGCCGGGCGGTGGGACATGCGCCCCGCGAGGCCGACCGCCGCGAGCAGCTCCTCCGCGCGCGACCGGGCCTTCGCGTCGTCCTCGCCGGCAATGAGCAGCGGCAACATCACGTTCTCGAGCGCGGTGAACTCCCGGAGCAGGTGGTGGAACTGGAACACGAAGCCGATCTTCCGGTTCCGGATCGTCGCGAGGTCGTCCGGCTCGAGGTCGCCGTAGGACCGCCCGTCGAGGTAGACGCTCCCGGCGGACGGCGTGTCGAGCGCGCCGAGCAGGTGGAGCAGCGTGCTCTTGCCGGAGCCGCTCGAGCCCACGATCGCGACGAACTCGCCGCGGTTCACCGACAGGTCCACCCCCGCCAGCACTTCGATCGGGAGACCATCGCCCCCCTGATAGACCTTGCGGAGCCCGGCCGCCTCGAGGATGGCGCTCATTCGTGCCTGATCGCCTCGACCGGCGTGAGGTTCGCCGCCGTCCGCGAGGGGTAGATCGTCGCGAGCACGGCGATCAGAATGCTGGCGCCCACCACGATGACCACGTCCAGAGGCTCCACATGGACCGGCAGGTGGTCGATGAAGTACACCGCCGGATTGATCCTGATCCACCCCGAGGTGTCCACGATGTAGGCCACGGCGAGCCCCATGAGCAGCCCGAGCATCGTCCCCACCAGTCCGATCACCGCGCCCTGGATCAGGAACACCCTGGCGACGGCCGGGGAGGTGAGCCCCATCGCCCGGAGGATTCCGATCTCCTTCGTCTTGTCGGTCACGACCATGGTGAGGGTTCCGACGATGTTGAAGGCGGCCACCACCATGATGAAGAAAATAATCAGTCCCATGGCGAGCTTCTCGAGCTGAAGCGCGCTGAACAGGCTCGCGTTCTGGGTCTGCCAGTCGAGTGCGCGGTACGGGTATCCCAGCCGCTTCTCCAGCGCCTCCCCGATCCGGGGCGCGAGGTCGGGATCCTCCACCCGCACGGCGATCCCGGAGACCGCCTCCCCCAGTCCCGTGAACTCCTGCGCCTTGTCCAGCGACATCACCACGAACTGATTGTCGTACTGGAACATCCCCGTATCGAACAGCCCGGTGACCTCGAACTTCCAGAACCGCGGCACGGCCACACCGAGCGCCGGGTTCATCTTGGCCTGGGTGACCGGCACGAGGGTGACGACGTCGCCCGGGTACACCGACAGCCGCCCTGCCAGCCGCGTGCCGAGCAGGATCCCGCCGTCCACGCCGGACTTGGTCGTCCTGAAGGAGAGGTCGCCCTTGGCGATCGAGCGCGGGAGCGACGTCACCGACACCGCCCCGGTGTCCGGGTCGAAGCCGAGGAGGTTCACGCCTTCCCCGTAGTCCTCTCCGGCGGTGATGCCGGCCTGGCTGATGACCTCGGGTGCCGCCGCCACGACCCCGGGCTCCTTGCGAATGAGCTCGAGCGACTCGCGCCAATCGTCCACCCGAAGCCCGGCCCCGTAGGTGAGGACCCGGAGGTGCGGGTTGGCGACCAGAATCCGCTCCCGCAGATCGTTCCGCAGCCCGTTCATGACGCCGAGCACCACGATCAGCGCCGTGACCCCGACCGCGACCCCGCCGGTCGAGATGACGGTGTTGAGCGAAGCGGTCCGCCGGCCGCGCCGACTGCGCAGGTACCGCCGGGCGATGCGCCACTCCAGCTTCGAGGGGAGGCGAAAGGTCCGGGCGAGCTCGCGCAGACCGCTCCGAAGGTCGGCCATCAGCCCTCCTCCGGCCGCATCGCGGGAAAGAGAATCACGTCCCGAATCGAGGGCTGGTCGGCGATCACCATCACCAGCCGGTCTATGCCGAGGCCCATGCCTCCCGCCGGCGGCATCCCGTACTCCAGCGCCCGGATGTAGTCGGCATCGTAGGCATGCGCCTCCTCGTTGCCCGCCGCGCGCTGCCGCACCTGGTCCTCGAACCGTCGCCGCTGGTCGTCCGGATCGTTGAGCTCGCTGAACGCGTTGGCGAGCTCACGGCCGCCCACGAAGAGCTCGAACCGCTCGGTGAGCGCCGGGTCGCTCCGGTGCTCCTTGGCCAGCGGCGAGAGGGGCTTGGGATAGTCCAGCACGAAGGTCGGCTGGATCAGGTGGGGCTCGAGCGTCACCTTGAACACCTCGTCCTGGAGCTTCCCGCCGCTCATCTCCCCGACCGCTTCGGCCGACTCTCCGGCTTCGACGAGTACCCGCCGCATCTCGACCTCCGACGCGGTGCGGAGGTCGAGCCCGCAGCGCTCCCGCACCCCTTCGATGAAGCTCACTCGCCGGAAGGGCGGCGTGAAGTCGAGGGTCACCCCGCCCCGCTCGAGCGTGCGGGTGCCCAGGCAGTGCTCCACGACCCCCGACACCAGCGCCTCGGTGAGATCCATCATGTCGGTGTAGTCGGCGTAGGCCTGATAGACCTCCAGCATGGTGAACTCGGGATTGTGCGTCCGATCCATCCCCTCGTTCCGGAAATCGTGGCCGATCTCGTACACCCGCTCGAGCCCGCCCACCAGCAGTCGCTTGAGGTACAGCTCGTCCGCGATGCGCAGATAGAGCGGCATGTCGAGCGCGTTGTGGTGGGTGACGAACGGCCGGGCCGCCGCCCCGCCGTAGAGGGGCTGGAGGATCGGGGTCTCCACCTCGAGGAAGTCCCGCTCGTCGAGAAAGCGGCGGATCCAGCTGATGGCCCGGGCGCGCAGGCGGAACACCTCGCGGACCTCGGGGTGCACCGCGAGGTCGGCGTACCGCTGCCGATATCGCACTTCGGGGTCGGCCAAACCCCCGAACGTCACCGCACCGTCCTCGCTCGCCTGGGTCTTGCCTCTCGGCAGCGGCCGGAGCGACTTGGCGAGCAGCGACATCTCGCCGGCCCGGACGCTCAGCTCGCCGCGCCTCGTGCGGAAGAGCCGCCCCCGCACCCCGATGTGATCGTCCAGATCGAGATGGTCGAGAAGGTCATAATGCTCACCGAGCTCGTCCCGTCGCAGGTAGAGCTGGATCCGGGCCGAGCCGTCCTCCAGATCGACGAAGCTGGTCTTGCCCTGGACCCGAAGAGAGGCGATGCGGCCGGCCAGGGACACGTACGGCCCCTGGTCGCCCATCTCGTCGCGATAGAGCTCCCGTGCCTCCGCCACCGAGTGCGAGCGCTCGTAGCGGTAGGCGAAGGCGGGGATCCCGCTCGCCTCGAGGGCGGCCCGCTTCTCCCGCCGGGCCGCCTCGACATAGGTTCGCTCCTCCACCGCGCTCACGCCGCCTTGCCCCCGAAGCGCTTCAGATACGCCTGGATGAATTCGTCGAGATCGCCGTCCATGACCCGCTGGACGTCGCCGACCTTCACTTCCGTCCGATGGTCGTTGACCATGGTATAGGGCTGGAAGACGTAGGACCGGATCTGGTTGCCCCAGGAGTTGTCGGTCTTGGTGGCCTCGACGACCGCCCGCGCCGCCTCCTGCTCCTCCAACTTTCGCTGATAGAGAGCCGCCCGCAACATCTTCATGGCCGTCGCGCGGTTCTTGGTCTGGCTGCGCTCCTGCTGGCACGAGACGACCACGCCCGTCGGCACGTGCGTCAGGCGGACCGCCGACGAGGTCTTGTTGACGTGCTGGCCGCCGGCGCCGGACGCCCGGAAAACATCCATCCGGATGTCCTCTTCCCGGAGGTCGATCTCGATGGTGTCGTCGACGTCGGGGTACACGAAGACGGAGGCGAACGACGTGTGCCGCCGGGCCTGCGAGTCGTAGGGCGAGATCCGCACCAGGCGGTGCACACCCTTCTCGGCCTTCAGGTAGCCGTAGGCGTACTCGCCCTTGATCTCGATCGAGACCGACTTGATCCCCGCCTCCTCACCCGGCAGGAGATCGAGGATGCTCACCTCGAACCCGTGCCGCTCCGCCCACCGGACATACATCCGCATGAGCATCTCGGCCCAATCCTGGGATTCGGTGCCGCCCGCACCCGGGTGGATGGTGAGCAGCGCGTCCCGGCTGTCCTCCGGCCCCTGGAGCATCGCCTGAAGCTCGAACGCCTCCACGCCGCTGGCGAGCTCATCGGCCTCCCGCACCAGCTCGGCTTCCATCCCGGGATCCGGCTCGGCGGCAAGGAGCTGGGCCATCTCGACCGCGCCTTCGATCCGCTGCTTCAGGTTCTCGTAGGGGACGACCCAGGCCTTCAGGGTCTTGAGTTCTTGAACGGAGGCGCGGGCCGCGTCGGGGTTGGCCCAGAACCCGGCTTCGGCCTGACGTGCCTCCAGGGCGGTCAGGCGCTCGAGCTTGGCTGGGAGGTCAAAGAAAGTCTCGGAGCTCGGCAACCCGGTGCTGCAGCTCGGTCAGTCGTTCAAGCAGTTCGGCCATGCTCGCGCTCACTGGTTGGAGTTGCCGAAAGTTAAGCGGAGCGAGCATCGCGTGGAGTGACCGCTAGAACACCTGCCGCCCGCCGGCCAGGATCTCGTTCAGCGCCTCCCGGAAGTACCCGGTGGATTCCGCGACCTCGCGGCCGACCTGCTCGGTATACTCCTCCCAGCTCTTCTTGATCTCCTCTTCGAAGAGCTCCTTGAGGTTCCCGTCCCGGATACCCTCCTGCCGCTTCGCCGGATGGTACACGACGATGTCCGAGACGAGCGCCCGGGCGAGCCGTCGCGCCTTGAGCGAGGGGTCCTGGGAGAGGAAGGGATTCACCGGGCGTCCACCCGGCCCGGCGGGGGCCGCAGGGGGCCGCGCGGCGGGCACCTGGAAGGGCGACGCGGCAGGCGGAGCCGCCGGCGGTGTAGAAGGCGGAGGTGACGATTGCGCTGAGAGTGGAGCCGACGATTGCGCCGTAGGCACTGCCGCCGGTCCTGCAGGAGGCGGCGGCACGGCCGTCCTCTGGCTCAGGGTCGGGGCAGCCGGGCGCGGGGGAAGGCCGGCGCCGCCGTGAGAGCCGGCAACGGGCGCCGTGGGCGGCCGGGAGGGCGTCGCGGGCGGTGCAATAGGACGCGGAGGAATGGGGGGCGGCACGGAGGCCGCCGGCACGGAGGCCGCCGGGGGAGCGCCCGCCGCGGGAGTCGAGTAGTCCGGCTTCGGAGGTGTAGACGAGGAAGCGGTTGGCGCGGCCGGCCTGGAAACGGCCGCCGGCGGCGCCGGGGGTCCGGCCGGAGCAGGAGAAGTGGGCCCCGCCGCTACGCGGCCGGCGGCGCTGCCTGCTTGTGCAGCGCCGGCCACCGCGGGCGACGCCGTCGGAACCGACGGCGTGGACGAGCCCCGGTTCTCGCGGCTCACCGCGAACACGGCGCTGCAGACGGCACAGCGGGCCCGCACCCCGGCTTCGGGGACCTTGGCGGGGTCGACCCGGTAGACGGTGGCACAGTTCGGACACGTGACGTTCATGGACTCGTCCTCACGACAGTTCCCTGGCTCCTGATCCCTGGCGCTCGTCGCCCTCGGTGCCCTGGCGCCGGTCGACCACGAAGACCGAGCCCGGCAGCGTCTTGGCGTAGCTCTTCATCTCGGTGGCAAGCTCGCTCACCTGCGCCGGATGCGCAAACTTCCGGTGGCGGTTGCTGACGATGCCGATGGAAAGCGTCATCAGCGGCACCCGGTGCAGCTGGCCGCGGCGGTCCTTGCCGAAGAAATAGCCCGCGCGGCGATCCTGCTCGTTGTACTGCAGCGGTATCAACGTGTCGAACACGTCGAGGATCTCGCTGCACACGGGGCTGACGTCGGCCAGGGGCACGATGAAGATGAAGTCGTCACCGCCGATATGCCCGACGAAGCCGCGGGCGCCGAGCAGCCCCTTCACCACGTCGTGCAGAATTCGCGAGAGCAGATAGATCACGCGATCGCCGTCGTAGTAGCTGTAGCGGTCGTTGAATTCCTTGAAGTGGTCCAGATCGGCGTAGCAGACGGCGAACTCCTGGTCCGACTCCAGGCGGCGGCGGATCTCGCGCTCGATCTCGGTGGTCCCGGGCAGCCTGGTGGAGGGATGGACCGACACATCGCGCTCGGTGCGCACGAGCATGGCGTCGAGCCGGGAACGCTGCTCCGCCGGCGAGAAGAGGCTGCTGATCACCTCATCGGCCCCGGCCGCGAACCAGGCCTGCACCTGCTCGGGATGGTGGTCACCGGCCAGGGCGGTCACCGGCACGATCGCGGTAAACGCGTCGCTCTTCAGGCGGCGGACGAGCCCGACGCCTTCGTGGCGTGCGCCGTTGCCGTCCACGAAGAGCATGCAGGGGTGTCCGCGGAGGACGATGGCCTCGACCTCGTCCGGGCGGCTGAACACCAGGAGCGGGAAGGCGTTGGCCGAGGCCCACTGGCGGACCAGTGCCGGCACCGGGCAGCCGTCCGGCGAGTAGAAGAGAATCGTCGGGCGAGTCCGCACCCTGGCCTCTCGTAAGGGTTTACAGCTAGCTAACTTAGGGCGCTCGGCCCGGCAAGTCAATCGAGCGGCTTGGCTTCTTCGATGAGCATGATGGGAATGTCGTCCTCCACCGCGTACACCAGGCGGCATCGGTGGCAGACCAGCGACTCGGGCTGCGTGCGGTACTCCAGGTCGCCCTTGCACTTGGGGCAGACCAGGATCTCGAGCAGATCGGGGGCGAGCGTCATCGGGACTCCCTCGGCTCGGGGAACCCAAGCCTGGTGAGCGCCGCGGAGTTGCGGCGCCAGTTGGGCAGGACCTTGACCCAGGAGTCGAGATACACCGGGGCGCCGAGCAGCTCTTCCAGGCGTGCCCGCGCATGCGTACCGATGGCCGCGAGCGTGCGCCCACCGCGGCCGATCACGATGCCCTTCTGCGACTCCCGTTCGACGTACAGCGTGACTCGAATGTATACGGGGCGTTCGACCTCGCGGAACTCCTCGACCTCCGCCGTGAAGCTGTACGGCAGCTCGTCGCCCAGGAGCTCGAACGCCGCCTCTCGGAGGTATTCGACCACGAAGAAGCGAAGTTGCTGGGTGCCGACGTCCTCGGGGTCGTAGGGAAACTCGGCCTCCGGGAGGTGCTCGCGGATGCGCTCGAGGAGCGGCTCGATTCCCTCTCCGGTGGCCGCGGAGACCACCAGACCGGTGCGAGCCAGCTCCTCGCGCCGGGCACGGGGGACGAGGTCCGCCTTGGTATAGACGGTCAGGACAGGCCCCGGCGGCGCCTGGTCGAGCCGCGCGAGATCCTGAAACGGAGGGGCCGGGGCGTCGGGGGCTGGGTGGAGGTGGAGGATCACGTCCATGCGCGCCAAGGCTTCGAGCGCGAGCTCGCGCATGCGCACCTGCATCAGATAGGCGGGCTCGAGCAGGCCCGGGAGATCGTGGAAGACGTACTGGACCTCCCCTTCGGTGCGGAGACCGACCACCGGCAGCCGGGTGGCCTGGGCCTTCGGGCTCACGATCGCCAGGTGCACCCCGACGAGGGTGTTGAGGAGCGACGACTTGCCGACGTTGGGGGCGCCGGCGAGGGCGACGTGGCCGGCCTGGGGCACGAGGTACCAGGATCCTGTGCTGGGTGCGGGGAAGGTTACTCTCGAGCCGCCGGGTGCGGTACGGGTCGAGGGCCTGAAAACGACGAAGCCCGGCACTCCGATCGGAGCGCCGGGCTTCGCAAGAAGAGGCTGGCGACGGCCTACTCTCCCACCACCTCTCAGTGGCAGTACCATCGGCGCTGCAGGGCTTAACTACCGTGTTCGGAATGGGAACGGGTGTGGCCCCTGCGCGCTAGTCGTCAGCCAAAGAGACGACAAGCGACGGATGGATGATGTCATGCGGGGAATCGATCGAAGAGATCAAACTTCACGGGCGATTAGTAGCGCTCGACTGAAGAGGTTTCCCTCCGTGCATCTGCGCCCTATCAACCTGGTAGTCTCCCAGGGCCCTTCA